>JAFMMO010000252.1 GCA_017859655.1 Pseudomonadota bacterium | reverse complement strand
GGGGGAGGGCGGTCGGAGGGGGGGGGCGCCGGGGGGCCTCAGGAGTCGAGCGGGCGGCCGGGTCGACGGCGGGTCGGGGCGGTGCGCCCCTCGTGCAAGATCTTCTCCCCAACGGTCTTGCGTGCACGACGGAGGCTGTCGTGGACGGCCTGCTGGCTGACGCCGAGGAGGGAGGCGATCTCATGCTGCTGGAGGGACTCCCGGTAGTAGAGCCGGACGACCTCCTGCTGGCGCTCGGTGAGGATGTGCGACATGTCGAGGAGCGCGCGTCGCATGCGGATCCCGGAGAAGAGGCGCGGGAGGTCCTCGGCGTCGACCCGACCCTTCTCGGGGCTCGGGAGCAGCGCCTCGACCACCTCGCAGATCGCCCGGCAGCTCGAGCGGAGGGGGCAGATGCGGCAGATCGGGCCTTGGCGGAGCGTCGCGCCATCGACCACGCCGTCCACCGCGAACCGCTCGACCCCCGTGTCTCCGGCCGGCAGGCGCGGCGCACCGGTGGAGCCGCTGCTGCCCGACAGGCTCGGGTCGTACCCGTTCGAGGGGTCGAACGGATCCTCAGGGGGCGGTGAGGGCGGCTCGATGCGATCCATGACATCCTCGGGCTGCTGCGCTTCCGCGGCGCGACCGGTCCACCTCGGACCGCACTCCGTCGCCGCAAGCCCGGCTTCTGAGCCCGCTCCTCGGAGTCGTTCCCGAGGGGGGAGGCGAGCCGGACATCCGAAGTCTACACCAGAGACGCGATGTCCACCCCCCCCCTTTCCGCCGAAGGTGTTCGGCACGCGTCGTGCCTGACTCCCGGGAGATCCTCGGAAGGCGCGTCCACGCCGCGACTTCGAGGGAGGAGATCCTCTCCCCCGAGGTCGAGCTCCACGCGGATGATTCGTTCGGGAGTTCCGCGTCGACGCGGCGGGGAAGAGCGGCCTCTTGCGGTCGGCGCGGAGCGCGCTCGATCATCGCCCCGCAGGGGTGTCGTCCGTCGGGGCGTCGACCTCGGGGGCGCGCCTCCCGAGAGGTGCGGGAGGGGGCGGCCCGGAGCCCGGCGCGCTTCGGCGGCAGCGGTAGAGGAAGTGCCACGCGAGGGCGGACGGGAGGAGCCGCTTCCATCTCTTCCCCTTGTGGTAGGGGGTCACCTTCTCCACGGAGAGGCCGCCCCACGAGAGCCAGGCCGCCCACTCCTCGCGGGTCGCGAATCGGTCGATCGGCTGATGGTGGTTGGGCCCCTCGCCGCCGCGGATCACCCGCCAGACGGTCCCCGAGTAGAGCAGGTTCGGCAGCAGGACCCACGCCGTCCCCTCCGCGCTCAGCACCCGTCGCATCTCCCGAATGCCGGCGGCGAGATCATCGAAGTGCTCGAGATTTCCGAGGTTCGTCACGAGGTCGAAGGAGCCTTCGGCGAAGGGGAGAGCGGTCCCGTCTCCGCGGATGCGCGCCGCGCCACTCGGCGCGGATGCGAGGGCCCGGGCGGAGAAGTCGAGGCCCACCGCGGGAACGCCCCGCTCGGCCCAGGCGCGGAGCATCCCCCCCGCTCCACAGCCGATGTCGAGGATCCGGGGGGGATCGCCCGGGGGAGCGACCGGGAGCGCGAGGCGCGCGATCCATCGGTAGAAGCGGGGGGCGTCTCCGAACCCGGTTCCGGCGTAGAGCGCGTCGTAGTGCGCGGCGAGCCGGGTGCCCCGACTCTCCCCGCTCGGCCGGCGGTTCACGGCGCGGCTCCGCGATCGAGGCATCGCCCGTAGATCTCCCGGACCCGGGCCGCCGCCTCGGCGGGGTCGAAGGTGCGGCTCGCATGGCGCGCCGCGCCCTCGGCGAGGCGGTCGCGCAGGGCGGGGTCGCGTCGGAGCTCCCGGATCGCGGCGGCGATCGCCTCCGGGGAGTCCTCTTCCAGGAGCAGACCGCTCTCCCCCGGGAGGATGAGCTCGGGGAGGAGGCCACGGCGGCTGACGATCACGGGGATCCCCCGCGCCTGCGCCTCCCGCATCGCGCGGCAGGTCCCGTCCGAGCCGGGGACGAGGAAGAGGAGGGCATCGAACGACCCCAGCGCGCGGGGGTACTCCGTCGGATCGATGTAGCCGGGGAAGTGAATGCGCTCTCCGACTCCGGAGCGGGCCGCCGGCTCGTGCGCGACCGCGACCTGGTGGGTGCCCCGCCCGAGGATCACGAGGTGGATCCCCGCGTCCTCCACGGCGACCTGCCGGAATCCCTCGATCAGCTCGGGGAAGCGACGATGGCGCTGCATCCGCGCGACGACTCCGAGGACGAACTCCTCGGCTCCGATCTCCCACGCCTCCCGGACGGAGCGATCGGTCGTGCTCGGGAATCGCGCCCGGTCGAGGGCCGGGGGGACGGTGACGATCTCGATGCCGCGGTCGGGGAGCAGCGCCCGCAGGCGCCGGGCGGCCCCGTCGGTGGGGGGGAGAAGCGCGCTCGAGCGGCGGGCCGCCGCCCGCTCCCGTCGCCTGGCGGGCGGCTCGAGCTCGTAGAGGCTTCGGACCACGGGGACTCCCGTCCCGCGGGCGGCGGTCGCGGCGATGGCATGGTCGTTCGGGAGGTGACAGTGGACGAGGTCGAACTCGCGTCGCCGGAGTCTCCGCCGCAGGGCCCGCACATCGTGGATCCAGGGGAGCGGCTGGCCGTGCTTCCGCAGCTGCAGCCCCTCGAGGAGGGGGAGGCCGCGCTCCCGGGCGAGCTCCATCACCCCGCGGTCCTCCGCCGGGGTTCGCCCGGCCGCGAAGGAGATCTCGACCCCGGTCTCCCGGAGCGCCGTGGCGAGCACCATCGCCGGGTCCGCCGGGCCGGTGAACTTCCAGTTCGAGAAGAGGTGAAGGACCTTCACTCCTCCTCCCCCGTCGCCACCGGGGCCTTTCGGGGGGGAGCCCACTCCGGCCCGCGTCGGTTTCTCGGCGCCCCATCGGGGTCCAGTCCCCGCGCGCGGAGGTCCCGGCGCTCCCAGAGCTTCGCGTACTTGAGGAAGACATAGATGGCGCCGAGTCCGGCGATCACGAAGCCGGCGAAGCCGTCGCGATAGCCGCGCTTCAGGATGTACATGCGGAAGAACCGAGAGGGGGGCCGCGTCAGCATCCCGAGCAGGGGACGCCGATCTCCGCGGACATCCTTCTCCCGCGCGGCGATGTCGGTGAAGAAGTCGATCGTCCGGAGGTGGTGCTCCATGTCGCGGTAGGTGTAGTGGAGCAGGTCCCCGTCGAGCGCGACGGTGGGGCCATCGGCGTGGACATGGTCGTGAGGGTTGATCCCTCCCCAGCGGGCGCGGCGCCGATCGAAGAGGCGGACCTTCCGGTCGGGGTACCAGCCGCCGTGGAGGATCCAGCGCCCGAGGTAGCGGGTCTTCCGCCGGAAGGAGAATCCCGCCTCGATTGGCTCCGCCTCCAGGACCTTCTCCGCCTCCGCCCTCGCCTCCGGCGTGACGCGCTCGTCCGCGTCGAGGGAGAGGATCCAGTCGGTCGGCGCGAGGTCGACCGCGCGGTTCTTCTGCTGCACATGCCCGGGCCAGTCGGTGACGATCACCCGGTCGGTGTACTCCCGTGCGATCTCCACCGTGCGGTCGGTCGACCCGGAGTCGACGACCACGATGTGCGGACACCACTTCACCGACTCGAGGCAGTCGCGGATGTTCGACTCCTCGTTGAAGGTGATGATCGTGGCGGTGACGGGGATCACGACTCCTCCTCCGCGGGGAGACGCGGCGGCGGGAAGGGGAGGGGCTGCCACCCTTCCGGGACGGCGCCGCCGATCTCCCGGCGCTCCTGGGCGAAGCGCGCGATGGAGGCCAGCTCCCGCTCCCCGCAGGTGTGATGCAGGGTGTCCGTGAGATAGCGCGCCGCTCCCTCGCCGTCGATCACCTCGGGATGCTCGGCCGCGAACTCCCGACCGATCGTCTCACGACGCCTGGCGCCCTGGCGCGCGGCCTCCTCGGCGATGGCGAGGACCGCGGGGTCGAGCCCGGCGCGCCCGATCCAGAGGGCGAAGACGAAGGGGAGCCCCGTCTCCTCGCGCCACCAGGCCCCGAGATCGGTGCGGGGGACCGCATGGTGACGAGCCGCGAGCGCGCGGTCCCCGATGCAGAGGAGCCCGCGCTCCGGTGCCCCGCCGAGGTCGGCGGGGGAGAAGTCGTCGCGGGTGCGGACGATCTCCGGGGTCCGCCCCGTCCGGCGATGGAGGAGGATCCGCAGGAGCTCGACCGAGGAGCGGCTCGCGGCATCGACCTCGACCCGGTCGAGTCCCTCCACCGGACCGTGGTGGAAGAGGAGGATCGACTCCACGGCCCCGTCGCAGGCGATCGCGCGCCCGGGGAGGAACCGGTAGTCGGGGTCACGGCTCAGCTCGACCTGGGGCACGAGGGCGAGGTCGAGCTCGCCCCGCCGCAGGAGGTCCGCGAGGCGCGCGGGAGCATCCCAGACCACCCGCACCCGCGACGGGTCGGCCGCGCGGAGGGGGGCGGTGAGCGGGAGGGCGTTCAGGCTGGGGATCGCCCCGATCG
>JAFMMO010000051.1 GCA_017859655.1 Pseudomonadota bacterium | reverse complement strand
CGCTCTTCCGATCTGCGGACCTGCGATTCGCCCCCCTGGCGGAGGCGATGCCCGGACTGCTCCGTCAGCGCCGGCTCGATCCGACGATCGCGCCCTACGCGCTGATCACCGCCTACTCCGCCAATGTCTACTTCGGGCTGGAGCAGGCGATCGCGATCGACTCCTTTCGCGCTGCGATCGACGCGATCCCCGAGCGGGCTCCGCACCGCGAGGCGAAGCGCGCGCTCTACCTCGCGGCGCTCGTCCAGGCGGCGAGCGTCTCGACCTCCGGCACCAGCCACTTCGCCCAGCCGCGCGGAATCGGAAGAGACGCCGAGCTGCTCGCGGTCGCGCGTCGACGCTCCATCGAGATCGATGTCGAGTTTCACCTCGCGCTCGATGCGATCCGCAGGGAGTGGAGCACCTTCCCTCGCCTCGGAGGAAACCGGGTCCACTCGATGCCGGCGGAGGCGCTCCTCGCGCCGGACGGTCCCCTCGCAGGGGAGGAGGTCGGACTCGTCTACTTCGACCCACCCTACACCGCGGACAACTACTCCCGCTTCTACCACCTCCTCGAGACCCTCGTGAGCTACGACTACCCGGAGCTGGCGATGCGCGGCGGGGCCCTGACCCGGGGGCGCTATCCGGTGGGGGAGAAGCGCTTCCAGAGTCCGTTCTGCTCGGCGGAGTCGGTGGAGGACGCGTTCCGAGGGGTGATCTCCCGCACGCGGGAGCTCGGCGCGAACCTGCTGATCAGCTACGCCGGAGACCAGGGGCTCCTGATGCAGCGGTTCGCCCGACAGGGGCATGAGAACCCGGTCGCCCGCTTCCGCGAGCTCTGTCGGGAGTACTACCCCTCGGTGGAGATCCGCGAGCGCGAGCTGATGCACTCGGGGCAGGGAGACTCGAATCGGGCGGCGCGGGAGCTGCTCGTCCTCTGCGAGCGGACCTCGTGAGGTATCTCGGGAACAAGCGACATCTCCTCGGCGAGATCGAGCGGGCCGCGAGCGGGGTCGGCTTCCGCCGCGGCGTGGTGTGCGACCTCTTCGCGGGGTCCGGTCGGGTGGGGCGTCACTTCCGCGCGAGCGGGAGTCGGGTGCGCGCCACCGACCTGATGGCCTGCAGCCACATCTTCCAGAAGGTCTTCCTCGAGCTCCCCGGGCCACCGGCCTTCGCGATGCTCCGGGAGCGAATCGACCTGCCGAGCCCGGTCGGGGCGGAGCGGGTCGCCGCGGCCCTCCCCGCCGATGCCGATCGGTGGATCCCGACCCGGCGGGCGCTCGCCCATCTCGAGGCCCTCGCGCCGGTCGAGGGGCTCCTCACCCGTCAGTACACCCCCTCCGGCGCGAGCCCCCGGATGTACCTGACGGAGGAGAACGCGGGGCGGGCGGATGCGATGCTGCTCGAGCTCCGGCGGGGGCTTGGAGCGGGGGACCTCACGGAGCCGGAGGGGATGCTCCTCCTCGCCGCGATCATCGACGCGGTCGATCGGGTGGCGAACATCAGCGGCACCTATGGCGCTTTCCTGAAGAAGTGGCACTCGAACGCCCTGCAGCCCCTCGAGCTCCGGCTCCCGGCGACGGTCGAGGGACCGGTGGGGGAGGCGAATCGCCGCGACGCCTGCGCGTGGATCGATGAGGTCGAGTGCGACCTGCTCTACATCGATCCGCCCTACAACCAGCGCCAGTACGCCGCCAACTACCACCTCCCCGACCTCGTGGCCCGGATCCCCTTCGAGCCCGACCTCGACGCTCTCGAGGACTCGATCTACGGGAAGACCGGTCTGGTCCCCTGGAAGGAGAGCGCGAGCGTGCTCTGCAGCCGACGGGGGACCGAGTGCCGCGATGCGTTCGCCTCGATCCTCGAGCGCGCGCGCGCCGGGGCGGTGGTGATCAGCTACAACGAGGAGGGGATCATCACCCGGGACGATTTCGAGGAGATGCTCGCGGCGTTCGCCGGTGTGGCGCGCTCCCGTCTCGGGAAGGTCCTCCACGAGATCCCCTATCGCCGCTTTCGCAGCGATGCGGATGGCCGGGTCTCCTCCCTCGGGGCGGAGCGCTCCTACCGGGAGCTCCCGGGGAGGAAGCGGAACGAGGTCCATGAGTGGCTCTTCTCGGTGGCACGCTCGCGCTGAGGCGGATGCGCCGAGGATGGGAGGGAACGCGCATGGGGCGAGTGAGCATGGAGCGGGTGAGCATGGAGCGGGTGAGCAGCGAGCGGGCGGATCGGATTCAGGGGCTCGCGGCGATCCTCGCCGCCCTCGCCGTGCTGGCGGGAGCGTTCGGGGCCCACGCCCTCGAGGGGCGCCTCCCCCCCGAGCGGCTCGAGTGGTACGGCACCGCGGCCGAGTATCAGATGCTCCACGCGATCGCCCTGTGGTTCGCGGGGGATCTCCTCCGCCGGGGGCGCGGGGGTGTCGCCGCGGCCGCGCTCTTCGTGGGGGGGACGCTGCTCTTCTCGGGCAGCCTCTACACCATGGCGCTGACCGGGCAGAAGTGGCCGGCGCCCCTCACGCCGCTGGGGGGGCTCGGCTTCATCGCCGGGTGGGTGCTCCTCGCCCGAGCCGGCGGGCGTCGCGCGCCCGGACCGAGCTCCTGAGCGGAGTCGCGCCTACTCGCCGATCGAAGCGAGGTTCCTCGCCGTCCCCTGGGAGATCATCTGGAGCAGATTGCTCCCCTGGAAGTCCATCGTCACGACCGCCGGGAGATTCCCCACCTCGAGCGCCCACATCGCATCGGGCCCCTTGAGTCCGGAGCCGAAGGGGAGCTCTCGGGCTCCGGTGACATACCGCGCGAGGGAGGCCCCGGCTCCGGCGAAGGTCTGGAGATAGCAGCCGGTGAAGCGACGGAAGTGCTGGAAGACCTCATCGCTGAATCCCCCGTAGCCGAGGAATCCGCGGAAGTGCCGCCCGGAGAGCCAGTCGGGGACCTGGGGCTCGTACGGAGCGCTCACCTCCGGCTCGATGGCGAGGGCGTGGAACCTCTTTCCCTTCCGGACGAGGTGCGGACGGCAGTGGAAGAGGAGGGAGCCCTCGACCACCTCCTCGGGGATCTCCGCCCCCTCCGCCAGCTGGCGGTGGACCTCGGCGCCCGCGGTGATCACGGTGCCCTGGATGGCGACCCGCGTCCCGACCGAGAGGTCGAGGAGGGTCGGATGATCGATGGGCAGGTTCAATTCGAAGGCCACGGAGGCGCTCGCTTCCCGTGCGGGCGCGCGCGGCGGAGCGCGCGCCGGCGTTCCTACTTCTTCTTCGTCTTCGTTCCGACGGCGGCCTTCGCTGGCGGGGCCTTCTTCGCCGGAGCCTTCTTCGGAGCGGCCTTCTTCCCGGCCGCCGCCTTCTTCGCCTCGCGCTTCCGGGCCGCCTCCTCGGCGGCGGCGGCCTTCGTGGCCCGCTCCTCGAGTTCGGCCACGGAGGCGGTCTCCGGCTCTTTCGGAGTGCGCAGGGCGGACTCGGCGAGGGTGGTCTCCCATCGCGCGATCCCCCCCTTGTCGTCGAGGGTCACGGTGTGACGTCGACAGACAGTTGAGGTGGCGAGCACCGAGATCGCCCAGCAGTCCGCCGGCGCCTCGGAGGCGCCGACATGCGCCGCGAGGATCGTCGAGCGACCCCCGAGGCCCTGCGCACCGATCATCAACTGGTTCGCGCCGTCGACGATCTGTTGCTCGATCGCAACGAGCGGCCGCTGGGGCTGCTTCCCCCCGATCGGCCGGAGGAGCTGATCAAGCGCACGATCCAGGCCCCCGATCGGATCTCCGCCCACATGGACGGCGATGATCCCGGGCCCGGCGGGCTGACCCTGCAGGGAGTGGATCGCATGGATGACCGTCTTCGCCACTCCCTCCAGAGACGGGGCGCCGGGCGCCTCCGTGCAGGGAAGGGTGCGGGAGAGGGCGACGGAGTTCTCGGAGGCGGAGGGGAGCCAGGCGTGGAGGCGGATCGGGCCATCCTGAGTCCGAAACCGAACATTCGGAGCGAGGCCCTGGGTCTTCCCCCGGCGCGGCTTGCCGTTGGGGAGGTCGACGGCATTCGTTCGGATCGTTCCACTCTTGGCGGCGTTCACCGCGGCGGCGGTCGCGGCCTCGAGGAACGGCTTCTGGTCCACATCGGCGGGGGCTTCGACGATGAAGTGGATCGCCGCGGGGTCCGTCCCCAGGAGGGTCCGGGTGGCTCGGGCGTGGTCGATGGCGTTCCGCACCTCGAGGAGGCCGGCGCGTCCGTTCGTCCCCGAGATCTCGTCCTCGATCGCGCGGTTCAGGGCTCGGTCCAGATCCGCGGGAAGGTCCCAGGAGGTGCGCTCCAGCAGCTCCTCGAAGGTCGCCTGAAGGGCGGGAGCACGGAGGGCTGCGCTCTTTGGGGATGCCAAGGGGC
Organism: Pseudomonadota bacterium; assembly: GCA_017859655.1. Classification (GTDB taxonomy): domain Bacteria; phylum Planctomycetota; class UBA8108; order UBA1146; family UBA1146; genus JAFMMO01. The sequence continues at coordinate 13,791 of JAFMMO010000051.1, read as the reverse complement.
CGGCCTCTCGAACGACGGGGGTCTGCGGTCGGGTGTGTGCGGGGTCGGGGGACTTCGGCTCCCGACACGGCGCGAGCGGACTTCGCTCAGCTTCGGAACATAACCGGGAACCCCGGCTCGTTCCATGGAACCCGCCCGTATCGGTCGGATTCCCAATGAAACGGGAATGCTCCCCCCACGGGCGGTGTTTCTCGGTGGAAAAGTGGGGGCCGACTTCGGCTATCGGCGTGTTTTCTGGGCTCTGGTGGGGCGTCGCTTGCAGGCGGCCCGGCAGGGCTGGCTGCTCACGGGCCCGCCCCTCGCCCGCGGCCTCTCGATCGATCGAGGAGAGCCCCGCGGCGGGCGCGGTTTCCGGTGATGCCGCTTGCCGACGAGGGCTTTGGCTGTTCCCATGCTTCCGCGCCCCCGACTCAGTCTCCGGGGTGCGCTCATCATCCGCCCCGTCCCTCTCCAACCGGGGGAGGAAACCCCCGAAAGGGAGGTACCCCGTTGGAGATCCGGCTCATGGCCATCATCCCCGTGGCGATGCTCCGTGCCCTCTGCACCGCCTTCTTCCTCCTCTCGTGCGCCTCCTCGTCTCTCGTTGCGCAGAGCGAGCTCCCCTGGACCCTCCCCGCTGGGATCACCGTCGAAGAGGTGGATGCGGCGGTCGAGCGGCTGCGGGAGGGGGTGCCCGGTCTCCAGATCCGGACCGACCTTCGCGGCCGCACCGTTCTCTCCGGAGAGCCGATGGTCGTCGCCGATGACCCGGATGGGGCGGTCGAGCTCTGGTGGGAGCTGCACGGCGACACGCTGGGCGCGAAGGCGTCCGACCGCGAGCTGGTCGAGATCGGCGAGCTCTCCGGGAGCCGGGGTTCGGTGCGCTCCTATCGCCTCCACCGCGGTCCCGTCCGCGTCGAGGGAGGGATCGCTCGCCTCCTCGTCCGGGAGACTCCGGACGGCTTCGCCGTGATCCACGCGGCCGGCATCGCCGCCCTCTCCGCTTCCGACCTCCCGATCGTGCGCGTGGATGCCGACCGGGCCGGGCGGCTCGCTCGGGCGGCGTTCGCCTCCTTCACTCCTGCGGATCGGACCCGCCCGCTCCCGGCCGAGCTCGGCTGGGACCGAGCGGAGCTGGTGATCCGCCCCGGCACCCTCGACGGGGAGAGCGCGGAGTCGGTCCTCGCGTGGCATGTCGTCGTCCACGAGGAGGGCGGCAACGATCCGGGTGCGTGGACGGTCCGGGTCGATCCGGGGGATGGCCGCATCCTCGAGATCCGTGATGAGCGGCTCCATGTCGATGTCGAGGGGAGCGTGCAGCTGCTCGTCTCGCCGCCCCCCTTCCCCGACATCCCGAACAACCCCCCCGACTTCGTCAATCAGCCGAGGATCCGCGTGTCGATCCCCGGGGGCGCGAGCGTCTTCACCGAGGAGGATGGCTCCTTCGTGCTCCCGAACCCCGGGACCGGGACCGTCGATGTCGTCGTCGACCTCGTCGGCCCCTACGCGACGGTCGTGCACGCCTCGGGGACGAACTACGTCCTCACGACGCCGGTCCTCCCGCCGACCGCCGGCCTCCTGTCCCTCGGGATCGCCGGGGGAGAGACGGTGCGGTCGCAGATGAACGCGTTCCACTTCACCGACAAGACCCATCACTTCTATCGGAGCTACAACCCCACCGCCGCGTCGGGGATCGACACCTCCATCGAGGTGCGCGCCAATGTGGCCGATGTCTGCAACGCGACCTTCGACCCGAGCCTTCAGCGGATCAACCTCTACCTCTCGGGGGGAGGATGCGTGAACACCGCCTTCTCCAACGTGATCGCCCACGAGTACGGTCACTTCATCGTGAACCGCCTCAACCTCGCGCAGGGCGCGTTCGGGGAGGGGTTCGGGGATGTCGTCGCGATGCTCCTCGATGACGATCCGATCATCGGCCGGGAGTTCGCCGGACCCGGGAGCTTCGTGCGGGATCCCGTCGCGGCGAACGTCCAGTACCCGTGCTCGCCGACCGGCGGAGTCCACTTCTGCGGGCAGATTCTCGGGGGCTGCTGGTGGGGCATTCGCACCAACCTCGGGGCCGCGCTCGGCGACCCGGACGGGCTCGAGCTCGCGCGACAGCTCTTCGTCGACTGGTCCGCGCTCACCATCGGAGGGATCGGCACCTCGAGCGCCCATCCGGACACCGCGATCGAGGTCCTCGTCCTCGCGGATGACGACGGCTCGATCGCCAATGGCGTCCCGAACTTCGCCGAGATCTGCGCTGCGTTCGCCGTCCACTCGGTCTCCTGCCCGACCTTCCCTCCGATCAGCATCTCCTTCCCCACCGGGAGGCCGGACTCCGCGTCGACCACCGACCCCACCGAGATCCAGGTGGTGATCACCCCGGGCACGAGCGATCCCATCGCCGGGACCGCGCGCCTGCTCCTGCAGGAGCTTGGCAGCACCACCGTCACCGAGTCTCCGCTGGTCGCGCTCGGCGGAGATCTCTACCTCGCGACCATCCCCCCCCAGCCCTGTGGAGGGGAGGTCCTCTACCGCTTCGCCGTGGATCACACCGGCGGCTCCACCCTCTTCTCTCCGAGCGCGACGACCTGGTTCAATGCCGATGCGTGGGATCTCGAGATCGTCGCGGATGAGGACACGATCGAGAGCCCCGCGGGCTGGGTCGCGGGCTCTCCCGGCGATACCGCGACCACCGGTCAGTGGGAGTGGGGGGAGCCCCTGGGCACCGGCGCGGCGCCCGGGGATGACCACACACCGAGCGGCACGAACTGCTTCTTCACCCAGAACGGCACCATCGGAGGATCGCTCGGCGAGGCGGACGTCGATGGCGGCTTCACGACCCTCACCTCCCCCGGGCTCGACGCCTCGGGGTCGGGGGAGGTCACCATCCACTACTGGCGCTGGTACTCGAACAACACCGGCGCCGGGCCGAACGAGGATGTCTTCCAGGTGGAGATCTCCTCCGATGGGGGCCTCACCTGGGTCCCCCTCGAGACCGTCGGGCCGGCGGGGCCCGGCACCTCGGGTGGTTGGATCGAGGCGTCCTTCCTCGTCGCGGACTTCGTCACTCCGACGAGCGATGTGCGGCTCCGCTTCACCGCGTCCGACCTCGGAACGGGCTCTCTCGTCGAGGCCGCGATCGACGACTTGAGGATCGAGCGGCGCGAGTGCCTCGCCGACGAGGACATCCTGCGGGGGGATGTCGACGGCTCCGGCCTCCTCGACCTCGCCGATGTGGTGACGGTCCTCGGCTATCTCTTCGAGGGGGTCGCGATCGGATGCGTCGATGCGGCGGATGCGGATGACAGCGGAGGAATGGACATCTCCGACGCGATCACGCCGCTGCTGCATCTCTTCGGCGGGGGCTCTCCCCTGCCGGCGCCCTTCCCCACCTGCGGGGCGGACCCGACGACCGACGCCCTCGGGTGCGTGACACCGACCTGTCCCTGAGGCCCCAGCGGTTCCCGGAGACGCCGCGGCGCTCGCTTCAGCGGCGGCTGCCGGCGTCCTCCATCGGGTCGGCGGGGGCGCCGTCCCCCCGAGCGTCGATCGGACCGGTCGGGAGGCTCCTCGCGAGCGCCCGACCGGCGAGGTGACCCCCAGCCCACGCCCACTGGAAGTTGAATCCCCCGATCCGTCCGTCACAGTCGAGGATCTCCCCGACGAGGTGGAGGCCAGGGCGGCGTCGTGAGGCGAAGGTGCGGTGGTCGATCTCCGCCAGGGGGACGCCTCCCGCCGTCACCTCGGCCATGTTCCAGCCTCGGGGGCCGGTCACCGGCAGGGGCAGGGCGTCGAGCTGGTCGAGGAGTCGACGACGCTCCGCGCGGGGAATCTGGGCGATCGGGGCCCGGGGGGGGAGGTCGGCGCGCCCGAGGATCCAGCGGGCGAGGCGGCGGGGGAGCTCGATCGAAAGCCAGCTCTCGATGGTGCGCACGGGGCTCCGCCGAGCGGACTCGAGGAGCTCGGTCTCGACCGCCTCGCGGGGGAAGTCGGGGGTGAAGCAGAGCTCCAGCCGCGGCGTCTCTCCCGCCTCCGCGGCGGCGATCCAGGTCCGGCTGATGTCCATCGCCACCGGTCCGGAGATCCCGAAGTGGGTCCACAGGAGGTCCCCGGTCCTCTCCTCGACCTGGCGCCCCGCGACCCGGACCGTCAGGCGGGCGCGATGGGAGATCCCCGACATCTCCGCGTGGGGGAAGGCGGGGTCGAGCACGAGGGGGACGAGGGCGGGCCAGGTGTCGGTCACGGTGTGTCCGAGGGCTCGGGCGAACGCGTAGCCCGCCCCGTCGCTCCCCGACTTCGGGAGGGAGCGGCCGCCGGTCGCGAGGGCGAGGCGATCGCAGGTGAGCTCCCCGTCCTCCAGCTCGATCCGAAAGGGAGCGTGCTCCCCGTCGCCTCCCCGGATCTCCCGGACCCGAGCGCCGGTGCGGATCTCCACTCCTACCGCCTCCGCGCGCTCGACGAGCGCGGCGACCACGGTGCGGGCCGAGTCGGTGACCGGGAAGAGCTTGCCGGTCTGCTCCTCCTTGAGCTCGACCCCCAGCGAGGCGAACCAGGCGACGGTGTCCTCGACGGAGAACTCGCGGAGGACGTTGCGGATCACCGGGCGGGATGCGTGGTAGTCGTCGGGGAGCGCGGCGCGGTGCGTGACGTTGCAGCGTCCGCCCCCCGAGACGAGGATCTTCGCCCCGATCCGTCGGGCCCCCTCGAGGAGCAGGACCGGCGGCGGCTCGAGGCCGCGCGCGCGACACTCCTCCGCGCACGCGATGGCGGTGGTCAGCCCGGCCGCGCCCGCCCCGACGACGACGATCGCCCGGTGCTCCGGCGGCCCCTGCCCCGCTCCGACCATCCGCTCCATCCTCTCTGCTCCCCGGCCCATGGAAGCGGCGCGGGCGCGCCGGGGATCCACCCCCGGGCGCGCCCGCGCCACGATCGGCTCCCGTCGGCCTCGCCCGGTCTCAGTCGGTCGCGGCCTTCTCCGGCTTCTTCACATCCGCCGGGACCGGCTCCTTGAGATAGTGGGCGATCGCCTTGTCGACCTCCGCGTTCGCCAGGTCCGCGACCTTGATCGTGCCGTCGCGTCCGACGAGCTGGTAGTCGGGGTAGCCGTCGACGAAGAACGCCTGGGCGAGCTTCCCCTTCACATCCTCGCAGACCACGTAGTCGATCCCCTTCTCCTTCACGAAGTCGGCGCACTTCTCACGACCCTGCTGGGAGTGGATCGCGAGGATCACGAGCCCCTCCGGACCGTGCTTCGCGTGGAGCTCCTTGAGGTGCTTCACGGCACCCCGGCAGGGCCCTCACCAGGTGCCCCAGAAGTCGATGAGCACCACCTTGCCGCGGAGGTCGGCCCAGGTCAGCGCCTTGCCGTCGGGGGTGTTGAGCCAGCCGCCGACATCGAGCTTCGGCGGCGCCTTCCCCTCGAGGGCATCCTTGGCGGCGTTCTTCTCGGGGGCGTCCTTCTTCCTCTCCCGCTGGAGGGAGTCGTTCGGCCCCTCGGCGAGGAGGGAGAGGGAGAAGGCCACGAGCAGAAGGCTCGTCAGGGCCGGGGTCCTGAGGCGCATGGGCGCTCCTTTCTCGGTGGAGGACCTTCGCAGTATGTCGGAGAGCTCCGGCCGGCACCACCCCGGTCAGGGCTGGGCCGCCGCGATGCGCGCGGCGATCTCCGGCAGCTCGTCGGGGGAGAGGCCGCAGGGACCCGGGAACGGGAAGTCGCCGATGTCGTCGGTCGGGACGAGGTGGACGTGCACATGAGGGACCTCCCAGCCGACCACGGAGACGACCACGCGCGCGCATCCGGTGGCGGCGCGCAGCTTCGCTTCGACGAGGCGGACCGACTCCCACAGCGCGGACTGCGCCGCGGGCTCGAGGTCGAAGAGGTAGGAGACCTCCCGCTTGGGGATGACGAGGACATGCCCCGGTCGGACCGGCCGGATGTCGAGGAAGGCGAGATGGTCCGCGTCCTCCCAGACGCGGTGGCAGGGGATCTCCCCCGCGATGATCCTCGTGAAGATCGAGCTCACTGCCCTGCCTCCGGCCATCCCTCGAAGCGGGAGATCACCTCTCGGAAGTGCTCCGGCACCGGGATCGGCTGGAAGTCCTCCCCGATCGCGCAGTGGGTGGTGTGCCCCAGCGCGACGAGCCGGTTCTCCTGTCGATGGCGCAGGCGGAAGCTGAAGGTGAAGCTCGAGCGACGGATCTCGCTCGTCGTCACATCGATGGTCAGGAGGTCATGGAGACGCGCGGGGGACTTGAAGTCGACATGGGCCTGCACGACGACGTTCTCGAAGTCCCGGATCGGGCGGTTCCCCTCGGTGAGGCCGAGGTTGGCGAGGTAGTCCACCCGGCCGACCTCGAGGTAGGTCAGGTAGTTGCCGTGGAAGACGATCCCCATCGCGTCCGTCTCGGGCAGACGCACCCGGACATCGGTGGAGAAGTGGTAGGTGAGATCGGCGGACATCCCGCCTCCTTCCTGGAGTCTCGATCATCCCCGCGGGTCGGGCGGGGGGGAAGCGAACCGGGACGGTTCCCCGATCCTGTCTCAGGCGGAGCCCTCCCCGCTCTCTCCGGGTCCGCGGGGGGCCACCCAGATCCGGGCGGCGAGAGGGCGCCCGATCGCCACGCTGCGCGGGGCCCCCTCCCGATCGGAGCGGAGGATCGCGGGGCCCTCGAAGGGCTCGAGTCGCTCGAAGTGGAGCACCGCGCCCGGGACCACGCCATGCTCGGCGAGGTACTGAAGGGCATCCGGCTCCACCTCCCGCAGTCGGCGGACCTCGAGGGAGGTCCCGGGGGAGGCCTCGAGGAGGGGACGGGCATCTCCGGTGGCGGGGAGCCGCCCCTCGCGGTCGGGGATCGGCGAGCCGTGCGGGTCGCTCTCCGGGAACCCGAGGGCCTCCTCGAGCCGGTTCACCAGCTCCTCGCTGACCACATGCTCGAGGCGCTCCACCTCCGCATCGACCCGATCCCAGGTCATGCCGAGCACTTCGACGAGATAGGTCTCGAGGATGCGGTGGGCTCGGATGACCCGGAGGGCGTGCTCCCGGCCCGCCTCGGTGAGGCGCACCCCCTGGTAGGCGCTGTGGTCGACCCACCCCTGCTCCCCGAGGCGCTTGAGCATTCGCGACACCGAGGGGGCCCGGACCCCGAGGCGCTCGGCGATGGAGCCGGTCGCGACCCCCTCCCGGTCCCCGCCGAGCTTGAAGATCGCCTTCAGGTAGTTCTCCACCGACTCGGAGATGACGGGCTCCCCCCCCCGCCCGGGGGGGGGGAGCTTCGGGGCTTCGGCATCGCTCATCGCTCCTCCTCCCCCGGTTCGTGGTCGGCGGCGGGGATCGCCCGCCCGTGGGGGTCTCGCTCCGGACCGTCGAGGCGCTCCTCGATCCGTCGGGTGAGCTCCTCGTCGAGGAAGTGCTCGATCCGGTGGGCGGGGTCGTGGAGATGGGAGGCGGGGAGGGCGAGCAGGTCGCTGAGGTAGTTCTCCCACAGCCGGTGCCGCCGCACGAGGCGGCGCCCCCGCCCCCGCCCCCGCTGCGTCAGGGTGAGGGTGCGGTCGCTCTTCACGACCTCGGCGCGCCAGCGCAGGCGGAGGCCCGCGCCGATCCGCAGCCACGCGGGGTGATGGGGCGGGGCGCCGCTCGGCCGCTCGATCCCTCCGCCCCCCGCCTGCCGCTCCTCCGCCCGGTAGAGGCTCCCGAGGAGGTCTTCCTCCGCGATGCGGATCGCGAGCGAGAGGCGGCGGAGTCGGCGCGGGAGCCACCCCTGTCCGGGGGCGAGGAGGAACGCGACGGCGAGGAGCCCCCCGACGGAGACCGCCATCATCCCCGCGACCGAGGTGTCGAGGCGCTGCGCGCTCCAGAGGCCGAGACCCGCCGAGGCGAGGGCGACCCCCTGCGCGGCGAGGAGCACCCCGAGGAGTCGATCGGTGAGGAGGGTCGCGACCATCGCCGGCACGATCAGCATCGCGACGACGAGGATCGAGCCGACCGCCTCGAAGCTGGCGACGGTCGTGAGGGCCGTCATTCCCATGAGCGCGAGGTGGAGCGGGCCGGGCGGGATGCCGAGGGAGTGCGCGAGGTCGCCGTCGAAGCTCGTGATGAGCAGCTCCTTCCAGAGGAGCAGGACGAAGACGAGGTCGAGGAGGAGGGTGACCCCGAGGGTCACGGCCCCGCGGGGTGGGGTCCAGCCGAGGATCGCGAAGGAGGCCGGGTCGATCGCCGCGTACTCGACCTGCCCGTGGAGGACGCAGCCGGGGTCGAGGTCGACCCGGCCCGCGTAGACCTCGAGGAGGACGACCCCCAGGGCGAAGAGGGTCGTGAAGACGACGCCCATCGCGGCATCTCCGTCGATGCGGAGCCTCCGATGGAGGAGATCGGTCAGGAGGGTCGTGCCGAGGGCGGCGACGAGCGCCCCGATGAACATCGGCACGATCTCGCGGCTCCCCGACAGCGCGAAGCCCACCACGATTCCGGGGAGGATCCCGTGACTGATCGCATCGCCGAGGAGGGCGCTCCGCCGCAGCACGAGGAAGCTCCCGATGAGGGCGCAGCAGCTCGCGGCGAGGGCCGCGACGATGAGGACCGGCAGGGAGGTGGCATCGAGGAGGCTCACGCCGGGCTCCCCTCGGAGCCGAGGGGGAGGAGACCCCGATCGGCGAGGGAGCGCTCGAGCTCCGCCACGAGGTGGGGGGGCAGGAGATGACCGATCTCCTCCGCGTCGAGGTCGATGAGGTCGCGGTCGATCTGCGCCTGGGAGAGGAGGTACTGCTCCCAGATCCTCGAGGCCCGGACGATCCGCGCCGCGCGCTGTCGCCCCGCGTCGGTCAGCTCGATTCCGCGCGGGCCCCAGCGGATCCAGCCGCGGCGACGCGCGTCCTCGAGGTGGGCGCGCAGGCGCCCCGGGCCCCAGACGCGCCGCCGCGCGAGCGCGCCCTCCGAGACCGGGCTCTCCGGCGCCGCCTCCTGCTCGGTGAAGATCGTCCCGAGGAGCCGGCGGCGCTCCCGTTCACGGCGGCGGCGTCGCTCCGCCGTGGCGCGCGCGACGATGCCGCGCCGGGGGCTGACGAGGAGGGAGATCAGGAACAGGCAGCCGGCGGCGAGGACGATGAGGGGGCCGGTCGGCAGCGCGGGGAAGCGGGCGCTGAGCAGCGTCCCGGTGACGGAGGCGAGGACTCCGAAGGAGGAGGCGAGGATCAGCATCGGGACGAGCCGATCGACCCAGAGTCGGGCGGCGGTCGCGGGGATGATGAGAATGGCGGCGGCGAGGACGACCCCGACCGCGGGGAGCGCGAGGACGACGGTCGTCGTGATGAGCAGCATGAGGAGGAGGTCGAGGAGGCGGACCGGCCACCCCTCGATCGCCGCGAAGTCGGGGTCGAAGCAGACCAGCTTCCACTCCTTGGCGAGGAGGGCCACGAGGAGGAGGGTCGCGACCGCGACTCCTGCGATGGTGAGCGCCTCGGAGAGGAGCATCCCGGCGGGCTGTCCGAGCAGGAAGCCATCGAGCCCCGCCTGGGCCGCGTCGGGGCTCCGTCGCTGGATCGCGCCGGAGAGCGCGATCCCCGCTCCGAAGAAGCAGGCGAGCACCGCGCCGATGGCGGCGTCCTCCTTGATGCGCCCGCGCCGCGAGAGGGCGGCGACCAGCACGACCCCGAGGGCGCCGGTGGCGAGGGCTCCGAGGAGGAGGGCCGGGTGGCTGCGGGAGCCGGTCAGGAGGAAGGCGAGGCAGATCCCCGGCAGAGTCGCGTGGGCGAGGGCATCGGAGAGGAGCGCCCGCCCGCGCAGGAGCGCGAGGGAGCCGGTGGAGCCCGCCGCGAGACCGAGGGCGGCGGTGCCGAGGAGGACCACCGCGGTGTTGTACTCGACGGGGATCACGAAGCCCCGTCGGGGGGAGGGCGCCACGCGGTGGTGTCGACCGAGCCGCGCCGGACCGCCTCCGCCGCCTCGTCGAGGAGGGTGAGGCGCCCGCCGTAGGTGGCGAGCAGGTTCTCGCGGGTGAAGGTGTCGCGGATCGGTCCCGCCGCGACGAGGCGCAGGTTCAGCAGGAGGACATGGTCGAAGTACTCCTCGACCGTCTGCAGGTCGTGGTGGACGACGACCACGGTGCGCCCGGCGGCCCGGAGCGTCCGGAGCACCTCGAAGATCGCGGCCTCGGTCGCGGCGTCGACCCCGCTGAACGGCTCGTCCATCAGGTACACCGGGGCGTCCTGCGCGAGGGCGCGCGCGAGGAAGACCCGCTGCTGCTGCCCGCCGGAGAGCTCCGCGATCTGGCGTCGGGCGAGGTCCTGCATGCCGACCTGCTCGAGGGCGTGCATCGCCCGCTCCCGCTCCCGCCTCCCCGGCCGGCGGAACCAGCCGAGGTTGCCGTAGGTCCCCATCAGGACCACATCGAGGACATCGACCGGGAAGTCCCAGTCCACGCTCTCCCGCTGGGGGACGTAGCCGCAGCCATGGCGGCCGCGTCGACGGGGCTCCCCGTCGATCCGGACCCAGCCGCTCGCCGGTCGGACCAGCCCGAGGATCGCGCGCAGCAGGGTGCTCTTCCCCGCGCCGTTGGGACCGACCACCCCGACGAGCTGCCCCGCCGGGATCTCCACATCGATGTCCCAGAGGACCGGCTTCGCGTGGTAGCTGACCGTGAGGTCGTGGACCTCGATCGCGGGGGGGGGCGCGCCGCTCACGGCTCCTCCACCACGGTGGTGAGCGCGGTGACGATCGTCTCCACGTTGTGGCGGAGCATCCCCTCGTAGGTCGCGGCGGGGGAGCCCTGCGCCCCGAGGGCATCGGAGTGGAGCTCGCCCCCGATCCGAAGGGTGTGGCGCCGCGCCCGGCACCCCTCGATGAGGGCCTCCATGGTGCGGGGGGGGACGGTGGACTCGATGAAGATCGCGGGGAGCCGTCGCTCGATGATGCGAGTCACCAGGTCGTTGATGTGCCGGACCCCGGCCTCGGCATCGGTGCTCGGTCCCTGCACGCCGACGACCTCGAAGTCGTAGGCCTCCCCGAAGTAGCGGAACGCATCGTGTGCGGTCACCAGGAGGCGACGCCCCCGGGGGACGAGGGAGAGGCGCTCCCGCATCTCGGCGTCGAGGGCGACGAGGCGCTCTCCGCACGCCGCGGCGCGGGTGCGGTAGAGGTCGCCGTTGCTCGGATCCGCAGCCGCGAGGACCGCGCCGATCTCGATGGCGACCCGGGACCAGCGCGATGGGTCGGACCAGAGGTGGGGATCGGGCGCGCCCTCCTCCCCCCGAAGGAGGAGCTCCGGGGCGATGCGCTCCCCGAGCGCCGCGGTGGTTCGCTGCTCGCCGAGCCTCCCCAGGACCTCGGCCATTCTCCCCTCGAGGTGATGTCCCACGAAGAGGACCACATCCGATGCCCCCAGCCGCTCGACATCGCCGGGGGACGGCTTGTAGAGGTGGGGGTCGGTCCCCGGTCCCATCAGGGTGACGACCTCTCCTTCCGATCCGACGATCTCGCGGGCGAGATCCCCGAGCATCCCGACGGTGCAGGTGACGCGGAAGACCCCATCGGAGTCGGTGGGCTCACCGGTGCAGCCGGGCAGGAGAGCGAGGAGCAGCAGGGCGGCGGGGAGGAGGAGGCCGGGACGCGAGCGGAGTGGCATGGGAGGACTCTTTCCTGAGGGGGCCGGCGCGCCGACCCGTACCCCTCGACGATATCCGGCGGCCACAGGGGAGTCCACGGAGAATTTGCCCGGGCTCATCTCATTTTGAGCCTCGGCTCATCCTGACGCGGGCCGCCGCCCCTTCCGCCCTCGAGGCGGCGGGCGAAGTCTCGCCGGGTGGGGAGGATCTAGATCAGGACCTCGAACCCCTCGAAGACCGGGTGCCGGAGGTAGGTGCCGGGGGGAGCCTTCGCGTTGGCGTGGGCGCGCCGGAAGGCGTCGGAGCGGGTCCAGGCCTCGAAGGCCGCCTTCGTCTCCCAGGTGGTGTGGGATGCGAAGAGGGTGCACTCCTCGGTCGTCGCCCCACGCAGGAGGTGGAAGGTACGGAAGCCGGGGGTGCCATCGAGGTGGGACTCGCGGCTCCTCCACAGATTCTCGAAGTCCGCTTCGCGCCCGAGAGCGATCCGGAAGCGGTTCATGGCGATGTACATTGGCTCGGCTCCTTTCGCCGCGGGAGTCGGATCACTCTCCATCGTCCGCGCCCGCCGCCGCCCTGCGATCTACGGGGGAGGGATCGGCGGCGAGGTGCTCCGCGAAGAACTGAAAGACCCGGGGGAGGACCTCCGGGATCACCATGATGTGATCGGCGTTCGGGACCTCCTCGAAGGTGACCTCCGCTCCCGCCCCGCGCAGTCGCTCGCGGAGGACCTGGGACATCCCCAGCCCGAAGTCGCGGTCCCCCGCCGCGACGAGGAAGGGCACACCCTTCAGGGAGGTCTCTCTCCCCACCAGCCCGCCGCCGCTGAGGGGCGCGATCGCGCGGAAGCGCGCGGGTTCGGCGTCGACCGCGCTCATCACCCGCATCGCCCCGAGGGAGTGCCCGATGAGGAAGACGCGCGCCCGGTCGACCGGGAGGAGCTCCTCGAGGGCGGTGACGACCTCGCCGATCGACGCGCCCGCCCGGGGCACCGCCAGCCCCCCCGGCGCGGCGAGGATCCAGCCCCGGCGCGCGGCGAGCTCCCGCGCGAGGCCGCGCCCGTAGATCTCGAAGAAGTGGTGCTCGCTCCCGCCGAGGCCGTGGACCGCCACGACGAGGGGGAGCCGCTCCCCCTCCTCATGCGGCGGGACGAGGAGCCGGCAGGGCGTGGGGAAGGACCCGGTCGGGAGCACGAGCCAGCGCTCCCCGGGAGCGGAGAGCTCCGGATCGCGTCCTCCTTCCGCGGCGAAGCGGGCGAGCCGCTCGATCCGCTCGAGGGCGGTGGCGGCCGGCAGCGGGAGCTCGAGGAGCTGCGAGGCGCTGAAGAGCTCCCGACCGAGGCCGAGGCTGGTCAGCTTCTCCGGAGAGGCAGCGGAGTCCTTCAGCGGGGCGATCGCGCGGGAGTAGCGCTCGAAGGGCGCGTCGAGCACGCCGATGACCTCGTCCCACGCCCGCAGCTCCCGCCCCTCGTGGAGGAGGCGGACCCGAAGGTGGTGATCCCCCCGGGCCTCGCGCCCGGGAGCGATGACGATCGCTCCGCGGAGCGCGTCGGGCTCCATCGGAACCCGGACGGCGGGGAAGGTCTCGCCGGTGCACTCGATCTCCGCTCCGGTGGGGGGGGGCGGGGCGTCGGGGAAGTGCGTCCCGATCGAGAGCTCGATCGTGCCCGTCCACTCTCCCGCGTCGATGGTCCGTCGCTCCGGCATCACCGAGATCGAGGCGGCCCAGAGCTCCAATGCGGTCGCCCCCTCCGCTCTTCGCAGCGCGCCCTGGGCATCGGCGAGGCTGCGCGCGGTCCCGGCGAGGTCCCCCCGCAGGAACGCGCGGTTCGCGCGGGCGAGGTGGGGGAGGGCGCGAGCCTTCGGCGCCGTCTCCGCCGTGTCGAGCCACAGCTCATCGAACTCCATCATCAGATGCCCGAGATGGAGCCGGGATGGTGGGGTGACCTCTGCCGCCGTCCGTGCCGCGGGCGTCGGGGGGAGGGAGATGGCGGCGCAGACGAGGGTCAGCAGGAGGGCGGGGGAGGACATGCTTCGCTCCGGTTCCGGGTCGTCTCGAGTCGCCGGAAGCCGGCGGGGAGGAGGGACGCGTCCCCCGCGAGCTCGGCGAGGGTGAGAGTTCCGCCCGGCGCGACGAGGTGCGGGAGGAGCTCGGCGGCGGGCACGAAGAGATGAGGGAAGCGGAACAGCTCCGGGTCCGCCGGGGGCGCCTCAAGG
>JAFMMO010000251.1 GCA_017859655.1 Pseudomonadota bacterium | reverse complement strand
GGAGGCCGCGGCGACGCGGGCCGAAGCCCCGGCGAGGTCGGGGTTGTGGTCGAGGGCTTCCAGGATCAGGGCGGAGAGGCGGGAGTCCCCAAAGGCGGACCACCAGCTGGCGTCCGCGGTCGGGCTCGAGCCGCCATCCTTCGCGCCCGCTGTGGCGCTCCACGCCTCCGGCACCCCCACCGAAGCGGCGATCGACGACGGGTCGGCGTCCTCCCTCGGCGAAGGGCCCGCGCAGCCCGCCACGACGAGCAGGAGCCCGAGGGAGATGGCATACGGAGCCTGGGGGCGCCGAGCGGAGGAGCCTCGAGCGGAGGGGCCTGAAGTCCGTGGCATCAGCGGCATCAGCTCCTCTCCTCTCGCTGCGGCGCCCGGAGGCCGCCGGTGATGAAGCGTACGAGCTCCGCCAGCAGGGTCTCCGAGTCGCGGGGATCGCAAAGTCCATCGGAGAGCGCGGCGATCCGCGTCTCGTCCGCGATCGCGTGGGCGGTCGCTCCCAGAGAGAAGTGCATTCGCCACGCGACCTCCGCCGGACTCAGCGCCGGGAGCGCGCGCTGGAAGGCGACCGCGAAGCGCTCCTTCACCCCGGAGAACTGCGCGAGGAAGTGCGGGATCCACTCCCCCCCCTGATCGGTGCAGATCCGCCCGAGGAGGCGCCGCACGAAGGCGACCGCCCGGGGGTCCTGCTGCACCGAGAGCATCGGACCCACGAACGCCTCGACCACCTCCTCGAGGGAGGGGGACGCAGAGCGGGACTCGAGGAGGTCGAGGCGACGGAGGCGCTCCGCGTTGATCGGGGCGAGCCGCCGCTCGAGCACCGCGCGGAAGAGCCCCTCCTTGTTGCCGAAGTGGTAGTGGACCGCCGCGAGGTTGACCTCGGCGGTCGTGGTCAGCCGCCGGAGGGTGGCCCCTTCGAATCCGACCTCCGCGAAGAGCGCCTCTCCCGCGGTGAGGATCCGATCTCGCGTGCTGCCCTCGCCCACCGGGCGCCTCCTCTTCGACCGAACAGGCGAAACGGTCGTTCGTATGAAACGATCGTTTTACCCAAACTCCGGAGCGGGGCAAGCGCGTTTCGTGGGTTCAGGGAGGGAATTCGGTCGAAGGGCGGAGCCGGATGCGACGGGACCCCGCCGGGGCGCGAGCGCCGCGACGGGGTCCCGTCTCGATCGTCGGTCTTCGATCTTCGGTCAGAGGGAGAGCAGGACCCCCTCGAGGATGTCGAGGGCCATGTCGAGCTCCTCCTGCTTGATGACGAGGGGCGGCGCGAGGCGCAGGGTGTGGACATGGGTCTCCTTGCAGAGGAGCCCCTTCGCCTGGAGCGCCTCGGAGATCTTCCGCGCCCCGCCCACCGAGGGGGAGAACTGAATCCCCGCCCAGAGTCCGGCGACGCGGATCTCCTCGATGAAGTCGACCTCGATCGCGCGCAGCCGCTCCTCGAGATGCACACCCAGCCGGGCGGAGTGTTCGACGAGCCCTTCCTCGACGAGGACATCCATCGCCGCCTCGGCCACCGCGCACGCGAGCGGGTTCCCGCCGTAGGTCGAGCCGTGGCTGCCGGGGTCGAAGACATCCATGACGGCGTCGTCGGCGAGGAAAGCGGAGACCGGGTAGAGCCCGCCGGAGAGAGCCTTGCCGATCGTCACCCCGTCCGCCCGGATTCCGCTCAGGGTGTGGGCGAGCAGCGAGCCGGCCCGACCGAGCCCGGACTGGATCTCGTCGCAGATGAGGAGCACCTTCCGCTCGTCGCAGAGCGCCCGCAGCCCCGGCAGGAAGTCGGCGGGAGGGATGACCACCCCACCCTCCCCCTGGATCGGCTCGACCAGGATCGCGACGGTCCTGTCGTTCACCATCGCCCGGGTCGCCTCGACATCCCCGTAGGGCGCGACGCGGAAGCCGGGAGTGTAGGGACCGAAGTCGCCGCGCGCTCCCTCGTCGGTGGAGAAGCTGATGATCGTCGTCGTGCGGCCGTGGAAGTTCCCATCGAAGACGATGATCTCCGCCTCCCCGGCGGGCACTCCCTTACTGCGGTAGCCCCAGCGGCGGCAGGCCTTCACCGCCGTCTCCACCGCCTCCGCCCCGGTGTTCATCATGAGGGTCTTGTCGTAGCCGAGGAGCTGGGAGAGCTTCCGGCAGAAGGGCCCGAACCGATCGTTGCGGAAGGCCCGCGAGGTGAGCGCGAGCTCCTTCGCCTGGCGGGTGAGCGCCTCGACGATGCGGGGATGCCCGTAGCCCTGGTTGAGGGCGGAGTAGGCGGCGAGGAAGTCGAGGTACTTCTTCCCCTCGACATCCCAGACCCAGATTCCCTCGCCTCGCGCGATGACGACATCGAGGGGGTGGTAGTTATGCGCGGACCAGTGATCCTCGAGGGCGATCCACTGGGATGCGTCAGCGCGCGTCTCCGGCATCGGGTTTCCTTTCGGTCGGGTTCCGATCCGCCCCGGTCCCACCCACTGGTGGGGCGCAGGGCTCCCCCTCTATTCTGCCCGGTTCCCCGGAATCCGGCGAGATGCAGGATTCACGGTTCCGCGGGCGCGGGTCCACTCAGCCTCGGAGGAAGACGCTCCAGCGCAGCCGCCGCTCGGGACTCGTGGCGGGGAAGTCGATGCCGCTCGTCCCCCTCTCGACGATCCGCAGGGGGACCCCCGCCCCCTCGAGCACCTCCCGCTCCCCCTCCTCGTGGCTCCGGTCCTCGCGGTTGAAGCAGCAGAGAAGCCACCCTCCCTCGGCGAGCAGGGGCGCAGCGAGAGACGCGAGCTGGGGGAAGTCCTGCCCCACCGGGGCCCGCGGAGCCATCCGCCGCGGCACCACGGGAGGAGGATCGAGCACGACCCCGTCGACCTTCACTCCGCGGCGCCCCGCGCGGCCGAGCTGCTGGTAGACATTCCCCTTCAGGAACGAGCGCTCGTCGAGGGGGACCCCGTTTCTCCGGTGATGCTCCGCGGCCACCTCGAGGGGGCTCCTCTTGTTGTCGATGTGGAGAACGGAGCGGGCCCCGCCGACCGCGGCCGCCACCCCGAGGCTCCCGGTGTGGGCGAAGGTGTTCGTGATTCTACGCCCGGACGAGTGGCTCCGAAGCCACCGGCGAACCGGCCGGGTGTCGAAGAAGAAACCCGAGGCGCGGCGCTCGTCGGGCGCGGTCAGGAAGCGCAGCCCGTGCTCCAGAATCTCGAGCGGCCCGGTCACGGTCTCGCCGCGCAGCGACTCCATCGGGGCGGGGTGAGGGCCTCGCTGCTCCCTCCTCGCGCCTCGCAGGGCCACCCGGGACACGGGGGCGTTCCTCAGGAGGAGATCCGCGATCTCCTCCACAACCACCTCCAGGGAGGCGCTCCTCTCGATCAGGGCGAGCTCTCCCATCCGATCGATCGTGAGTCCGGGCACGCCATCCCCCTCCCCGTGGAAGAGGCGGTATCCGGTCAGCTCCCCGGTCTCGTGGAGCGGGTCCCGTCGACGACAGGCCTCGATGATGGCGGTGGGGAGATCCATGGCTCCGAGATACCCCCTTCCCCACCGGATGGGAACGCCCCCGTCCCCCCCCACCGCTCGTTCCTCCGCAACCCGTTCCGGCGCAGGGTCTTCCGCGATCCTGCCGCGACCGCCTCGCGTGGCGAACGGATGTTCGCTACGATCTCCCTCCGACTCGGAGGCTCCCCATGCGAAGAACCCTGCTCCCCTCCCCCCCCGGGAGGGGCCGATGATCCGCCCCGCTCCGATCCGCGGAGCCCGGTCCGGATCCTCTCCGTCCCCCCCCCTCCTCCCGGTGACGAGCCGACACTCCCTCCTGCGCGGCTCCCACTCGATCGAGGCCCTCGCTCACGCCGCGCGTCGGGCCGGCTTCGCCGCCTTCTCCATCTGCGACCGCAACGCCCTCTACGGAGCGGTCGTCGCCCAGCGCGCGGGGGAGGCTCACGGCGTCCGCTCGATCGTCGGTGTCGAGCTCGATGGAGGGCTCCCTCACCCGGAGGATCCCCGGATCGCCCTCCCCGCTCCGCCGACCCTGATCGCCCTCGCCGAGAACGAGCGCGGCTGGGGGAACCTCTGCCGCCTCGTCTCCCGACGCCGACTCGCCGAGCCCGATGGCCCGCGCGATCGCCCGGGGGACCGACCCGCCCCCGGCTTCGACCTCCTCGCCAGCGCGAGCGAGTGCGCGGAGGGACTCCAGCTCCTCACCGCCGACCCCGACCTCGCCGCCGCCCTCCTGCGGAGGCTCACCGCCGCCACCTCGGCCGCCCGCGCCCGCTCCCGGCTCGGTCTCCTCCTCGGACGACCCCTCAGCGACCCCGCCCGGGAGCGCCGGGTGCGCGATGCCGCGGAGTCGCTGGGGATCGAGCTCGTGGCCGGAGCCTCCTTCGGCTGGATCGGACCCCCGGCTCCCTCCCGCGCCCACCTCCTCGAGGCGATGCGGACCCTCTCCACCGGTCGCCGGGTGGCGGAGCAGCCCCGGGATCCCCCCCTCGCATCGATCCCGACGACCGCGCAGTGGCGCGATCTCCATCGCGACCTCC
>JAFMMO010000250.1 GCA_017859655.1 Pseudomonadota bacterium | reverse complement strand
CGACCACCCTCACGATCCAGGACGACGACCCCACTCCCACCATCCGACTGGGCGACCTCCCGCTCACGGTCTCGGAGTCGGCCGGCGCCGTCCCCCTGAGGATCGAGCTCGATGGTCCGTCCGCTGAGCCGATCACCGTCGAGCTGGCCAGCTCAGGGAGCGCGACGCCGGGCCTCGACTTCCTCCTGCCGGTGACCCCCATCACCGTCCCCCCCGGGGAGGTCGAGCTGGTGATCGCGCTCGCCATCCTCGACGACCACGGCGTCGAGCCGGATGAGCAGATCGCGCTCACCCTCTCCTCTCCGGTGGGCGCACTCCTCGGCACGCCGAGCACCCGGACCGTCACCGTCCTCGATGACGACGAGATCCCGGCGGTGACGCTCGGCTCCGGGGACCACACGATCTCCGAGAGCACAGCGATCGATGCCATCTCCGTCCTCCTCTCGGGGCCCACCGACGCCGAGGTCACCGTCGAGCTGGTCGTCGCGGGCTCCGCGGACCACCCGTCCGACTTCGCGCTCATTCCGTCGAGCGTCACCATCCCGGCCGGCTCCATCAGCGCGGTCTCCCAGCTCTTCATCGTCAATGACTCCCGGCACGAGCCCCCGGAGACTGTCGTCATCACCATCGGAGACGCCCAAGGGGCCGTCCCCGGACTCCCCGCCGCATGCACCGTGACGATCCTGGATGACGGAGACTCCCCGTCACGCTACGGGTTCGCCCAGTCCTCGCAGTTGGTCTCCGAGAGCTCGAGCTCCGCCACGATCCTCATCGAGCTGGAGGCTCCGAGCGGCTTCGATGTCGAGGTCCCCTTCACCGTCGCGGGGACGAGCCTCGCCGGAGCCGACCACGAGCTCGCGCCGGGCACCGTCGTGATTCCGGCGGGGACCGTTCACGGGCTGCTGCAGGTCCCGCTGATCGACGACATGGTCGAGGAGCCGCTGGAGACGATCCTCATCACCCTGGGGGTGGCGGAGAACGGGGTCCTCGGAGACGCGGACACTCACCGCATCGATCTCCTCGACGATGATCCCCCGCCCACCGTGAGCTTCGAGCCCGGGCCCCTGACCGTGCCGGAGGGGGGCGCGTCGCTCGAGCCGCGGCTCCGGCTCAGTCATGCTTCCGCCGGTGGGATCCTCCTCGAGCTCTCCGTCGGAGGAACCGCGACCCCCGGGGTCGACCTCACCGCGGTGTCCACGCTCCTCACCATCCCCCCCGGGGTGCTGGAGGTCGTCCTTCCGGTGAGCCCGATCGATGACCCTCTCGTCGAGTCCGACGAGAGCATGGTCCTGACCATCGTCGGCGCCGTCGGCGCCGCCATCGGGAGTCCGGCCGCCCTGGAGATCGTCGTCATCGACGACGATGAGCCTCCCTCCGTCGGCTTCGCCAGCGGCTCACAGTCGGTGACCGAGGGGCCCGGCTCGGTGACGGTCCCGGTGAGCCTCAGCGCGCCCTCCGCCCTCGATGTGACCCTCCTCCTCCTCTTCACCGGCTCCGCCGAGGCGGGGGTGGACTACATCGCGCCCGGAGCGAGCCTCATCATCCCTGCGGGGGAGACTGGGGCGAGCCTCACAGTGGGCCTGATCGATGACCTCCTCCATGAGGAGTCAGAGACGATCGAGATCCTGATCCTCAGCATCGAGAACGGGCTGCCGAGCGGGCTCCTGACCCACACGATCACCATCCTCGACGACGGGGATCCGGCTCCGTTGGTCTCCTTCGCGAGCCCGTCCCAGATCGTCTCCGAGGCGGCCGGCTCCGTCGCGGTGGAGATCTCCCTCTCCAGCCCCTCCGGAAGCCCGGTGTCCGTCACCCTCGGGGGCGACGCGCCCCCCGGGCTCGGGCCCCTGCTCCCGATCCCGATCTCCTTCCCGCCCGGGACGGTGAGCCGGACCGTCCACCTGTCGCTCCTCGACGATGAGACCGACGGTCCCGACCGGAGCATCCCGCTCTCCCTCGAGTCTCCGATCGGCGCCGCGCTTGACGCGGCCGCCGCCACCCATGTGATCACGGTTCTCGACGACGATCCCCCACCGAGCGTCTCGTTCCTCTCCGACTCGACGGTCACTCCGGAGAGCGGCGGGAGCATCGAGATCGGTCTCCGGCTCAGCGCTCCATCGGCCTTCCCCATCGTGGTGGAGGTGGGGGCCGGAGGGACGGCGACCGCGGCCGCCGACTTCCACCTGAGCGGGATCCCCGTGAGCTTCGCGCCCGGGCAGCAGGAAGCCGTGATCACCCTCCAGCTCGAGGACGACCTCCTCATCGAGGAGACCGAGCTCCTCCTCCTCACTCTGGGAGCGACGGTGGGAGCGAACCTCGCCAGCCCCGTCACCCACTCGATCGGGATCCTGGACAACGACATTCTGCCCACGGTGAACTTCGCCGAGGCCGAGAGCACGGTCGAGGAGTCGGGCGCCAGCCACTCCGTGCTCCTGATGCTCTCCGCACCGACGGGAGTGGATGTGGTCATCCCCTGGTCCACCCAGGGCACCGCCGCCCCCGCGGCGGACTACCTGCCGGCCTCGGGGACGACCCTGATCCCGGCCGGCGAGACCACGGCCACGGTGCAGCTCCAGCTCGCCGACGACGAGGTCGCGGAGCCGACGGAGGAGCTCTTCATCACCCTCGGCGGACCGACCGGGGCCGCGCTGGGGAGCCTCGCCACCCATCGGGTCGTGCTCCTCGACGACGGGGACCCTCTCCCCGAGGTCGTGCTCATCGTCGACCACCTCATCACCGGGGAGAGCCAGCCGCAGGTCATCGTTCCGCTGTTCCTCTCGCGAGTGACCGGCTTCGAGGTCAGCATCCCGCTCACGCTCTCGGGGGACGCGACTCCCGGCGAGGACTTCATCCCCTTCCCAGCGGAGGTCGTGATCCCGGCGGGCCAGCTCACCGGTCAGATCGCGATCCCGCTGCGGGATGACCTCCGACACGAGCGGAGCGAGACCCTGGGGATCCACCTCGGGACCCCGCTCGGAGCGCAACTCGGCGCGGTCACCGACTTCGAGCTTCAGATCAACGACGATGATCCCGAGCCATCCGTGTCCTTCCTCGCGACGGAGACGGTCGCCTCCGAGGGCTCCGGCGTCGTGCAGGTCGGAGTCACCGTGAGCATGCCGGCCGGGATGACCATCGAGGTTCCCCTCGCCACGACCGGTGAGACGACCCCGGGGATCGATCACTCGCTCCTCCCGGAGCGGCTCCTGATCCCCCCCGACACGACCGAGACCTGGCTGGAGATCACCATCGTCGACGATGCCATCCTCGAGCCGGATGAGATGTGCATCATCTCCCTCCTGCCCCCCGTCGGAGCCAGCCTCGGACCGACTCCGGTCCACAATCTCCTCGTCGTGGACGACGAGGAGGTCCCTCAGGTCTCCTTCCTGGTCAGCGATGTCGAGCTGACCGAGGCGGGGATCCCGCTGTTCGTCGAGATCCGCATGACGACTCCGAGCACCGTCGCGGTGGAGGTCCCCTTCACCATTGCGGGCTCCGCCACCCTCGGGAGCGACTTCGCGATCGCGACCGACCCGGCCGTGATCGCAGCGGGGGAGCTCTCCGCGACGATCCCGCTGATCCTCATCGACGATCTCCTCGATGAGGCGACGGAGGAGATCGTCCTCCGCCTCTCTCCGCCGACCGGGGCGGTCCTCGGTCCCCTCCGCACCCAGACGATCTCGATCCTGGATGATGGGGACCCCGCTCCGCTGATCGAATTCGCGCTCCCCGGCGCGACGGCGGCGGAGGATCAGCCGATTCACACCACCATCGTGCGCCTGGACCGTCCCTCCGGCCGCGCCATCGAGCTCCCGATCCTCGTGGGCGGCAGCGCCACCGAGAACCTCGACTACTTCCTGCCCCATCCCGCGGTCGTCATTCCCGCCGGATCCCTGCAGACCGAGTTCACCACCTTCGTCGCGAACGACTCCCTCGACGAGCCGGATGAGACGATCCTCCTTCAGCTCGGTCCTCCGTCGAGTGGCATGCTCGGACCGCTGCAGACCCATGTGGTCACCATCGCGGACGACGACCTGACCTCGCTGCTCTCCTTCACGACCACCTCATCCACCGTCGTGGAAGGAGATGGGGTCGTGCTGATCCGGCTCAGCCTGGACCGCGCAGCCGCGGAGGTGGTCACCGTCCCGCTCACCGTGACGGGGAGCGCCCTCCCCGGCTCGGACTTCGTGGCCCCCCCCTCCACCATCTCGATCCCCGCCGGCTCCCTCCACCACGACCTCTCGATCTCCCTGATCGACGACGGGACCCTCGAGGGACCGGAGACGATCGTCCTCCAGCTCGACAGCCCCTCCGGCGCGCTCCTGGGCTCCGGCTCGACCCACACGATCACGGTCACCGACAACGAGAACCCGGTCATCATCGGCACCCCGGCCGACATCACCCAGAACACCGACACCGGTCTCTGCACCACCGCCGTCACCTGGACCGAGCCCACGATCGCCAGTAGCGCAATCAACTACACCCTCGACAGCGACCACCCCCCGGGAGACACCTTCCCGGTCGGCACCACTCCGGTCACCTACACCGCGACC
>JAFMMO010000249.1 GCA_017859655.1 Pseudomonadota bacterium | reverse complement strand
TCCCGGTCGCGGAGCGGGGGCACCCGCTCGCTCATCCCGCTCCTCGCGCGCCTCGGGAGACGGGTCCGAGCCGCCCCCCGCCGGGGGCCGCGTCCGGGGAGCGCTCTCCCCGGAGACCAGCGACTCCGTTCCTCCCCCCGCCGTCCACTTCGGGCGGTCGAACGCCTCCGCGAGGGGGATCTCGATGGTGGTCCGGTTTCCAGCGAGGTCGATGGCGGCGAAGCGCAGGAAGGAGGCGCGCACCTGCGCCTCCGACCAGGGGAAGGTGATCCCCCCGGAGGCGACGAGGTCGAGGGAGAGGGGCTGCCAGGCGGAGTCCGCCGCGCGGACCTCGAGAGAGCAGGCGCGGGGCTGGAGATGCGCATCGTCGGCGCGCCAGTGGATCTTGACGTGGGTGTCCCCCACCGAGGAGCGCCGCATTCTCTCGAAGCGGATCTTCACGAGCGGCTCGGTCCGATCGACGATCACCTCGACCGTCGCGGCGAGGGGTGCCGCCCCAAGCGGCGCCGCGCCGATGAGGTGGACCCCCTCCTCCCCCAGCGTCACCCGGGAGCGCCCCCGCTCGTCGAGGGGGACCATCGCCCAGTCGGTGGTGCGGGGACGACTGTGCCAGAGGGCGTCCTCCCCTCGGGCGACGCGGACCGGCAGGGCGTCGAGGGATGTGACGTAGCGCGCGCGGAAGTCGGGGGAGACGGCGGCGGTGATCTCGAGGGGGGCGTCCGGCTCGGTCAGGAG
Organism: Pseudomonadota bacterium; assembly: GCA_017859655.1. Classification (GTDB taxonomy): domain Bacteria; phylum Planctomycetota; class UBA8108; order UBA1146; family UBA1146; genus JAFMMO01. The sequence goes on along the minus strand of JAFMMO010000249.1, from coordinate 3,895 downwards.
CGCCTGCTGGGGGGGCGGCCCCACCCGCCCGAGGGAGCTGCAGCCGACAAGGGCCACGAGGATCGGGGCGAGGAGCCGGATCGGAGGACGCCGGCGCGGGTCGCACCCCTCCCCCTCCGGGCGCCGCCGCGCCGCGACGGTCCTCCCGAGGCTGCTTCCGACGCCGCTTCCACCGCTGAAAGAACTCCCCATGCGCTCCCCTCCCTCAACTCGCCCGTATCCTAGCGAGTCGGAAGGGTGAGCCTAGAGGGTCCCCCGGGATCGGAGGGATGAGGACTCGGCGTCGCCCTCCTTCGGGGGCGCGGGGCGGATCCCGCCCGCCCGGACGCGCGGAGCCGAGGAGCTCACGGTGAACCGCCCCGAGGCGCACTCCCCTCGCAGGCCATCCGCATCGACCGCCACCACGCGGAGCTCGCAGCGATTCGAGTCGACACCGGGCACGCGCCACGCAATCCCGCCGGTGGAGCGCGGGGAGCTGTGGATCGTCGTCCAGCTCTCACCGTCGGCGGTGAACTCGAGGGTGACCCTCCCCGAACCGTCCAGACCCGGATCCAGTCCTTGAGCGAGGTCCCGGTCGAGGCTCCACTCGAGTCGGAGGTCGGCCCCCCCCCGCAGAACACCCCCTGCGAGCGTGGTCAGGAGCGCCGGGCGCGGCGGCGAGGGCTGCACGATGACGGAGAGCCGCTCTCTCACTCGATTCCCGGCGAGATCCTCCGCGGTCACCTCGATGGTGTGGACCCCCGCCCGATCGGGAGGGGACCAGGGAAAGGGCGCGCCGTTCGGCAGATGGCCGCGGAGCGTCCGGGGCTCGGTGCCGTCCACCGGGATCCGGTGGATGGCGACGGGGAACGCGCTGAGGTGTGCGTCCTCGACCTGAGGGACGATGGTGAGAGTCTCACCGATCGCGAGGACCGGGCGCTCCCGATCGAGCTCGATGACGAGCTGCGGCGCCGTGGTGTCGACGAGGAGGTGCCACTGGCCGGCCTCCCCTGCCACCGGGGAGGGGGTGCGGATTCCCGCGCGATCGACCCCGACCGTCGTCAGGTGATGCCGCCCATCGGAGAGCTCGGCGAAGAGGGGCTGGCCGATGCGACCCTCGGCGACCTTGCGCCACTCCGCCGCCTCGGCGGGGCGGGCCCAGACCTCGATGGTGAGCAGGTCGGCCGCGGTCCGCGCCGCTCCGGAGAGGAGCCGGGTCTCGATCGCGGTCCTGCGGCTGCGGCTCGTCGGAGGTCCGACGACGACCACCCGAGCCGGTGCGCCCTCCTCGGGGTCGGCGATGACCGGCGACGCCGAGGGAGGCGGCGGAGCCGCGGACAGCTCACTCGGACGGACCAGGATCCCATCCGCGGTCGCCGCCCCGATCGCTCCCCCGTTCCGCGCTTCGGTCGAGGCTTCGCTCGCTAGGTCGCGCTCGGAGTCCGGCGGGGAGTCCTCTCCGGCGGGGGAAGGCGTCGCGGCCGCCGGGGGTCGTTCGGTGAGGGGGGGATGACTCCAGGGGTGTCCCGGGGGGGTCCAGGTGCAGCCCTGAACCACGAAGCTGACGCCGAGGACGAGGAGAAGTCGCCTCGCGGACCGCGAAGCTCCGCTCCCCGCTCGTCCGAGCTCGATGAGCCGCATCCGGGACCTCCTTCCTGCTGCTCCTCCCGCCCGGGGAGGAGGGGCCCCGCTCCGGGGGTCCATCCTCTCCTTCGGACCGAAGGGGAGAGCGCTTGAGGAAGGGATCGCGAGAAGACCGCCTCAGCGGCAGGAGGCGACCGCCCGGCGGTAGATCTCCAGTCCCAGCGGGACCGGGAGGTCCTCCTCCGCCGGAGGGGCTCCGTCGGAGGTGCGATAGCGCATCCACTGGGGGTGATGCTCGGGAACGAGGAACCGCTCCGGATGCGGCATCATGCCGAGCACATTCCCCGCCCGGTTCGTGACCCCGGCGATCGACCCGTGCGACCCGTTCGGATCATCGGGGTACTGCGCCGGCCCGTCCCCCACTCGTGCCCGGTAGCGGAAGGCGACCTGATCGGCGGGGAACTCCGCCCCCTCCTCGGCCGGGAACCAGCAGAAGCGCCCCTCGGCGTGGGCGACGGGGACGAAGAACTCGGTCCCGGCCTCGAACCATGGGGTCGACCGCGGCCCCGCCTGCAGGCGGACCCAGCGGTCCTCGAAGCGGCCGGAGTGGTTGCCGAGGAGCGCACCCCTCCCCTCCGCGCCGGGGAGGATCCCGAGGCGGACGAGGATCTGGAACCCGTTGCACACCCCGACCACGAGGCGGCCGGAGTCGACGAAGCGGTGGACCGCATCGGAGAGGCGGCGCTCCAGGATGTGGGCGAGGACCGCCCCCGAGGCGACATCGTCTCCGAAGGTGAACCCCCCCGCGAGGGCGAGGATCGCGGCCTCATCGAGGAGCGCGGGCTCCTCGGTGAGCCGGTTCACATGGACCCGCTCCACCTCCGCGCCCGCCATCTCGAGGGCGCGGACCGTCTCACGATCGCAGTTCGTTCCGGCCGCGCGCAGGACGATCGCCCGGGGTCGAGAGCCCGCCATCACAGCACCTCCTCGGACCAGACCGCTCGCAAGGGGGCCTGCCAGGTCTCCTTCAGGGTGGGGACATCCCCCTCGAGCCACGCCTCGCCGCGGGCGGTGAAGCGGACGGTGCGCCCCCCCACGGTCCGCCCCACCGCGACGACGGGGAGATCACCGGCGGCGGCGACGAACGCCTCGACCCGGTCGTCGGCGACCTCGACGAGGAAGCGGTGCGGTCCCTCGCCGAAGAGCACGGCCTCGGGGGAGATCTCCGGGTCGCGGATCGGTTCGAGGTCGAGGTCGAGACCGACCTCGTCTCCGCCGAAGGCCATCTCCATCGCCGCGACCGCGAGCCCTCCGTCGGAGATGTCGTGGACGCTGCGGATGCTGCCATCGGCGATCCGCGCCTCGATGAAGCGGAGGATCGGGAGGGCGAGGTCGACGCTCCAGCGCGGCAGGGGCCCGCCCGCCCCGCCGGTGAGCTGCTCGCAGTGGCTCCCGCCGAGGCCGCAGGGGTGAGGCCCGACATGGAGGATCGTCGTGCCGCTCGACTTGAGGTCGCTCCCCGGCGCCCTCGGTCTCCCGGGGGCGACGCTCAGGGCGGAGATGAGGAGGGTCGCCGGGATCGAGCGGGAGATCCCCCCCGACCGGTAGGTGTTGTGGAGGGAGTCCTTGCCGCTGACGAAGGGGCTCCGACAGGCGATCGCCACCTCCGCCGCCCCGCGGGCCGCGAGGACGAGGGAGCCGAGGACCTCCGGGTCGTGCACGTTCCCCCAGGCGAAGTTGTCGAGGAGGGCGACGCGCTCCATCGACCCGCCCGAGACGATCACGTTGCGGAGCGCCTCATCCACGGAGTGGCGCCCCATCTCCGCCGCGTCGGCGTCCCCCACGAGGGGGGAGAGACCGCAGGCGACGACCGCCGTGTGCGTCCCCCGACCGGTGGGATCGAACGCGCAGCCATCCATCGGCGCGTCGAGGTCCGCCCCCGCGAGGGGACGGAGGACCATCTGCCCCTGCACCTCGTGGTCGTACTGACGGATCACCGGCTCCTTGCTCGCGATCGATCCATGGGCGAGGAGCCCGGCGAGGAGCTCCTCGCGGGTGTAGGCGGGGTCCGGCGCCACCGGGGCGAGGGGGGCGGGGGTCCGCGCGACCCGCGCCCCGTCCGGCCTGCCATCGTGGAGGAAGCCGCACTCCAGCTCGCCGACGACGACATCCCCGTAGCGAAGACGGAGCACGCCGTCCGACGAGAAGCGCCCGAGGTCGCACCCCTCGACCTCCTCCTCGGCGAGGAGCTCGAAGAGGCGATCGACCTTCTCGGGGGGCACCGCGAGGACCATCCGCTCCTGCGCCTCGGAGATCCAGATCTCGGTCGGCG
>JAFMMO010000050.1 GCA_017859655.1 Pseudomonadota bacterium | reverse complement strand
GCCGCGGCGCCTCGGCCCGCCGACCCGCGAGGAGAACCTCGCGGTCTGGCGTCGCAAGGCGGGTGCGCGATACGAGTCCGGGCGCATGCGCATGCCCGGGGTCTGCGCCCTCCCCGGACCCTATCGAAAGACCCGCTTCCCCGACCCCGACAAGTACCGGGGCACCGAGCAGATCCATGGCATGTGCCAGCTCTGCTCGAGCGTCTGCGGGATCACGGGGCACGTGAAGGACGGCCGGATCATCAAGGTGGAGGGAAACCCCGCCGACCCGAACTCGCGGGGGAGGCTCTGCGCGCGCGGGCAGGCCGCCCTCAATCACCAGTACCACCCCGAGCGTCTCCTCCACCCGATCCGCCGGGTCGGGAAGCGGGGCGAGGGGAAGTGGCGCCGGATCAGCTGGGAGGAGGCCCTCACCAAGATCGCCGATCGACTCCGCGAGGTGCGGGAGTCGGGCCGCCCGGAGGAGTTCGCCTTCCACCAGGGGAGGAACCGCAGCAAGGACGCGGTGTCGGCGTTCCTCAACGCCTTCGGCACGAAGACCCACCTGAACCACCGCGGCCTCTGCTCCGCCGCCCGACGCGCCGCGAACCTGACCTACCTCTTCGAGAGCGACTGGGACCTGGGGGACTACGCGCACTCGAAGTACATCCTGAACTTCGGCTCGAACATGTTCGAGGCGCATCAGGGGCATGTGGCGGGCGCGCAGCGGATCCAGCAGGGACGCTTCGAGAACGGCGCGAAGCTCGTCACCTTCGATGTGCGGATGTCGAACACGGCAGGGAACTCGGACGAGTTCTTCATGCCCTACCCCGGCACCGATGGCGCGGTCGCCCTGGGCATGGCCCATGTCATCGTCCGGGAGGAGCTGTACGACGCCACCTTCGTCGAGGAGTGGAGCAACGCCACCATCGACGAGATCCGCGAGCGGCTCCTCCCCTACACCCCGGAGTGGGCGGAGTCGGTGAGCACCGTGCCCGCGGCGGACATCGCCCGGATCGCCCGGGAGTTCGCAGCCGCCGCCCCCCGGGCGACGACGATGTGCAACCGCGGGTCGAGCGCCCACGTGAACGGGTACTTCAACGACCGCGCGATCGGCCTCCTCAATGTCCTCGTCGGCAGCCCGGGGAAGCCCGGGGGCTGGTGCTGGATGTACACCGGCGGCGTGGACACGAAGCGCTTCCGCCCCCCCGCGAGCGCCCCGAAGCCGAAGCGCGGTTCGCTCCTCGCCGACCCGCCGGAGTTCGTCCTCGCCAATCGCTGGAACACGATGAAGGTCGGCGAGATCGTCTACTGGTACCTCATGCAGGAGCGCGCGAAGATCCGCGTCTACATGAGCTACAACCTCGACTCCCCCCTCACCTGGCCGGAGATGGGAGTCACGCGGAACGTCCTCCTCGACGAGGAGAAGATCGGGTTCCACGTCTGCATCAATCCGTTCTTCAATGAGACCGCGAGCTTCGCCGACATCGTGCTCCCGTGGACCACCTACATGGAGCGCTGGGATGTCGACGCCCGCGGGGCCTACAACCTGAAGCCCTATCTCTCCATCCGACGCCCGATGGTCGCGCCCCTCGGCGAGGCGCGGGATGTCCGGGAGATCTTCCCCGAGCTCGCCCGTCGCATCGGCGGCGGGATGGAGGAGTGGTTCCCCGCGGATCGATCGGTGGAGGACACCATCGCCGAGTTCACGAAGGATGTCCCTTACGACGAGTCCCGCTACTCCAGCCCCCTGGACTTCCTGACGAAGGTCGGCGCCTTCGAGGACCCGGAGCAGGCGAAGTACTATGAGCCTTACCTCCGCCCCCTCACCGCGGAGGAGCTCGTGGGCACCACCACCGACCCGGAGACAGGCCTCATCGAGAAGGACGGCCGGGGCGTGGGGATTCTCCACCGCGGTCGCCCGGTCCTCGGCTTCCGCACCCCCAGTCGGAAGCTCGAGGTGAGGTCGGAGTTCGTGGAGAGGGTCGCCCGCAACGAGGATGTCTCCGACCTGGTCGCGCGGGCGAACTCGAAGGGGTCCAACCGCCCCGCCAGCCACGCCCCCTACTCCTACGAGATCGACCCCTGGCCCCACTGGGTGCCGATCGCGGAGCACGCCGATCTCGACGACGACCAGCTCGTCATGACCTCCTTCAAGTGGAACGTCCACAACCACGGGCGGACCGCGAACCTGAAGTGGTGCTCGGAGATCGTCCACTCGAATCCCGCGTGGCTGCATCCCGACACCGCCGCCCGCTTCTCCCTCAAGAGCGGGGACTGGATCGAGATCACCGGCTATCGCTCCGCCACCGTCGACGAGAAGCTCTCCCACCTCGGGCTCGGTCGGGGCCCGATCGAGGACCGCCTCGAGATCCCCGTGGTCGTGACGCGCGGGATCCACCCCGGCGCCATCGCGATCTCGCACTCTCTCGGCCACTTCGAGTACACGAGCGTCGCGAAGGCGCGCCGGGACTCCGCGGTCGGCGATGAGTCGGCGGGGATGGACCGCGCGGGCTACCGCGACCCCGACTGGGAGCGGAACATGTGGTGGGAGGACACCTCCGGCGGTGATCGTCGTCGCTGGAAGCGCAATACCGGCGCGGGGTGGGCTCAGAACCGCATCCTGCCGATCTCCCCCGACTACCTCACCGGCCAGCAGGCGTTCAACAGCACGGTGGTGAGGATCCGGAAGCTGGGATGACCGACGCCGCCCTCCCCCCGGTCGCCCGCCTCCTCGGCTGGCTCCTCCTCCGCGAGCTCGACGCCGCGACCCTCGCGTCCCTCGAGACGCTCCGCCCGGCGCTCGAGGCGATCGGGCTCTCCCCCCCGGAGACGGACGACCTGGAGGAGCTCGCCGCCCAGTACTACGCGGCGTTCCTCGACCCCACCGCCGGCGTGCCGCTGGTGCAGTCCCTCCACGAGGGAGACGGCTACGAGGGGGAGGCGGCCCGCTCGGTCCGCGCGATCGCGGATGCCGCGGGGCTGGAGCTGGACTCGGAGCTCAGCCATGGCTCCCCAGCGGATCATCTCGGCGTCCAGCTCCTGCTCTGGGCCGACCTTGCCACTCGCGACGAGGAAGCTGCCCAGGAGTTCACAAGAAGGCACCTCCGTTGGCTGAGCCTGAGGATGGCCGCGCTCCCTCAACCCGGCTTCTATGCAGACCTGCTGAACGCAACGAGGAGCTTCCTCGCGAGTCTCCCCCCCCACCCGAGCTGACGCCGTCCCCCGACTTTCAGGCGGAACCGCATCCCTGATCCCATGTGGTTGACCGTGTAGACTGCTGTCAGCTCTGATGAAGAAGCTCGCACTCCGACGGAGTTTGCGCAGGCGTGACGCTTCTCCTTATCCGGTTGGCGAGCGTCGGCTTGCACGAGTCAGGATTCGAGCACGAGACGAGCTCTCAGAGGATTACGAGACCGAATTCCCATGTCTCCGAATCTCGAGTGACCTGATTCATGGAGTGTCAGAAGAGGGTTCCTCGCTGCGTATCCTCTTGGTTCAACGATCAAACTTGCAGGAACCTGGAAGGGCCGTCCCTTGAGAGAACTCCCTCCGCACTTCAGCCACCACCAAGTTCTCGAAGCCCTCACCCGTTGCGGATACTCAGTGACGCTGCAGGGCTCGTCCACAGAGTGGGTCTGCACGATGGAAGAGCCGGGCGGCGAGAGCTGGACGAGATCGAGCACTGACTTCGAGTCGACGATCTCGCTCACCATCGAAGCGATGATCCCTTCCCGGCTTGCGCGCCACTCTCTTCTCGAATTGTTGATCAGCGGCAGCAAGGGCACCTCCGCGCCCGTGCCGGTAGCCGACACTCAAGCGACGGAGAGATTCGGAGGGGGATTTCCCGATCCAGTTGCTCCGGTTTCTCTGCCTGCCGAAATCGACGAACAGGTCTCCCCGCAGCTGGGACAGGAGCCTGCCAAGCCGGAGCTCTCCAGCCCGAGCAGCGCCGACGCGGCCGGCGAAGGTGCGGAGACGCTCGACGGATCGAACGCCGATGTGACGGTCAGCGCCGACCCGGTCACACTCGCACCCTCCATGAAGGAGAGCCTCGCACCGGAGAGCCGAACAGAGAAGGTCCCCCTGCTGGGATCCGAGGAGGCCGAGGAGGTTCTGGAGGGACAGATCAGGGAGATCTCCGCTGCCCTCTCCGATCTTGATGGGCTCGCTCCCCACGCGATACAGCTCATTCTCCTGCACTGGATCAGCCGCATGCGTGCGGTCGAAGAGTCCACGAAGGGGTCTGAAGAGACCGCAGACCTCTGCCACCGGATCGCTGGCTTGCTGAGTCAGCAGGCCCGCCTCCATTGGCCGGGCAACATTCTGGCGCTGAGGCTCGACGCCCGCCCCGGCGACTGCCGGTGCACCCTGCGAGGCCTTGCCGGCGACTTTCCGCTCGCCACCTGGAAAGACGTCAGTGCCGCGGCGGAGGACGCCCTCGCGGAGCTGGAAGAGAGTGCGGATCTCGACCAGGCGGGCTGGGCTGACGGCATCGCATTGAGCCCCGCCCCCAACCTCCCGGACGAGCTCCTCGTTGAGCTCTCGAATCAACTCGAGAATCTGTCCCAAAGGTGGAACAACAACCTCCGGACGCCGACGCGCGCCGATCTGCAGGTCCGGAGGTTGCGAGACACGCTCCTCGACATCGGTAGGAAGACACGCTGGCTTCGCGGGACCGTGGAGGATGTCGCGAGCTGGGCCCGACTCATGGGCAGGCTTCGCTGCATCTCCTCTCAACGCCACGCCGAATTCCCCGAGTTGAAGGCGATCCTCGATTCCGAGTTCACGCCGCCCGCAGGTTCGTGGGCGAAGGAGCTGGGAACGGACCCGCGGAAGAAGCAGCAACAGCGGGAGAAGCGGGAGCTCTTTGATAGAGTTCCCGAGCCGGACGCGGACCCAGCGTCCTTGCAAGGCTGGTTCGTGGATTCCTGCGAGCTCGAAGTTCCCACGGACCAGCAGCTCTTCTGCCTCGAGCAGCACTCGGAGCAGATTCTCGCCTGGGATGGAGAAGCCCTGCTCGCCGGCGGCGAACTCCGCAAGGCTCGTCGAAAATTGAAGAAGCTCCAGGAGTCGATGCGCGACCGAGACGGCGTGCTGGATCGCAGCAGAATCAAGGCAGAACTGGAGCAGCTCCGCACGACAACGGAGGAGGAGCGGGAGGAGAGACCGAGTGATTCTCATGCCTCGCTTCGCGAGCGAGTTCGACTGGCGACAGAGGGTCGCCGCATTCTCTTCGTGACCAATCGCGAGGATCCCGCCCTGAAGGAGAACCTCCGCGAGCAGCTTGCCGCGGATTCTGTCGCGTTCGTGGTCGCGGACAATCGAAGGATCGATGCGGCCAGTTCCGCCATCGCGAACGCAAAGTACGATCTCGTTCTCTGCGTGACCGGCTTCGTCGGTCACTCTTCCGAGAAGTCGATCCGCTCCGCCTGCGAGAGGGCCGGCTCGATCCCTTGCGTGCGTGCCTACAAGGGCAGGGTGCTGAGCGTTCTCCGGTCCATTGATCGAGATCTCGGCCTCGACGAGGACCCGGCACGCAGCTGAGGTCGCCCCGGATCGCCTTCTTCATCGAGCGAAGTCAGGACGCCCTCACGGGCAGGCGGCCGTGCTCGCCCCGCAGTCGAGGACATCCCCATCGGTCGGATCGGGCCCGCAGTCGGGGAAGGGGGCGACCGGGGGGACCGCCGGGGAGGCGAAGAGGCCGTTGAGGAGGCAGATCGCGTCCGCGATGTCGAGGCTGCCGTCGTCGTTGCAGTCACAGGCGTCGGGGCAGTCCGGGATCGGGGGCGGGCCACCGGTCGGGACGGGGAAGAGGACCCCGAGGAGGAAGATCGCGTCCGCGATGTCGAAGCCGGAGTCCGCGTTGCAGTGGCCTCGGATGAACTCCGGGGCGGACGGGCCGACGCCTCCTCCGAGGGTGCCATCCACATTCACCCGCTGCCCGTAGACATCGACGGTGCCCGCGCGGTCGTCCTCCCAGATGAGGAGGGCGCCACCATCCGCGGCGCGGGCGACGGGGAGACGGGACTTGGTGCTGGGCGCGGTGGAGACGAGGAGCGGCTGCCCGGTGAACGGCGGGCTCCAGATGCTCTGACCGAATCCGTCGTACCGGAAGCCGAGGACGCGGTGCTGTCCCGAGGTGGCCGTCTGATCGTCGACCACGAAGACCATCGCGCCGTCGTCGGTGGCGAGGACCCGGGGCGCGAACTCCAGGGTCGAGTCGACGGGGAGGACCACGATCCCCCCCGGCCCCCACTGGCGCACCCCGGCGAGGTCGACCTTCTGACCGAAGATCCCCCACTGGCTCTGCCCGCTGTTCCGCTCGTTCCAGAAGATGAAGGTGTCCCCGGTGGCGGGGTGGTGGGCGAAGGCGGGGTCGATGTGGGTCCGCGTGGTGTCGGTGGACACGGTGACGCCGTTGTGGGGGAACTGCTCGAACCCGGCCGCGTCGATGTGCTGCACCCGGGAGTTGAAGAGGGCCCCGGTGGCCGCGTGCCAGACGACGATCGCGCCCCCTGCGCCGTCCGATCCCAGGAGGGGGTCGTAGGCGATGGGGACCGAGTTCAGGTCGTAGGCGACGACGGGCGTGCTCCCCCACTGCGGAGCCCCGGCGGCGGAGAACTTCTGCACATGGACATGGCGGGGCGCGAGGAAGCTGGAGACATCGCGCACGAAGGAGACGATGTAGCTGCCCGCATCGGAGGCGGCGACCGCGCAGAAGGAGGCGACCTCGCCCGGGGCTCCCCCGACCTTGATCCCCCCGGCGGCGTACTGGATCGCACCCGCGGGGCTGATCCGCTGCGCCTGAATCCCGCCGCTCGACTCCTGGAACCAGCAGACGATGAAGTCGCCGGTGGTCAGCTCCGCCACGCGGGGGTCCGCCTCGAAACCGCCGGAGGTCGAGAGCTGGAGACCGTTCGCCCCCCAGGCCTGAGCGCCGTCGGAGAGCACGCGGTAGGCGTGGACATCGAGATCCCCGCCATCGCGAATGTCGGTGAAGGTGACGACGCAGGCCCCGGTGGAGTCGGCGAGGATGTCCCAGTCGACGAGGGAGGTGCTCTGGGGCTGCGCGCTGACGACGATCCCGTTGTGGGGCCACTGCTCCTCGCCGGCGGCATCGAGGCGCTGGAGCCGGGCCTGATACCCCCCGGAGGAGTTGTCGAACCAGGCGATGTAGCAGCCCCCGTCCGGACTCGCCGAGATCTTCGGCACGACCTGGGAGCCGGAGAGGTCCGCGATGGCGGTGTTCACGAGGGGATCGGTGCTCCACTGGGCTCCCGCCGGCAGGGCGATGAGCGCAGGGAGCACCACGGCGAGGAGGGCGGCGAGTCGGGAGAGAGGCATGGGGCCCCGATCTACCGGCGGCGGGCCGGATTCTCTGATCCCTCCATTGTACTCCGCGCCCGTGCCTGGCACAGCCAGCGGGGATCGCGGGACCGATCCACACCGAGAGGAGCCCTCAGGCACCTCGGAGGCGGGCGGAGGAGCTCACGCAGAGAGAGCGACGGCCCGGATTCTGGCCAGGAACTCGGCGTGGATGCGCCCGTGAAAGCGCCGCGCGTCCCAAACGACGCAGATCTTGCGAGTCGGACGGACCGGAGAGATCGAGCGGTAGATGCGATCTCCGGAACGGTCGGTCTCCCGTGCCATGCGGGGGATCATGGAGACCCCGTGACCGAGGCTGACGAGCTCCTGGACCATCATCAGCTGGCTGGTCCGCTCCATCACCAGAGGCTGACTCAGATCCTTGCGGCAGAATGCCACGATGGAGTCGGAGAGACAGTGCTCCTCATCGAGCATGATGAACCGCTCCGACTCGAGGTCGGTCAGGGTGATGCGGCGACGCTCCGCGAGGGGATGCGATCGGGGGAGCACAAGGAGGAGCTCCTCCTCGAAGAGCTCCTCGCACTCCAGCGCCCCCTGCGGAATCGGCAGCGCGAGGATGGCCAGGTCCACATCCCCCCTCGCGCAGCTCCGGAGGAGCCGCTCGGTCGGTGACTCCTGCACCGAGACCGTGGCGCGGGGGAAGTCTCGGGCGAACCCCTGGAGGATCTGGGGGAGGAGGTAGGGCGCCACGGTGGGGATCGCCCCGACGCGCAGACGGCCGGACTCCCCGTCGTCGGTCAGCTCGGCCCGGGTGTCCTCGATCAGCTGCACGACCTGACGCGCCCGGGCCTCGAAGAACTCCCCGGCGTCGGTCAGCTCGACCGAGCGAGGGCGGCGCAGGAAGAGGGGACGCCCCAGCTCCTCCTCCAGGCGGCGGATCGAGCGGCTCAGGGCGGGCTGGGAGATGGAGAGCTCGCGCGCCGCCCCGGTGAAGCTCCCGCGCTCCGCGACGCGCAGGAAGTAGCGCAGTTGATCGAGCTCCATCCCTCTCCCTCCCGCCCGTCCCCGCCTGCCCTGGGGGGGACCTTTCCATGCATGAAAGTTATCGCCTGCTTCCTTGAAATGCATTGGAGGCATTCTTGGATTTCGGAGAAACTACCCGAGGTTTCACTCCGAAATCCGCACCGTCCCCCCCCTCGAGGGGGGCGCGGGCGCAAGTATGGAAGTCACCTCGACCTCTTGAACCCCCCGATGGGAGGCAACGCATGTCGGACGCAGGGAAGTGTCCCTTCACCGCCGCCGCCGCCGAGCGGCAGACGTCGACCGGATCGTCGGCGAACGAGCGCTGGTGGCCGAACCAGCTGAACCTCAAGCTCCTCACCCAGAACAACGACCGCATCAACCCGATGGATGTCGAGTTCGACTACGGCGCCGAGTTCGAGACGATCGACCTCGATGAGCTGCAGGCGGACATCGAGAAGGTCATGACCACCTCGCAGGAGTGGTGGCCCGCCGACTACGGCCACTACGGCCCCTTCTTCATCCGCATGGCGTGGCACGCGGCGGGGACCTACCGGGTCCAGGACGGCCGCGGCGGCGCCTCGAACGGCACCCAGCGCTTCGCCCCCCTGAACAGCTGGCCCGACAACGGCAACCTCGACAAGGCGCGCCGTCTCCTCTGGCCGATCAAGCAGAAGTACGGGCGGAAGCTCTCGTGGGCGGACCTGATGGTCTTCGCCGGCAACGCCGCCCTCGACTCCATGGGCTTCAAGACGTTCGGCTTCGGCGGAGGCCGTGAGGATGTCTGGGAGCCCGAGGACGACATCTACTGGGGTCCGGAGAAGGAGTGGCTCGCCGACCAGCGCTACTCCGGCGAGCGCGAGCTCGCGAACCCCCTCGCCGCGGTGCAGATGGGTCTGATCTACGTCAACCCGGAAGGCCCGAACGGCAACCCCGACCCGCTCGCCGCGGCGAAGGACATCCGCGAGACCTTCGCGCGGATGGCGATGAACGACGTGGAGACGGTCGCCCTGATCGCGGGGGGCCACACCTTCGGCAAGTGCCACGGCGCGGCGAACCCCGACCAGCATGTCGGCCCCGAGCCGGAGGGCGCGACCACCGAGGAGCAGGGCTTCGGGTGGACGAACTCGTTCGAGTCCGGCAAGGCCGAGCACACGATCACCAGCGGCCTCGAGGGCGCCTGGACGAACAACCCGATCCAGTGGGACAACGGGTACTTCAAGAACCTCTTTGAATACGACTGGGAGCTCACCAAGAGCCCGGCCGGCGCGAACCAGTGGACCCCGAAGAACCCCGAGGCGCAGGGCACGGTCCCGGATGCGCACGTCGCCACGGTCAACCACGCCCCGATGATGGCGACCACGGATCTCGCGCTCCGCATGGACCCCGCGTACGAGAAGATCTCCCGTCGCTTCTACGAGAACCCGGATGAGCTGGCGGACGCGTTCGCGCGCGCGTGGTTCAAGCTGACCCACCGCGACATGGGCCCGATCGCCCGCTACCGCGGCTCGAAGGTCCCCGCCGAGCACCTCATCTGGCAGGACCCGGTCCCGGCCGCGAACCACGCGACCGTCGGCGCCGGCGAGATCGCGTCCCTCAAGCAGGACCTCCTCGGCTGCGGCCTCTCCGTCTCCCAGCTCGTGAACACCGCGTGGGCCTCCGCCTCCACCTTCCGCGGCTCCGACATGCGCGGTGGCGCGAACGGCGCGCGGATCCGCTTCGCCCCGCAGATCGACTGGGCCGTGAACAACCCGGGCGAGATTCGCGAGGTGATCTCGGTGCTGGAGGGCGTGCAGCAGAACTTCAACAACGCCCAGTCCGGGGACATGAAGGTCTCCCTCGCCGATGTCATCGTCCTCGGTGGCTGCGCGGCGATCGAGAAGGCGGCGCAGGATGCCGGCTTCTCCGTGAATGTGCCCTTCACCCCGGGCCGCACCGACGCGACCGAGGAGATGACGGACGCCGAGTCGTTCGCGGTCCTCGAGCCGAAGGTCGATGCCTTCCGCAACTTCTGCGCGGACCTGCAGGGGCTCACCCCGGAGCAGTGCCTCATCGACAGGGCGCAGCTGCTGACGCTGACGGTGCCGGAGATGACCGCGCTCATCGGCGGCATGCGGGCGCTGAACGCGAACACCAGCCGCTGCCCGGACGGGGTCCTCACCCACAAGCCGGAGACGCTGACCAACGACTTCTTCGTGAACCTGCTCGACATGAGCACCGAGTGGAAGCGCACCGGTGAGAACTCGTTCGACGGGATCGACCGGGGCACCGGCGCGAAGAAGTGGACGGCGACCTCGGTCGACCTGGTCTTCGGCTCGAACTCGATCCTCCGCTCGCTCGCCGAGGTCTACGCCTGCGACGACTCGAAGGAGAAGTTCGTGAACGACTTCGTCCACGCGTGGGACAAGGTCATGAACCTCGACCGGTTCGACGTGCGCTAGGCTCCTCGGAGCCCCCGACCCTGAATCCCCGGAGCCCGTGTCCCCACTGGGGGGACGCGGGCTCCTTCTCTTGGGACCCGGGGCTCAAGGGGTCTCAGGGGGCGGGACGCGTCGCTCACCCCTTCTTCACGAGGCGGGTGATCCGACCGATCGGAACCCACTCCGCCACGAGGATCGAGCCGTCGGCGAGCCAGATCGCATCGTGGGGGTGAATGAACTTTCCGGGGATGAAGTCCTCCCGGGGGGCGCCGCGCAGCTTCGAGGGCTGTCCATCCCCGAGGTGCACCACGACCCGGTCCTCTGCATCGAGCACCGTGACGACGCTGGCGAGATCGGGGACGAGGAGCTCCTTCCCCCGGGTCTTCAGGTGACACGGCTGGCGGATCCCCTCGGTCACGAAGCCGAGGTGCTTCCCCTCGAGGTCGAAGCGCTGGAGGCGCCGGTTCGACCGATCCGCGACGAGCAGGGTCGGCGCGCGGCCCCGGTCATCGACCCAGAGCCCGTGCGGGCAGGAGACCTGCCCCGCGTCCTTCCCCGGCCGGATGATCGTCGCCCGGAACTCTCCGTCCTTCGAATAGCGATGGACGAAGCTCGAGCCGTAGCCGTCACCCACGAGCAGGTCGCCGTCGGGGAGGAAGGCGACGTTCGTCGGGCAGTACTTCGAGGCGTCCGCGTAGACCTCCGCCTCCTCCGGGAACCCTCGGCTCCAGACGACCTCTCCGGTCAGGGTCGTCTTCACGACGAGGCGGCGGCGGGTGTCGCAGTGGTAGAGGAACTCGTCCCCACCCTCCCGCCGCACATCGAGGCCGTGCGCGCCTCCGCGGAACTCGCTCCCGAAGCTGCGCATGAACTTCCCGGCCGGATCGAAGACGAGGACCGCGTCTCCCTTCTCGCTCGCCGCCCCGACGGTGTGGGCGACATAGATCCGCCCCTGGGAGTCCTGCGCGAGCCCGTGGGTGTCCCCCCACGCGATGTCGGTCGGAGGCCTGAGCCAGTCGTGGGTCATCTCATGGGTGTTCTCCCCGTCTCCGAGGATGCGGGCATGAGCCCGCGCCCGACCCGGTCCGAGGATCAGTGGGGCGGCGAAGGCACTGCTCGCCGCGGCACGCAGGAAGGAACGACGGTCAAGGGGACGGGATCGCATGGGGCACCTCCTGAGGGCATGGGACAGCCTCGTCCCCGATTCGGCAAGCCGAGTCGAGCGTGGAGAACGAGACAGCCGGATCGACTATCCTGTCCCCGACGAGGTCGGGACCTCGGCGGAGAGGAGGGCGAAGTGCTCAGCAGGCCACCGCGACTCGGTCGCCTCATTGCGGCGCTGCTCATCCTCGCCGGGTGCGGGTCCCCTTCCCGTCCGACGACCGTCCCCCCGGGGATGGTCCTCGTCCCCGCCGGCTCCTTCACCATGGGCTCCGACGGGCCGGGGGCGCGCTACGACGAGCAGCCTGCCCATGAGGTCCGCCTCGATGCGTTCTGGATCGATCGGACCGAGGTGACGAACACCCAGTTCGCCGAATTCGTCGCCGCGACCGGCTACCTGACCATCGCCGAGCGTCCGGTGGACTGGGAAGAGCTGAGGAAGCAGCTTCCCCCCGACACGCCGAAGCCGGCGGATGCGGACCTCGCGCCCGGCTCCCTCGTCTTCACGCCGCCGGGCGGAGCCGTCCCCCTCGAGGATTTCTCCCAGTGGTGGAGCTGGACCCCGGGCGCGAGCTGGCGCCACCCGGAGGGGCCGGGGAGCTCGATCGAGGGTCGCGAGGACCACCCCGTCGTCCATGTCGCCTGGGAGGATGCCCGGGCCTACGCGGAGTGGGCCGGGAAGCGGCTCCCGACCGAAGCGGAGTGGGAGCGCGCCGCGCGGTACGGACACGACGGAGAGCGCTTCCCCTGGGGAGACGAGCTGCGACCCGGTGGCGTCATCGCCGCGAACATCTGGCAAGGGGAGTTTCCCCACCGGAACACGGGGGAGGATGGCTTCGCCGGGACCGCTCCGGTCGGCTCCTTCCCGGCGAACCCCCTCGGCCTCGTCGACCTCGCCGGCAATGTCTGGGAGTGGACCGAGGATCGTTTCCACCCGGACGCGTACCGGCAGCGCCTCCTCGAGAGCGGAGGGGCGAGATGCGAGAACCCGACCGGCCCGCCCCGGGCCCTCGACCCGCGGAACCCCCACGCCCCCGACTCGAGGGTGCAGAAGGGGGGCTCGTTCCTCTGCCATGAGAGCTACTGCGAGAGCTATCGCCCCGCGGCGAAGATGGCGACCCCACCCGACACGGGGATGAGCCACCTCGGCTTCCGCTGCGTCGCCGACCCGGAGTGAGCCCATCGCCCTATTGCGAGAAGCCGTGGCTCCGGATCCGACCCTGCTTGTCGAACTCGATCCAGAGCACCTCTCCCCGGACATCGCTCGACTCCCGCTCGTAGCGGGCCCGGGCGGCGGAGAGCTCGAAGCCCTCCGAGGCGGACATCACATGCCGATAGAGGAAGGAGCTCCCGTTCGGGAGGAGCTCGATCCCGTCGGGGGGACCGATCCGTCGCAGGACCTCCGCCTTGGTCTCGAGCTGGGAGACGAGCGCGACCTGGCCCGGGGACACCCGGTTCCCCTCGTAGCGCTCGCTGACGGTGCACCCGCTCCCCCCCCAGGGGAGGAGGAGCAGGGAGGCGAGGATCGCCCCGCGGAGCCTCCGGTTACTGCGGCAGCGCATCGGTCCCCCAGGCCACCCCGATCGACTCGAGGACACGGGCGCGATCGAAGAGGAGGACCAGCCGATCCTCCCCGATGTGGACCGACCGCCGACGGTAGCTCAGGTTGCCGAGGAGCTCCGCCGAGGTCTGGGTGAGGTCGACCACCCGGGCCGATTCGGAGATCCCGATCGACCACTCGAAGGAGCGCTCGTGCTGATGGCGATAGACCACGAGGGTGCCATCGGGATGCTGATGCACCTCGAGGGGCGAGCCGAGGAGGGCGAGGACATCGGGGAGGGTCGTCCGCCCTTCCTCCAGCGAGGCGACCGCCGCGCGGTCGATCTCCGCGTCGCGGGTCGAGCGTTCGACCGTCACGCAGCCCCCGCCGGCGAGGAGCAGGAGCGCCAGCGGGAGAGCGGCGCGCGAGAGGATCGTCCGCGGCAAGAGGGTCGGTCGGGGACCGCTCACAGGTCGTCTGTCCCGGGAGTCCAGCCGACCCCGAGCACCACCCCCTCCGGATCGAAGAGGATCGTGAGGCGATCACTGCGCTGATCCGAGGTGATCCGGGTGTAGACCCCGAGGAAGACCCCGAAGCGATCGGTCTGAGTGCGGCGGTAGATGTAGAGCTCGTCGAAGAGGGCCGGATCGAGCTTGAGGGCGAGCTCGTCCCCCTCGATCCGGGCGAGGAGGCGCTCGGTCAGGCCGGTGACATCGACCCGCTCCACCGCGAGGGGGGCTCCCAGCAGCTCGAGGACCTCCGCGCGGGTGGTCCGCCCCACCTCGATGCGATCGAGCACATCGCGGGAGATCGGGTTCCCCTCGTAGCTGTGCCCGACGGCGACGCAGCCGGAGATGAGGGGGAGCAGGAGCATGGCCGGAGCGAGGATCCGGAGGACCTGCGGACGAGGGACGGGGGGGACGATCGCTGGCATCGGTGCGCCTCCTGCTGGGGTCGGAGTGGAGGCGATGCGCGCGCCTCCTTCGCGAGGAGGCTAGGATCTCGGACCGCGCGCAGACGGCAAGTGGAAACCCCGCGTCTCCCTCGCCTTTCCTGAAGTCACTCCTCCGCGGCGGAGAGGGAGCGCCAGGTCTCGAGAGCCCACTCCTGCGCATCCTCATCGCGAAAGCCGATGCTGACCACGGCGAGGCCGCTGCTCGTGCGCATCTCGCCCTGCAGGAGCCAGTGCGGGTCTCCCTCCGGAGGCTCGATCCTCTCGAGCGCGGCGGTCCCCCAGCGGATGCCATCATCGTGGACCCAGTCCTGCTCCGGGGGGCGCTCCGGGAGGGCGCCGTCGAAGGTGAAGGTGCTCAGGCGCACCGAGCGGGTCGGGTCGTGGAAGTGGATCGTCGTCCCCTCCCTCTCGAGCGCCTCGTTGAAGTAGCCCGGGATGTCCACCGACCACCCGCCCCCCAGCGGCTTGCGAAGCGTGCGGCGTCGGAAGCCGAGCCCGGTCGGGTGGGGGCTCTCGATCGAGCCCTCCCGCAGGCCGGCGAGCTCGGCGATCTCCGCCTCGGGGAGCGAGATCTCTAGGTCGAGCTCCCGCGCCCGATCGAGGCAGGCGAGCGCGGCGCTCACCACCCGCTCGTCCTCCGGATCCTGCGGCGGCTGCCAGGAGACCTCGAGCCAGATCAGGGCCAGCCCGGCGTGGAGCCAGAACCGCGCGTTCCGCTCGCGGTCCCACCAGGGGAAGTAGGAGCGCCCCCAGTCGGCGGCGAGCTCGGGGTCGGTCGCCGGATCGAGGGTGGCCGCGCGCTCGAACCAGCTCCTCGACCACTCCCCGAGAGGCGAGATGGCGAAGTGATCCCCGACGACCTCGAGACCGAGCGGGAGGGAGAGGGAGAAGTTCGTCCCTCCCGACGTGACGAGGCGGCGCGCGAGCGA
The DNA here is from genome assembly GCA_017859655.1 of Pseudomonadota bacterium. Classification (GTDB taxonomy): domain Bacteria; phylum Planctomycetota; class UBA8108; order UBA1146; family UBA1146; genus JAFMMO01. The sequence continues at coordinate 3,189 of JAFMMO010000050.1, read as the reverse complement.
GATCCACCACGTCGCCACCGCCCACTCGAGCGCCTCTTGATCGCGGTCCACCGCGTAGCGGGTGTCATCCTCGAAGCCCTGCTCCTCGTCATCGAAGACCCAGACCAGCCCGGTCTCCTCGGCGATCCGATCGAGGAGGTCGACGACGAAGGCGTGGTAGCCCGGTCCCGCCCCGGAGGTCTTCGCCGCGGCGATGAGCCACTCCCCCTCGACCCGCAGCTGGAGCGGCTCCTCCGCCGGGTGCAGGAGGAGGTCCACCCCCTGGGGAGCGCTCCCCCAGCCGATGAGGGTGGCGTGAAGCGGGTCCCCCACCCGGCGCGGCGTCTCGTCGATGAGCTGCTGGATCAGGCCCTCGACCGAGCCGAGGGGACCGAGGGAGCCGGGTCTGCGGCCGCTCGGGAGACGGGCCCCGCAGCGGAGCCCGAGCCCTCGCACGTGTCGGTCCTGCGCATCGTCAGACACTCGCGCCTCCGATCGAGGGGGATCGCCGCAGCGTCTCCACCACCCTCGTCACCTCGAGCCCCTCCCGCAGGGTGGCGAGAGGGTGCGCCTCCCCGCACAGCATGCGCTCGACGGAGTCGAGGACCCCACCCGACGGGGCCGCCGCCTCGAAGCTGCGCCAGCCCTCTCCTTCGGAGGTGGTGAAGACCCGCCAGTCCTCGAGGCGGACCGACCGGCTCGCTCCGAACAGGGTCCAGCGATTGAAGTCGGGCGCCGCCCCCCCCACCCCGCCCGAGATCAGCACCGCGGTGGAGCCGATCCGCAGGGTCGCGGTGATCGAGACCTCATGCTCCGGGCCATCGATCCGGGCGACGGAGAGGACCTCCCCCGGGCCGAGCAGGCGCTGCCCCAGGAAGATGAAGTGCGAGAGGACCTCGCGGAGGAAGCCCCCCTCCTCCGCACCCATCAGCCAGGCGCCGGCGTGGTGCCAGCTCCGCGGCCACTGGGAGAAGTGAAGGGAGATCTCGAGCCGCTCGACCTCCCCGTAGGCACCGTCTCGCAGCTCCTGCTCGATCCGTGCGAGCTCGGGGAGGGTCGCGAAGGGGAAGTGCATCGCGGTCGGCACGGAGAGGGACTCCGCCATCTCGACGAGATGCTCCGCCTCCTCCACCGAGGCGGCGAGAGGCTTCTCGAGGAGGAGCGGGAGCCGCCGCTCCAGGCCGGCGAGGGCGCTGGCGACATGCCGGGAGGGGGGTGACGCGATGTAGAGGAGATCGAGATCGTCCCGGGCGAGGAGCGCGGCCTCGGTCCCCTCCGGGGAGAAGGCGAATCGCTCGGCCATCCGGCTCAGGCGGTCTTCCCGAGGGTCATGGGCCGCGACGGTGGTGAAGCGGGAGTCCCCATCGATCGCGGAGAGGAAGCGCTCCCCCATCAGACCGACTCCGAGGACCCCGACACGATGCACCATTGCGCTCCCTCACTCGATCCGCACCCGGCTCCGTCACCCCCCGCGGGAGCGCATCAACTCATGCGCGCCTTCATGTTGCCGACCAGGGTCGCGAGGAACTCGTCGGTCGTCTGCCACGGGGTGTCCCCCCCGACGAGGAGCGCGAGGTCCTTCGTCATGCTGCCCGACTCGACCGTCCGGATGATGACATCCTCGAGCCCCTCCGCGAACTGCGTCACCTCGGGGGTCTCGTCCATCCGCCCCCGGTAGGCGAGCCCGCGCGTCCATGCGTAGATCGAGGCGATCGGGTTGGTGCTCGTCTTCTCCCCGCGCTGGTGGGCGCGGTAATGCCGCGTGACGGTGCCATGGGCGGCCTCCGCCTCGACCGTCCGCCCATCCGGAGTCATGAGGACCGAGGTCATCAGCCCGAGCGAGCCGAAGCCCTGGGCGACCGTGTCCGACTGCACATCCCCGTCGTAGTTCTTGCACGCCCAGACGTACCCGCCCTCCCACTTGAGGGCCGCGGCGACCATGTCATCGATCAGGCGATGCTCATAGGTGATCCCCTTGGCGGCGAAGGCCTCCGCGAACTCGGTCTCGAAGACCTCCTGGAACAGGTCTTTGAACTGACCATCGTAGGCCTTCAGGATGGTGTTCTTCGTGGAGAGGTAGACCGGGTAGCCGCGCTGGAGGCCGTAGTTCATCGAGGCGCGGGCGAAGTCGCGGATCGACTCGTTGAAGTTGTACATCGCCATCCCGATCCCGCCGCCCTCGGGCATGTCCACGACATGCATCTCCATCGGCTCGGAGCCATCCTCCGGCGTATAGGTCAGCGTGATGCGACCGGCGCCGGGGGCCTTGAAGTCGGTGGCGCGGTACTGGTCCCCGAAGGCGTGACGGCCGATGACGATCGGCTTCGTCCAGCCGGGGACGAGACGGGGAACATTCGAGATGATGATCGGCTCGCGGAAGATCACCCCGCCGAGGATGTTCCGGATCGTGCCGTTCGGTGAGCGCCACATCTTCTTGAGACCGAACTCCTCGACCCGGTCCTCGTCCGGGGTGATCGTCGCGCACTTCACCCCGACCCCGTGCTCGCGGATGGCGTTCGCCGCGTCGATCGTGATCTGGTCATCGGTGCGGTCCCGAGACTCGATCCCGAGGTCATAGTAGTGCAGGTCGACATCGAGGTAGGGGAGGATCAGCTCCTCGCGGATCCGCTGCCAGATGATCCGCGTCATCTCATCGCCGTCGATCTCGACGATCGGGTTCTTCACGGTGATCCGTGCCATCACTCCTCCATCTCCAGCGATTCGGCTCCAGCGATTCGGCTCCAGCGATCCGGCTCCAGCGATCCGGGTCCCGCCTGCGGCCCGATTCGACAAACTCCGACCGGGCACCGTCCGAAGAGGATCCGCGCCATGGTAGCCGCTTCGGTTCCTCCGGGGGAACTCCGCGGATCCCGGGACGCAGGGGAATCGGAGGGTCCCCCCGCTCGTTCGGAGGGTAACATGCAGCCCATGCAGCACTCCGACCGTGGCGTCGACGACCCCCGTCCGCCCCTCCCCTCTCCCACCCTCCCCCCTCCCGAAGCGGCGGTGCCGGGAGAGGCGCCCGACCGGTTCGCGGCGCCGAAGGCGCGGGCCGGGGGCGCCGAGGCGGGGTCGGCCCTGCAGGGGGGAGGTCGAGGGCTCCTCCTCTCGACCGGAGTTCATGCGCTGGTGCTGCTCCTCCTCGCCGTCGCCGCACCGGCGCCGGGAGCCAGAATGGAGGAGGGCGCGCCACGCCAGCCGGGACCGCCG
>JAFMMO010000049.1 GCA_017859655.1 Pseudomonadota bacterium | reverse complement strand
CCGGCCCGGGACGGCGGGTCCCGCTCCGGAAGCCCGACCCCCGCGCGATCGAGGCTCCCATGAATCTCCATCTCCGCTCCCTGCTGCTCATCGTCGCCGCGCTCCTCACCCCCTCCGTCGGACGCTCCGAGGAGCCGTTGGATGCGCTCCTCGCCCGCGCCGGCCAGAACCGCGCCGAGCTGGAAGCGGCTCTCGACACCGTCGCCGCTCGACACCGGGGGCATCTGGAGTTCCTGCTCCGCGGAATGCCGCAGTCCGATCTGCGCACCCTCTCCGCGGAGTTCCTCCTCGAGCACGTGACCCTCGCCGTGGAGGCGTGGGAGGAGGCGCCCTGGAAGGCCGGCGTCCCGGTCGAGGTGTTCCGCGAGGCGATCCTCCCCTATGCCTCCGTCGATGAGCGGCGGGATCGCTGGCGCCCGTCGATGCGTCGGCGCTGCCTCCCCCTCGTGGAGGGTATCCGGGATGCGGGCCTCGCCACCGCCACCCTGAACCGCGAGCTGTACCCCCTCGTCGGGGTGAAGTACTCGACGAAGCGGCCGAAGGCGAATCAGAGCTCCGATGAGAGCATCGAGGCGGGGCTCGCCTCCTGCACCGGTCTCTCCATCCTCCTGATCGATGCCTGCCGATCGGTGGGGATCCCTGCCCGGTTCGTCGGCACGCCGCTCTGGTCGGATGGGAGCGGGAACCACTCCTGGGTCGAGGTGTGGCACGAGGGGGGCTGGCACTTCACCGGCGCGGCCGAGCCGACCGGAGATGAGCTCGACCGGGGCTGGTTCCTCGACCGCGCATCCCGTGCGATCCGGGGAGACCCTCGCCACGCGATCTTCGCCACCACCTGGCGCCGCACCCCCCTTCACTTCCCCCAGGTCTGGTCTCCGGAGGACACGAGCATCCACGCGGTCGATGTCACCGATCGTTACACGGAGCGCGCCGGCGATCGGGAGCCGATCCCGGAGGGGATGGCGACGGTCCGCTTCCGCCTGCGGGACCGGAGCGGGGCGCGGATCGCGCGCGCGGTGCAGGTCTCCGACGGCGGGGGGGCCATCCTCTTCACCGGGACCACCCGGGACGAGGGATTCGACGCGAACGACCACCTGACGACCCACCTGCCCCCGGGCGCGGCCGTGGTGTGGGAGACGACCGATGGCGTCCCGATCTTCCGAGGAGAGTTCATCGTGCGTGAAGGGGAGCAGCTCGTGGAGGGTTCCCTCGCCGGGGAGCTGCCGGCCCCCACCCTCTCCGGCGTGCTCGGGGAGCTCGAGCTCTTCCTCCGCAGCGGAGCGACCCTCGAGGAGATCCCCCGACAGGAGTGGGCCTCGCGGCCGCTCTCCCGAGAGGTGGCGGAGCAGGCGGGAGCGATGCTCGCGGAGGCATTCGCCGAGCGCACGCGGGCCGAGCGCAAGGCGGAGATCGATGCGAAGGAGATCACCCTCGGCGACCACACCCTCAAGTGGCTGATGCGGAGCTACGGAGATCGCCCCGCCGGCGGGTGGTCCCTCTGGATCTCGATGCATGGCGGAGGGGGCGCCCCGCCGGAGCTGAACGACTCCCAGTGGAGGAACCAGATCGGCCTGTATCACGCGACGATGGAGGAGCTCGGAGGCTGCCTCGTCATCGCGCCCCGCGCCCCCACGAACACCTGGAACCTGTGGCATCAGAAGCACATCGATCCCCTCTTCGATCGCCTGATCACCTCCGCCGTCCATGTCCTCGGTGTCGACCCCGATCGCATCTACCTCGGGGGCTACAGCGCGGGCGGGGATGGCGTCTACCAGCTGGCTCCGCGGATGGCGGATCGTTTCGCCGGCGCCGCGATGAGCGCCGGGCACCCGAACGAGACCCGCCCCGATGGTCTCCGCAACATTCCCTTCGCCCTCCACATGGGCGCGGACGATGGCGCCTACAAGCGGAACGAGGTCGCGGCGGCGTGGAAGGAGCAGCTCGCCTCCCTGCGCGACGCGGACCCGGAGGGGTACGCCCATCAGGTCGAGCTCCACGAGGGGAAGGGGCACTGGATGGACCGGGAGGACGCGGTGGCGATCCCCTGGCTCTCCACCTTCGGCCGCGACCTGCGCCCCCGTCGCATCGTCTGGCTGCAGGACGATGTCACCCATGACCGCTTCTACTGGCTCTTCATCCCCTCGCACGATGGGAGCCGGCCCCGTCAGGGACAGCGTGTGGTGATCGAGCGCTCCGAGCGGGGCTTCGAGCTCAAGGAGGCGAGGGATGTCCCCCTCCTTCACATCCGCATCGACGACACGATGCTGGACCTCGACCGGGAGTTCGCGGTCTGGAAGGGGGAGGAGCTCCTGTGGGGCGGGCGGGCGATGCGCACGATCGCCACCCTCGCGACGACCCTCCTCGAGCGGGGAGATCCGAGGGGGATGTGGTCGGCGTCGATCCAGGTCCCGATCCCCGAGGAGCTCCGGGATCGCCCCGACGGGGACTGATCCGCCGGGCGCGGACCCGGCTCATCCCAGTTTCCGGATGAGCTCCTGCCACGCGGTCCGCTCCCGCTCCGGGGCGTGTCGGGCGGCGAGTGCGGTGCAGCGCTCGCCGAGGGTCGCGCGAAACTCGGGCTCCAGCTCGAAGCGCTGGAGCAGCGCGGAGAGCGCGCCGGCGTCCCCCACCGGGAAGACCCCCGGATAGTCCGCGCCGAGCAGGCCCAGGTTCCCCGGAATCGCGGAGGCGAGCACCGGCGTCCCGAGGACGAACGCCTCGCTCACGGTGTTCGCCCCACCCTCGGCGATGGAGGGATGGACGAGCGCGTGGGCCCCCGCCACCGCCTGCCGCACCTCTCCCCGGGATCGCTCCCCCACCCATTGGTACCGCGCATCCGCCTCCATGGAGCGGCGCGCCTCCTTGAGCATCGCCGGCTCCAGCGCTCGCCCGAAGTGTCGGAGCCGCAGCCGGCTCCGGGCCGGCAGCTCCCGCAGGGCCCGCGCGGGAAGGAAGGGGTCCTTCACCGGGCGGAGGTGCCCGACGACCACCAACCGGATCCTGCGACGACTCCGCGCGGGGGGGTGCCCCAGCGGCTCCGCCGACTGGAGGATCACCTCCAGCTTCCTGCGATGCGCGGGGTCGAGCTCGGAGCCGACGAGGGGATGCAGCGCGACGATCGCCGTCGCGCGATCGAGGGACTCGAGCATTCGGGCGCGAACCCCGGCGCCCCCGTGGAGATCGGAGTGCAGATCGGTCCCCGAGATCACGACGACGATCGGTCGCCCCGGACGGCGTGCGGCGAAGTCGACGACGGCCCCATGAGACTTGCGGGCGTGGATCGCGATGAGGAGGTCTCCGTCGCCCGCGGACTCGGGGCCGCAGATCCGGACCCGGTGGCCGAGTTCGGTCAGGAGGCGACGCCATCGCTGGGCGGTGATCCGGTTCCCGTTGCGACTGCGCGGAGGGGCCGGCGTGGCGATCACGACACGGTCGATCGAACTCCTCCTCACAGGGTCCCTCTCCGTTCGCTGGCCACGGGACCGCTCAGGCGAGGTGCGCGCCCGAGTCGTCCGTCTCCCGCTCCGCCGCGCCGAAGGAGGCGAGCCCCCGCCGGGTCCCCTCGATGAACGCGATGAGCTCGTTCGTCTCGGGAGACCGCTCCTCCCGCAGGACCTCGAGCGCCTCGCTGGTCGTCAGACCATCCCGGTAGAGGATCCGCTGGTCCCGCTGGATCCGGTGCCGCGCGTCGGCATCGATCCCCGCCCGCCGCAGTCCGACCACATTCAGCCCATGCACCTGGGCACGCCGCCCGCCCCCGAGGCTGAAGGGAGGGAAGTCCTGCAGGACGGTGGAGAGCCCGGCGAGCATCACGAGGCGCCCGACGCGGACGAACTGGTGGACGAAGACCGCGGCGGAGAGGAACGCGCCATCCCCGATGTCGGCGTGCCCCGCCAGGGTCGCGCCGTTCGCCATGATCACGTTGCTCCCCACCCTGCAGTCATGGGCGACGTGGGCGTTCACCATGAGGAGGCAGTCATCCCCCACCCGGGTCTCCCCGCCGGGGCGCGAGGCGCGATGCACCGTGACGTTCTCACGGAAGACGTTGCGCGCTCCGATCCGAGTGCGCGTCGGTGCGCCATCATAGGTCAGGTCCTGCGGGGCGTGCCCGAGGACGACCCCCATGTGGAGCTCGTTCCCCGGCCCCACGGTGGTGCCGGCCGCGACATAGCAGTTCGCCCAGAGACGGCAGTCCGCGCCGATCACGACCCCCTCCTCGACGATGCAGCCCGGGCCGATCTCGGCGGATGGGTCGATCGTGGCAGCAGGGTGGACATGGGCGCCGGGATGGATCGCCAAGGGGTCGCTCCTTCCGTCGGGGGCTCGGCGGTCGGCTCCGCTCCGTCCCCCTCCGCTCCGGACGATTCTGCCCGAGAGCTCTCCCGAGGGCGAGCCTCGTCACCGCGGGGGAAAGAGAAGCGGCGCCCGGGGTCTCCCCCGAGCGCCGACTCCCCACTCCTCCGCCCGAGGGCGGTTCACTCTCGGATCGATGATCAGTCCAGGGTGTAGGTGACCCGCCCCTTGATCGTGCCGCGCTCCAGCTGCTCCCGCTCCCACAGGACGAAGTCGCTGTGGACCCCCATCACGTGGGCGTAGCGGATCGAGTAGTGCGGGATCCGCCTCTCGAGGAAGCGCTCGGAGATCTCCCGATCCCGATCCCGCGCGGTCTTCTTGAACTCCTGCCACTCCTCCATGTTCATCGCCTCGATCTGATCGACGAGGGCGCGATAGGTCGGAGCGGACTCCCAGTCGGTCCGCGCGTTCACGTACCAGTTGCAGACCGTCCCGACCTTGTCGAGGTACAGGTCGTGCTCGGAGCCGAAGCGCAGGCAACTCGCATCGAAGTAGTTCCCCATGTTGCTCCACTTCTCCCAGTCGATCAGATCGTGCTCCTTGGAGATGCGGTACGCCGCGGTGCCGGGGAAGGGGTAGAAGATCGCCCAGCGGAAGCGGCCGAGCTGGGTGTCCGCGCAGAGCTGGAGGGTCTCCTCGATCTCCTCGCGCGTCTCGGTGGGGAGCCCGAGCATGATGAAGCTGCTCGTGTGGAGCCCCTGGCGATGGGCCGCAGCGATCCCCTCCTCGATCTTCTTGTTCGTCATGAACCGCCACAGCACCTCCTTGCGGACGCGCTGGGAGCCGGACTCCAGGCCGAACTTGACGATGTTGCACCCCGCCTCCGCGAGGGGGCGGGCCATGTCGTCGTTGAACTGCTGGAAGTGCGCGTTGACCACGAAGCGGAGGTTGATCCCGCTGTCCCGGTACGCCTGGCAGAACTCCTCGACATAACGACGGTTCAGCGTGAAGAGGTCGTCATCGAAGATGACGGTCTCGATCTGCGGGTACTTCTCCTTGAGCGCGCGGATCTCATTGAGGATCCGCTCGATGGAGTAGTGACGGAGGTACTCCTTGGCGCTCTTGGCGCCACCCTCCTCCTTGTACAGATCGACGATCTCCTTGTTGAAGCAGTAGGTGCACTTGTAGGGACAGCCGCGCGAGGTGATGACGCTCAGCCAGCCGCGCTTGACGTTGAGGATGTGTCCCATGTCGAAGAGCTCGTAGTCCTTGAGGGGCAGCTCGTTGAGATCGGGGAAGGGACCGACCGGGTTCACGATCGTCTCGCCGTCCCGGACCATCCTCAGGTTGGGGATCGTCGTCGTGTCCCCGCCCTTCTCGAGCCGCTCGACGAGCTCGAGCATGGCGAAGTCCCCCTCCCCCACGCAGACATAGTCGAAGACCTCATCCGCCGTGACATCGTCGGGGACCATCGTGCAGTGGACTCCGCCGATGACCTGGGGGATCTCCGGGAACGCCTGCCGGATCGCCTTCGAGGCGGCGCACGACCAGGCGTACTGCTGGCTCATCACGGAGAAGCCGATGATCCCGGGGCGATACTCCCGGACCTTCTCGATCATCTCCTCGTGGGTGGGGATCGGAGCGAGCTTCTCGCAGGCGTGGATCAGATCGGTCTCGTGACCGTGCGACTTCAGCACGCCGGACATCGCGGCGAGGCCGTGGTTCACGCCTGGCGGGCAGTCGAGGCTCGGGTAGACGAAGAGTACGCGCATCGTTTCCTTCCACCGTGGGCCCGGGGTCGGCCCCTCTCCCCGCCGCCCGACCCGGCTTCGCCGGAGAATCAGTGCGCGAGAAGAGGCCCCGGGGGCCTCGGATGCCCCGAAATGGTACCGAACCGGGATCCCTTGGAAAGGGACGCACCCGCGAATCCTGAGCGATTCCGGCGCAGGAGCGGTCCGGCGTGCCGCGGTCTCCCTCGCTCACGAGACGAGGAGCCCGGTCGCTCACTGCACGGAGTCGGGAACGCGCGTCGTCCGCTTGGAGGGCTCGAGGCGGTAGGGATCGGGGATTCCGATCGCATCCTCCCACGCCCAGGTCCACCCGATGATCACCTTGAAGCGGCGGTCGTTCGTGGAAAGAAGGTCGAGCGCGGGATAGCGGAGGAGGATCTCGGCGAGGACGCGATCGGCGAGGTGATAGACCTTCAGCTGGTCCCGATTGAACGCGGCGAGGTCCGGGTACTCCCCCTCCGGCCCCACGGTCCGGGTGTCGGAGAGGGACTCGAGGAGGAACGGGACGGCGCGGGGGCCCAGCTCGACCAGGGCACGCTCCAGCTCGTTGAAGGTGCGCGGCTCGAAGGGATCGACGAGGGCGGAGATCAACTGGGCCACGGGAGGGTCCCCGAGCTCCGGATCCCGCCAGACCATCCCGAGCATCATCGACGCCGCCCGCCTCCGGATGTCGCGCCGCGCCATCTCGTCATCGGTGCGGCCGTTGCGGAGGGGCTCCGGGAAGGAGAAGGTCCTCACGACGGGTTCGCCCCCGCTCCCTTGCTCCCGGTCCACGATCTCGAGGTTGAAGGTGGAGTCCCACTGATGCTCCAGAGTCGTGGAGACCCCCTCCAGCTCGATGGTCAGCTCCTTGTGATAGACGCAGTCGAGCACGCCCCGGACCAGGTAGCGCGCCTCCTCGGGTGAGGCGAGTCGGAAGCCATGCTGGAGGAAGGAGCGCCCGACAAGCTCCTGCGCGATGTTCCGGGGGGGAGCCTCCCCGTCCATCATCTCCCGGATCTCGATGTGGATCGTCCCACGATCCAGCGCGAGGGCGGGACCGCTCCCCTCGCCGTCGGGGTGGGAGCAGGAGGCCAGCAGGACCGGCAGAAGGAGCAGCAGGGGAAGCCCCCGCGCCGCGCGGCACCCGCCGACCCACGGAGTTCGTTGTTCCCGAGGCTGAGACAAGCGTATGCTCCTTCGACCGAGGGGGACCGGAACGGGAATCACCCCCTGCTGGAAGGACGACGGAGCGGACGGAAACCCGCGCCGCTCCCCCACCACCCCGGAGGATCCACCGCATGGGACGCGCCCCGGAAGCCGAGGTCAAGACCTCCCCTCCCCGCTGCTCCTCCCTCGTCGTCCCGTTCGTGAAGATGCACGGGCTCGGCAATGACTACGTCTACCTCGACGAACGGGAGGTCGAGGTCCCCCCTCCCGGTCCGTGGTCGGTCATCCTCAGTGACCGCCACCGAGGGGTCGGCGCGGACGGTCTGATCGTGCTTCGTCGGGATGAGCGGGCCGCGGTCCGGATGGAGATGGTGAACGCCGATGGCACCCCCTCGGGGATGTGCGGCAACGGCCTCCGCTGCGTCGCGCGCCTCGCGCGGGAGCGCGGATACGCGACCGAGGACCACTTCCTGATCGCCGTCGACGGCGGCCTCCGCCCCACCCGGATCGTCCGGGAGGCGGGGCGGCCGGGGGGTGCGATCGTGGGGGTCTCCATCGACCTCGGGGTCCCTCGATTCGGACCGGAGCGGCGCCGAGGCTCCCCCGCCGATGGGGCGCCCCCCCTGGAGCGCATCACCCTCGCAGGAGGAGGACCGGAGCTCCTCGGGCTGTCGGTGGATGTCGGGAACCCCCACTTCGTGCACCGCGTCGCGGAGGGGACGCTGGCGGATCACCCCCTCGGGGAGCTCGGCCCGCGCGTCGAGCGCCATCCGCGCTTCCCCGACCGCACCAACTTCGGTGTCGTCGAGCACCGGGGAGGGAGCCGACTGGGGCTGAGGGTCTGGGAGCGGGGAGCGGGAGAGACCCAGGCGTGCGGCTCGGGAGCCACCGCCGCCGCCGCCGCCATGCGCGCCCTCGGGATCGTCGGCGATGAGGTGACGGTCGAGGTCCTCGGCGGCGTGCTGCGCATCGAGTTCGACGACGAGGGGCACGCGTGGATGACCGGTCCGGCGGAGGAGAGCTTCCGGGGGGTCTTTCCGCTCGCCCTGGTCGAACCGGACCGCCCCGCGGCCCTCAGCTGATCCGGACCCCTTCCCCTTCGGTGATGCGACCGATCTCGTGGACCCGCTCGCCCTCGGAGGCGAGGACGGTCGCCACCTCCGCGGCTCGCGCCGGATCGACGACGATCACGTAGCCGATCCCCTGGTTGAACACCCGATCCATCTCCTGGGTCGCCACCCGGCCCCGCTCCTCGATGAGCGCGAAGATCGGGGGGCGCTCCCAGCGGTCCCGCGCGAGGGTCGCGCCGCAGCCGGCAGGGAGCACCCGGGGGATGTTCTCGAGAAGGCCGCCTCCCGTGATGTGCGCCATCGCCCGGATCGCCCCGGGGACCCGCTCGAGGGTGCGAAGGACCGGCTGGACGTAGATCCTCGTCGGGGTGAGCAGGACCTCCGCGAGGGGGCGCGCGGTGCCGGGGACCGCCGTATCGAGGGGGAGAGGATCCTCTCCCTCCAGCAGCGCGGCGCGGACGAGGGAGAAGCCGTTCGAGTGCACCCCGTCGGAGGCGAGACCGAGGACCACATCCCCGACCTCGACCTCGGATCCGTCCACGATCGCATCGCGCTCGAGCGCGCCCACCGAGAAGCCGGCGAGATCGTACTCCTGCGGGCGGTAGAAGCCGGGCATCTCCGCGGTCTCCCCCCCGAGGAGAGCGCAGCCCGCCCGCCGGCAGCCTTCCGCCACCCCCCGGACGATCCCTTCGACCGCCTCCGGCTCGATCGATCCGGTCGCGAGGTAGTCGAGGAAGAAGAGGGGGCGGGCGCCGGGGACGAGGATGTCGTTCACGCACATCGCGACCAGGTCGATGCCGACCGTGTCGTGGATCCCCGCGGCGAAGGCGACCTTCAACTTGGTCCCGACCCCATCGGTGGCGCCGATGAGCACGGGGTCCCGAAAGCCGGCGCCGAGGGCGAAGAGCCCGCCGAACCCGCCATGGGAGCCGCCGAGGACCTCCGGTCCGTGGGTCCCGACCACGTGCTGACGGATGCGGTCCACGACCTCGTTCCCCGCATCGATGTCGACCCCCGCCGCCCGGTAGGTCAGACCCTCACCATCGTGTGCGGCCACCGGCCGCCTCCTCCCCGATCGGAGCCCCGGGGGCGAACGCCTCCGGGAGCTCGGGTCATCGGTCGTGCTCGAGCTCGAGCTCCCGTTCTTCCACCCGCTTCGGCGTCGCCGCCTTCCCTGGTCTCGCGATCACCGAGGGCGCGGCGAGGCGACGCTCGACCTCCCAGGTCCACTTCTCATCGAGATCGAGGCGACGCAGCCGACGGCGCACGCGCCGCGCCCTTCGTTCATCTCCCCGATCGCGGGCGACGCTCCACTCCAGAAAGAGAAGATCCACATCCCGCGGGTCCGCGCGCAGCCCCTCCTGCAACGCGAGCCGAGCCGCGTCCAGATCGTCGGTGAGGATCGCGCTCTGCGCCTTCACGACGGCGGCGTCCGCGGCGAGGCGGCGACGCTCGGCCCGCTCGCTCGAAGTGAGCATCGCGGTCCACAGGAGGGAGATCAGAGTGCAGAGGCCCCCGACCACGAAGCCCGCACCCTCGAGGACCGAAGCCCTCACGCCACCCCAGGCGCCCCCCTCGACGAAGAGGTTCAGGTAGAGACCGAGGTTCCACCCCGCCGTGGCGAGCACGAAGAGGGACGCCCCCGCCAGCCAGCGCCCGAAGACGATCGCGGGGGCCCCGGGAATCAGGGCCAGAAGGAGCCAGAAGAGACGCACGGGAACCTCCCGCGGGAGATTCTCACCCCCGGAACGGAGGGAGGAAAGGGAATCACGCGGTTCCCGCCCTCTCCCCTCTCGGCCGGGCCCGCCCCGGTGGGACGGAACACCTTGCCGCCCTCCACTCCGCCCCCGAGGATGCCGACATGAAACAGCCAGACTCGGACACCCCCATCGTCTCGCCCTCCGAGGTCGGCACCCGCCGCCTCCTCGACGCCGTCGGCAATCGACTCGAGGAGGCGCTCCGGGTGATCGAGGACCAGCTCCGCTTCCGCCACGGGCTCTCCGCCGCTCCCCGAGCCTGGCGGGAGATCCGCCACGAGGCATCCGCGCTGCGCCGCAGCCTCGTCGGAGAGCACGCGCTCCCGCTCTCGCGCGACACCGCGAGCGACCCCGGCCATCCGGGCCGCACTCCGCAGGGGGGGATGCATGACGGTCCGGATGCGGTCCTCGCTGCGAACCTCGCCCGGGCCCGGGAGGCGATGCGCTCCATCGAGGAGGAGCTGCGTCAGAGAGACCCGTCCCTCGGGCGCACCGCGGAGCGGCTGCGTTACCGGATCTACGCGCTCGAGGCGGCGGCCCTCGGCTTCCTCTCCCGGCGCGACCGACTGGCCGGGGCACGGCTCTACGTCCTCGTGACGAGCGCCCTCTGCCAGGGGAGCCCGGAGGAGGTCACGGCGGCGGCGATCGACGGAGGGGCCCAGGTGATCCAGCTGCGGGAGAAGGAGATGGAGGGCCGCGAGCTCCTCTCCCTCGCGGAGCGCCTCCGCGCGATCACGGCCGCGGCGGGAGTCCCCCTCATCATCAACGACCGGGTCGAGATCGCCCGACTCTGCGGCGCGGACGGGGTGCATCTGGGCCAGGGGGACATTCTGCCCCTCGCGGCGCGCCGGATCCTCGGCCCCGAGGCGATCATCGGGCTCTCCACCCACGCCCCCGAGGAGGCAGCCCGAGCCGCGATCGAGGGAGCGGACTACATCGGGGTGGGGCCGATTCATGAGACGCGGACGAAGGAGCACCGGGAGGCGGTGGGGCTCGGCTACATCGAGGCGGCGCGGGAGGTGAGCGATCTCCCCGGCTTCGCGATCGGTGCGGTGGGGCGCTCCACGATCGAGGCGGTGCTCGGGGCCGGTGCCCGGCGGGTGGCGATCTGCACGGCGATCATCGGGGCGGCGGACGTGCGCGGCGAGGCGCGCTTCTTCCGGGGCGCCCTCGATCGGGCCGTGGCCGCCAGCTCTGTTTGAGCGAGCCGCGCAACGACCCGGTCGCTCCGGTCAGGCGTGGACTGCGGGGGAGAGGGGCGGCATCGATTCGATGAAGTCGACCCCCCCGCCGTTCCATAGACCGCCATTCAAGAGAATGAGCCAGCAGGCCCGAAGACCTGCTGGCTGCAATTTCGACTCCCGGAGCCGGGGCATTTCCCCCGCGCCCCGACCTCGATCCGGGAATCGGAATGTCATTGAATGCAGAGCCGGTCGGGTGTGCCTCCGGGGAGGCGTCGCCGACCCGCGGCCGTGGCCGCGACATGGCGAGACGGTAGCGACCTGCCCCTCCCCTGACAACCCCCCAATCCAACTCGTCCATCGATCGTGGTCATCGGCCTTCCGCGATCCCCACTTGACAACTCGGGGTCCGCGACTTCCCCTCCCTCGACCGGAACTTCCCTGCGACCCCACTTCCCCCGTCGGAGCGAGGCACGATGGCCCCACCCCCCGAGGATCCGGTCCACCCTGCACCGCCTCCCGCGAGCGAGGCCGCGCCGGGCGTCACCCGCGCCGGGCCGCTGCGCCGGCTCTACGACTGGGTCCTGCACTGGGCCCACACCCGCTACGGGGCGCCGGCGCTCGCGGTGGTGAGCTTCTGCGAGTCCTCCTTCTTCCCGATCCCTCCCGATCCTCTGCTCATCGCGCTCGGCATCGGTCGCCCCCGGCGCGCGGTGTGGTACGGAGTTCTGTGCACCATCGCCTCCGTCGCGGGCGGGCTCCTCGGCTACTGGATCGGCGCGGGACTCTTCGAGCTCTTCGGGGAGCGGATCCTGGCGCTCTACGGCGTGGAGGAGAAGTTCACGGAGCTCAGCGCCGACTTCGCGGAGGCGGGGTTCATCGCGGTGGCGGTCGCGGCCCTGACTCCGATCCCCTACAAGGTGTTCACGATCGCCGCCGGCGCGGCCCACCTCTCGCTGCCGGTGTTCATCGGCGCGTCCCTCCTCGGTCGGGGGGTGCGCTTCATCGCGGAGGGCTGGCTGGTCGGCCGCTTCGGAGCGCCGATCCGCGTGTTCATCGACCGCTGGTTTCCATGGATCGCGTGGGGTCTGGCCACGGTCGGGGTCGCAGGGTTCCTCGCCGTGCGACTCCTCCTCGACGAGAGCTGATCCGGGGCGGCGCCCGCCGCCCCGCGAGAGAGAAAGGGAGCCCGATGGACGGAGCCACGCCACTGGTCCGAGAGTTCATGGCGGGGCTGGTGGAGCGGAATCCCGGCGAGCCGGTCTTCCACCAGGCGGTGCAGGAGTTCGCCGAGGCGGTGATCCCGTTCATCGAGAAGCACCCCCGCTACCGCGAGGAGAGCATCCTCGAGCGGCTCACCGAGCCGGACCGGATCATCACCTTCCGCGTCTGCTGGGAGGATGATGCCGGGCGCATCCGGATGAACCGCGCGTGGCGGGTGCAGTTCAACAACTCGATCGGTCCGTACAAGGGCGGCCTCCGCTTCCACCCCACCGTCGACCTCGGGATCCTCAAGTTCCTCGGCTTCGAGCAGACCTTCAAGAACTCCCTGACGACCCTCCCGCTCGGCGGAGCCAAGGGCGGGTCGAACTTCGACCCGAAGGGGCGCTCCGACCGGGAGGTGATGCGCTTCTGCCAGGCGATGATGACCGAACTGGCCCGGCACATCGGGGAGCACACCGATGTCCCCGCGGGGGACATCGGGGTCGGCGCCCGGGAGATCAGCTACCTCTTCGGGCGCTACAAGCAGATCGAGAACCGATTCACCGGAGTCCTGACGGGGAAGGGGCTGGCGTTCGGCGGCAGCCTGATCCGCACCGAGGCGACCGGCTACGGGTGCGTCTACTTCGCGCAGGAGATGTTGAACCACCGGGGAGACTCCCTCGACGGCAAGACCTGCCTCGTCTCCGGCTCCGGAAACGTGGCCCTCTACACCATCGAGCGCGCGCAGGAGCTCGGCGCGCGGGTGGTCACCGCGAGCGACTCGGGCGGCTTCGTCCACGACCCCGAGGGGATCGAGGGGGAGAAGCTCGCCTGGCTCAAGGAGCTCAAGGAGGTCCGGCGCGGCCGGATCCACGAGTACGCGACGAAGTTCGGCTGCGACTACCACGAGGGGCGCCGACCGTGGGGAGTCCCCTGCGATGTGGCGTTCCCCTGCGCGACCCAGAACGAGATCTCCGCCCGGGACGCGCAGGAGCTGCTCGCCAACGGCGTCCGTGTCGTCTGCGAGGGCGCGAACATGCCCACCGAGCTGGCGGGGGCCCACCTCTTCACTGAGGCGGAGATCCTCTACGCTCCGGCGAAGGCCGCGAACGCCGGCGGCGTGACGGTCTCCGGACTGGAGCAGAGCCAGAACGCCCTGCGCCTCAGCTGGACCCGAGCGGAGGTCGACGAGAAGCTCCGGGAGATCATTCGGAAGATCCACGGACAGTGCGTCACCTGGGGATCGACCCAGGGCTCCCCCACCGTCGACTACGTGCGCGGCGCGAACATCGCCGGCTTCATCAAGGTCGCCGACGCGATGCTCGCCTACGGCTGCGTCTGAACCGTTCGCTCAGGGAGCCCCCTCCCCGCCCGCCGGGAGGACCTCCCAGAGCCCTCCTCCGAGCCCCGGCGTCCAGGCGATGCGCAGGCCCGCATCGTGCCCATCGATGCTCCCCCGGAGGGCGCGCATCTCCTCGGCGGTCGCGCAGAACGCGACAGGGACGATCCGCACCACGCTCTTCCCCTCGTCGCGCAGCTCGCCGAGGACCGCGGGCAGGTCCCGCTCCCGCCCGGTCTCCGCCACCCGCACGCCGACGAAGCGGCTCCGCTGGCGGGTGACATCCTCCTCCTCGAGGCGACGCCACGCCGCGCGCGCGGCATCCTCCGTCTCCTCCGGCAGGACGAGGACCACCGTCCCGCCGAACGCGCCCTGGGGCATCGGGATCCCGCGCCCGGACATCAGCAGCTCCGGCTCGAGGGCGACCGCTCCTCCCCCGTCCCGAAGCCGCGCCTCCAGTCGAAGCGTCCCCTCGCCGCCGGTGGGCGCCGGGGAGCCATCGGTCGCGACCTCGACGCGCGCCGCCCCGCCGGTGCGCGCACCGACCAGCCCGGCCCACTGCCGCGCGAGGGATGAGCCGTGGCGAAGGATCAGGCGCGCCGGGCCGCTCCGCTGCGGCCCCGGGAGCAGGCCGAGCGCGCGGCGCAGGGCGTGGAGTCCGCTCGCGCCGGCGGGGAGGATCTCGAGGCGACCCGGGTAGCCCACCGCGCGGCGAGCCCCCAACTCCGCCTGCCACGCCGCGGAGTCCGCCGTCCCCACGAGAACGAGGAGCTCTCCGCCCTTCGGGTCGCGGGGATCGGGGAGCCCCGCGTCCCCGAGGCGGCCGACCGGTCCCGGGCTGATCGCCACGGTCGACGGTCCCCCCCGGTCCATCCACCGGAGAGAAGCCGCCACCGGCGCCGCCCCATCCGCGCCCGCGAGGACGACCCGCTCCGGGTCGACGGGGAAGTACCGGGTGACCTGCTCGATGACGGCGTACACCGCCCCCCCGAGCGCGCCGAGGTCCGCGTCGAAGGAGTCATCCCATGCATACCGTCCGGTGCGGTGGAGATCCTCCGCCAGCTCGGGGAAGGGGAACTCGATCACTGCGATCGCCGCCTCCTCCCCCAGCAGGAGGCGGAGTCGGGTCGCCTCGTCCCCGACGCTGGCCCCCGGGGCCGGCAGCCAGACGAGGAGCGGCGCACCCGCTTCCGGGCGCTCCGTGGGCAGGTGGAGCCGATACTCCAGCTCTCGATGCAGGGTGACCGCGCGGGTCCCCTCGCTGTACCCCCGAGCCCTCGCCTCGACGAAGACCACGAAGTCGCCCCGGTCGTCCCCGGGAGAGGGCTCGACCGAGGCGAGATCATCGACCGGGACGATGGCGACGGTGGCGAAGGAGGCCTCCGGAGCGCGGCGGGCGAACTGCTCCGCGGTCCCGAGCCCGCCCCGGGTGTGGAAGCCGCCGTTGATGTGCAGAACGGTCGATCCGGGGTGAGCGGCCAGCGCCCGGGCGCACGACTCGCCCATGGTGTTGTCCCAGAGGCTCTGGACCGAGACCAGGCGGCCCTCCTCGGTGGTGGGGAGGAACCCCGCCCCATGGCCCCGGACGGTGCGATCGAACCGCTCCCAATAGAGCGGGCTGTTCGGGAAGAGCTCCTCCGCGACCCCGCTCCGCTCCTCCGCGTCGAGGGCGGCGAGCGCCTCCGCGCCCCCCATCCCCACCTTCCGCTGGGGACCGGGGGCGAGGTTGGACCCGATGACCGGGATCCCCGCGCGCCGCGCGGTCTCGACCAGGGCCCGATACCCGGTCGGGTAGTTCGACCAGAGCCGCGCACGCTTCGCGAACTCCTCGCCATCGATGCCGCCCGCGAGGTAGGCGTCGATCGCCTCCTGGTCCGCCCGCGTGAACATCTCCATCGCGAGGACGACCTCGCCCGGCTCGAGGGCGAGGAGCCCCTCCAGCACCGCGTGCTCGACGCGATGCGTGACCTCGTCGAGATGGGTCTCCCCGAGGAAGACGGCGTCCTCACGGGCGAGGCGGACGAGGAGGGCCTCGAGGCCGAGCTCATCCCCCGTGCCCGCCTCGAAGATCCGGATCACCCGGGAGAGGGGGGGCGAGAGGTCGCGATCCGACATCACGATGCCGGGCCCCGCCCTCCCCGCCGAGCGGCAGGAGGGCAGGAGGAGCAGCAGGGCGAGGAGCAGGAGCGGCATTCGACGGATCACTTCAGGACCTCTTCTCGGAGAAGAGCCCGGGAGCGGGATCGCGCCCCCGGCGGCTTGGGGATTGTGGGCTGTTCCTGTCGCAGGAGTCTTCTTCTCTCGCGACTCTCTCTTGCCTGGGGTCGGGGAGCGCTCATCGCTCCCCCGCGATCCAGCGACAGGCCGAGAGGAAGTCGTCGGTGGTGACCTCCACCGGGACCCCGGGCGGGAGCGGCTCCTCCCCCCGTCCGGTGCGGACCCGCACGGCCCGCAGACCGAGCGCGGCGGCCGCCTCCATGTCACAGGGGGAGTCCCCCACCATCCACGAGCCCTCCCAGCTCAGGTGATGGGCGGCGGCGGCGCGCTCGAAGAGGGCCGGGCCGGGCTTCCGACAGCGACAGCCCTCGTCCGGTCGATGAGGACAGACCTCCACCGAGACGATCGACGCCCCCTGGCGCGCGGCCTCCTCCACCAATCCACGGTGGATCTCATCCACGATCTCCCGGGTGGTGTAGCCCCGCCCGATCCCGGATTGGTTCGTCACGACGACGATCGGGAGCTCGAGCCGCCCGAGGAGTCGGAACGCCTCCGCCGCTCCCGTCTGAAGGACGAAGTCGTCCACGGTTCGGACGTACTCCCGCACGTACTCGTTGATGACCCCGTCCCGATCGAGGAAGACCGCGGCACGGCTCACGGCGCCCCGGCTTCTCCGGTCTCCCCGGCGTCGAAGGCGTCATCGGGGTGGAGCTCACCCCGGACCCGGGCTCGGAATCCATCGATGATCAGGTGAACGATCACCATGTGACCGTCCTGAGCGTTCTGCATCGCCGGGACATCGACATGGAGGGGGATGTCGACCCGCTCGCGCAGGGCGCCGCCGTCGAAGCCGGTGAGCCCCACCGTGCAGCAGCCGATCTTCCTCGCCCGATCGACCCCCGCGAGGATGTTCGGAGAGTTCCCGGAGCCGCTCATGGCAATGACGACATCTCCGGGTCGCGCCCACTGCTGGACCTGCTCGGCGAACACGTCCTCGAAGGAGAGGTCGTTTCCCAGGGCGGTGATCACCGACGGGCTGTCGGCGAGGCTGAGGACCTGCAGCCGGCGGGGCTCCTCGAACGGGATCGCGTAGGTCGCGAGATCCTCGGCGAGATGGGCCGCCGTCGTGGCGGAGCCGCCGTTGCCGAAGACGAGAACCCGCCGGTCCTCGCTCCAGGCCTCCGAGATCTTGTCGATTACGCGCGCGACCGCCGGGAGGTCGATGGTGCCGAGCGCGGCGATCGTCGTCTCACGGTAGGAAGCGAGGCGCGCGGCCAGCGCGGTCGAGACCGAGGCGTCGGATGGAGGGGTCACGAGCGCGAGCTCCCTTCGACCGGGGCTGCTCCAGCGCACTCCCCCGTGGAGGGCGTGGATCGGGCCGGGGCCAAGAGGATACCCGAGCGGGCGGGGGGTTCCGCCCGATTCCCCGCCCCGCGGTCGCGCCGAGGGAACAAGCCTCAGTCCGCCGCGCGGAGGACTCCCCGCGTCCTCCCCGAATCCGCCAGCCCGTCCGGGCGGCGGGGCCCCTCAGCGGGTATCCTGACCTCCAAGCCTCCAAGCCCCCAAACCCCCACCGACTGGGATGGAGCCATCGTGCTGGCACTCTCGACCTCCTGTCTTCCTCCCGGCCCGGAAGGGCTGGATGAGCGCATCACCCGGCTCCTCGACCATGAGGTCGAGGGATACGAGCTGAGCTATCGGATCGCCGAGGAGGAGATCGAGAGGTTCGGGCGGGAGATCCGCACGGTCGGGCGCTCCGTGGTGAGCCTGCACTCCTACTGCCCGGTCCCCTCCGGGATCCGCCCCCGGGAGGCGGGAGGGGATCTCCTCCTCCTCACCTCCGAGGATGAGTCCCTGCGCCGGGAGGGAATCCGGGCGACGATCAGCACGCTGGAGTGGGCCGCACGCCTCGAGGCCCGGGCCATCGTGATGCACAGCGGCCGGACTCCGATCGACTACCCGAAGCACGAGATCCGCAAGCTCCACGACAGTGGTCGTTGGATCGGCGGGGCGAACGCGGGGAGCGGAGATGAGGCCCTCGGGATCCTCCGGAGAGTGACGGAGCAGCGGGCCGAGACCGCTCCCCGCACCCTCGACCTTCTCAAGCGCTCCCTCGACCCGATCCTCGAGGCCGCCAGCCGTCTCGAGGTGATGGTCGGCCTCGAGAACAGGATCTACCCGCACGAGCACCCGAATGCGGCGGAGTTCCCGATTCTCCTCGAGACCTTCGCGGGGGCTCCCATCGGCACCTGGTACGACACCGGGCACGCCCGCTACCAGGAGGTCCTCGGGTTCGAGGTCCCCGGGTCGACCTGGAAGGCGATGCTCCCCCACCTGCTCGGCTGCCATGTCCATGATGTCCAGGGGATCCAGGACCACCTCCCCCCCGGGGAAGGGAGTCTGGACTTCGCGGACCTGCTGTCGGACGCGCCCGAGGAAATCCCCCTCGTGGTCGAGTGCCGGGCGGACCAGAGCGCCGAGCGCATCGCCGCCGGGATCTCGTTCCTGGAGGCCGGTCTCGCCGGCGG
>JAFMMO010000048.1 GCA_017859655.1 Pseudomonadota bacterium | reverse complement strand
CATGTCGAGGAACACGACGATCCGGCCGAGGAGACCCTCGGTCATCCCCGGTGCGGCCTCCACCGGTGCGCCGGAGTCGGCGGGCCCGGGGGACTCGATCACCGGGGTGCGGCTCACGCCTCGACCCCCCAGCGTGGGTAGAGCTCGTTGGCGACCCCCAGGTGGTCGAGCACCCGGGAGACGACGAAGTCGACCTGCGGCGCGACCGAGTCTCCCGGCTGCTGGTAGAAGGTGAGGATCGGCGGGATGATCGTCCCACCCGCCCGCGAGACCGTCAGGAGGTTCTCGAGGTGGATGGGGGAGAGGGGGGACTCCCGGGGCACCACGACGAGGGGGCGACGCTCCTTGAGCATCACCTCCGCGCCGCGGCGGAGGAGGTTGTCGCTGAACCCGTGGGCGATCGCCGCGACGGTGGCGAGGGAGCAGGGGATCACCGCCATCCCGTCGAACGGCGCGGAGCCGCTCGCGAAGGGCGCGTGGAAGTTCCGGTCCCCCCACTCGATGAGCCGGGGGTGCTCGAGGTGAGGGAAGATGCCGCGGGCCCCTCCCTCGATCTGCAGCTCCTCATGGATCACGAGGCGGCCCGTCTTCGAGGCGCAGAGGTGGACCGTGTGACCTTCTTCGAGGAGCACCTGCACGAGCCGCTCGGCGAGGACCGAGCCGGAGGCGCCGGTCACTCCGACGGCGAAGGTCTTTCCCTGGGGGGTCGCTGCTTCCGCGCACATGGCTCGCGCCTCTCGGTTCGGGTTCGGCGGTGGAGTCCGAGGGAGGGACACGGGGTCCGACCGGAGGACTCGGTGACGGGGGGGCTGGCTCCCGGACCGACGCGCTCGCCGACGCCCGGAGGATACCGACCCCATCGGTCCAACGGGAGGATCCCTCCCGAATGTCGGGGGCTTCGCGCTCAGGCCCCTTCCGGATCCACCTCCTGCTCGAGGGGGCGCAGGGAGCCCCGGAGTTCGAGCCAGTGGTGGAGCCAGGAGAGGCGTGGCTCACGGTGCTCCGGCGGGTCCCAGAGCACCGCATCGAGCTCGCCCTCGCGCCAGAACTCCCGCACTCCGGGGAGGATGCGATCCTCCGGGACCGCGGCGAGGAGCCGATCCACGAACGCGAACCACCGGTCGAGGCCGATCGCGCTGGCGCCTCCATCGGTGCCGTCGTCGGCGGTCTCCCCGGAGGGCCCCTCGAAGCGCGTGTCCCGCTCGAGGCGGAGGAGGCCGACCTGCCCCGGGAGTCCGAGATAGAGCTGCGGCCGAGGCCGGGTGAGCCCCGACCCGTGGAGCGCCGCACGGAGGTGATGGAAGGAGAGGCCGCTGAGCATGCTCTCCACCTGTCGATGGACCTGCTCCTCGCGGGGGCCGAGGCGCCCGCGGGGCTGGCCGGTCACGCCGATCATGAGCGCGAGGGCTGACTCGACCGGCGCCTCCAGCTCCCCTCGGCGCCAGCGGAGGCGGAGGCCCTGCCCGTCGAGGGCGGCGGCCTCGACCGGGGTCACGGGGCAGAGCTGGATCGGCGAGACGGTCTCGCAGCGGAACATCCGGACTCCGACCTCGCGGCACGCCGCCTCGACGGCGTCCGCCACCTCCTCCTCCGGCTCGTCGCGCCAGATCCAGCCGCCGCAGTTGCGCAGCCGCTGGGTCTCATCGAGGACGGTGCGCCGCACCCCCCCGGCCATCGCCCGGGCGAGCTCCCGCGGAGGGAAGATGGCGTTGGGGTGCGCGAGGATGTGGTGCCAGCGCTCCGCCATCGAGGGTCCCTAGCCGCGGATCCCGACATGGAGGGCGACATTGCCCGGGAAGAGCGTGCGCCACTCGATCGCCACGAGGTCGACATCGCGCATCGCCTCGGCGAGGGTCTCGCCATCGGGCCAGCGGCGGATCGAGTCGTTCAGGTAGGTGTACGCCCGATCCCGGCTGCGGGAGATGAAGTTCCCGATCCGCGGGAGGACATGCTGCAGGTAGAAGTGGAAGACCGGTCCGATGATCGGCGTGCGCAGCGGAGTGAACTCGAGGAGGACCACGCGCCCCCCCGGCTTCACCACCCGCCGGAGCTCCGTGAGTCCGCCGCGCAGGTCCTGGACATTGCGGATCCCGAAGGAGACCGCGGCGCCGTCGAAGCACGCGTCGGCGAAGGGAAGTCGCAGAGTGTCCCCCGCGAGGAATCGCGGCGCGGGGGTCCCGTCCCGGCTCTCGCTCCGCTGTCGCTTCCGCTGACCGTGCTGGAGCATGCCGAGGGAGAAGTCGCTGCCGATCACCGAGATCCCCGCGTCCGGTCCCTGGGCGCCGAGGATCGAGAAGCCCAGGTCTCCGGTGCCGCAGCACGCGTCGAGGTAGGTCCCCCCCGGCTGCAGGTCGAGGGCTCGCACCGCGTCGCGGCGCCAACGGATGTCGATGCCGAGGGAGAGGAGGTGGTTCAGGAAGTCGTAGTCCGCGGCGATCGCATCGAAGAGCCCCTGGATCTTGCGGCGGTCCTTGTCCAGGTAGGGGTGGGCGACGGTGACCACGACACTCCTCTCGGGCGGGCGAGCCAGCGGGGGGCGGAGGGGACGGCCGCCTCCCGGGCGCGCCGCTCCGACCGCGGAGTGTACGGGGTCCGCCCGCCGACCGACACCGAACGCGGATCACTTCCCGCGTCCCCGCGCAGCCCGAGTCTCTGGTCCCCTGGCGCTCCCGGGGGTATCGTCCCGAAGAACGCCTCCGCTCCGCGGAGCGCGCCCGTCCCGCCCGCGCGGTGTCCGGCCCCTTCAGTGCCCCGCCCGCTCCTCGGAGGAGATCGATGTCCCCAGCGTCCCCGGCCCCGCTTCGAGGCCCCTCGACCTCGGCGATCCTCTGCGTCGCCCTCCTTCTGGGCGCCCTCCCATCCCTGCTCTCTCTCGCCCCCCTCCCGGCCCTGGAGGCGGATCCCCCCGAAGTCGAGGTCCTCGGCCCCCGCCGCGGCCTCGCCGCCCTCGAGGCGGAGCGCCGCCCGATGCTCCTGCTCGTGGTGCCCGAGGCGCAGCGCGGCGCGGTGGACCTCTGGTGGTCCGAGCTCGGCAAGGGGACGCTGCGCCGGATCGCGAAGGGCTTCCTCGTGGTGCGCATCGATCTCGATGGCGAGGGGGCGTGGGGAGCGGAGGCGCCCCCGGTGGAAGGGGAGACGCCGGCTCCCTGGGAGAAGGTGCGGGCGCGGACCTGGCTCACCGGGAGGATCGGCGAGGTCACCGATCGGCCCCTCCTGCTGCTCCTCGATTGCGCCGGAGCTCCGGTCGCGCGGAGCGATGAGGAGCTGCCGAAGGACGCCGCCCTGAAGAAGGGGCTCTCCCGCACCGCAGCCCTGAGTCAGCAGCGCCTCCGCTCCATCGTCGAGGTGGAGCGCGGGCTCGAGGTGGTCGGCATCGCGGCGAAGAAGCGGCGCTTCCGAGAGGCGTGCCAGACCTTCCAGAAGCTGCGCGAGCTCGACCTCCCCTCCGACCACCCCGTGGCGGAGGCGCGGGAGTCCCGCTTCCTCGACCTCAAGAAGGAGTACGACGCGGCCTTCGCCGTCGCCCGCGACCTCGAGCAGAAGGACCAGCTCACCCGCTCCCTCGATGAGTACGAGAAGGTGTTGCGCGACTTCCCCCTGCGGGAGTGGGACCGGGAGGTCCGCACCCGCATCGGCATCGTCCTCGGCCGGCTGAACGGACCGATCGGGGGAGGCCTCCAGGGGGGCGGGCGATGAGCGGGCGATCCTCGGGCCGGGATCTCGAGGCCCGGGATCTTGAGGCACTGCTCCCCCCGGGGAAGCTGCCCCCCGAAGAGGCACTGCCCTCCGAAGAGGCACTGCCCCCCGAAGAGGCACTGCCCCGTACCGAGGCGCTCCACCCCGCGACCGGGGGGGACACCCCTGCGAGCGACCCCGCCGCCTGGCTCGCGCTCTTCGACGAGGAGGAGGCGCGCGTCTCCGCCGCCCTCTCCGCCGTCGCCGCTCCGATCACCGACCTCGCCCGGGGGATGGCCCGCGCCCTTCGACAGGGGGGGCGGATCATCTCCTTCGGCGCGGGGACGAGCGGTCGCCTTGCCGCCCTCGATGCGGCGGAGTGGGGGCCCACCTTCGGGATCGCCCCCGAGCGCGTCCTCGCGCGGATCGCCGGCGGAGAAGGGGCTCTCACCCGCGCGGTCGAGGGGGCGGAGGACGAGCTGGAGCCCGCGCGAGAGGCGGTCGAGCGCCTCGCCATCGACGCTCGAGACCTCGCCATCGGCATCTCCGCCTCCGGGGGCGCGGCCTATGTCCGCGCGGCCCTCGAGGCCGCCGCGGCGCGCGGCGCCGCCGTCGCGTGGATCACCGCCTCTCCGCCCCCTGCGCTCGAGGGGGGCGCGGCGCCGCTGCGCGTGACCCTCGACCTCGGCCCCGAGCTGATCGCGGGCTCCACCCGCCTGCAGGCCGCCA
Source organism: Pseudomonadota bacterium (assembly GCA_017859655.1). Taxonomy (GTDB): domain Bacteria; phylum Planctomycetota; class UBA8108; order UBA1146; family UBA1146; genus JAFMMO01. The sequence goes on along the minus strand of JAFMMO010000048.1, from coordinate 14,144 downwards.
CCGCGACCCACCGCGTCCTGCAGCGCGCGAGCGTGCTCTGCGCCATCGAGTCGGGGTGGATCCATCGGGGACGCATGGTCGAGATGCGGCCGACGAACGAGAAGCTCCGCGGGAGGGCGGTGCGGATCGTGTCGGAGCTCGCCGCCGTCGACGCGGAGCACGCCCGGGCCTCCCTCGCCGCGGCCGATGACGACATCAAGGTCGCGCTCCTCCACGCCGCCCTCGGCCTCTCCATCGATGCGGCGCGGCAGCGACTCACGGAGGTCGATCGTCATCTCTCGCGCATCGAGGGGCTGCCCCGGTGATCCCCTCCCGCCCCGCCGTGGGGGAGCGTCGGAGCTGGCTCGGGCTCATGTCCGGCACCTCCTGCGACGGGATCGACGCGGTGCGCCTCACCCTCGAGGAAGCCGAGAGCGGACCGCGCCGGATCGAGTGCCGGGGAGGGACGATCCCCTTCGAGCCCGACTTCGCCCGCGCCCTGCGGGAGGTCCTCGTCGAGGGAGGGAGCGCCGCGGAGTGCGCCCGCTGGGATGCGCGCCTCGGCGAGCGCTTCGCCGCCGCCGCGCGGCACGCCATCGAGGAGCGGGGCCCGGTCGATGGCATCGCTCTCTCCGGGCACACCTTCGCCCACCTCTCCGCCGAGTCTCCCCGTTCCACTCTCCAGCTCGGCTCTCCCGCCATCGTGGCGGAGCGCACGGGCCGCCCGGTGCTCGGCGGCTTTCGCGCGATGGATGTCGCGCGCGGAGGGGAGGGCGCCCCCCTCGTCCCGGCCGGCGACCGTGTCCTCTTCGGCGCCCTCGGCGCGCGGGTCGCGGTGATCAACATCGGGGGGATCTCGAATGTCACCTGGCTCGTGCGGGGGGAGGAGCCGCAGGCGATCGACTGCGGCCCGGGGAACCTCGTTCTCGACGCCGTCCACCGCGCCGCCCGACCGGACGGGGAGGGCTTCGACCGCGGGGGCTGTCTCGCCCTGCGCGGGCGGGTCGACGCGGACTGGCTCGCCCGGGTGGGGGAGCCCGCGCTGCGCGCAGCGGGCGGAGGGGACGGGGCCCGTCGAACCTTCGGCCGCGAGGAGTTCGGGGAGGCGTTCGCACGCAGCGCGGCTGGAGACCTCGATCGCCTTCCCCTCGAAGACCGCCTCGCCACCCTGGCCGCCTGGATCACGGGGGCCATCGCCGCCGCGCTCGAGCGTCTCGCCGGGGCGGACCCCCTGGACCGCGTCCTGATCGGGGGAGGTGGGGCAGCCAACGAGGCTCTCCGGGCGGGACTGCAGGAATCCCTCGGCGTCGAGATCGAGCCCCTCCAGCGGGAGGTTCACGGAGTCTCCGCCGATCTCCGGGAGGCGGCCGCTTTCGCAACTCTTTGCCATGAGTGGGTTTGTGGACGACCGGGGAGCTTCCCCGGCACCTCGGGGGCCGCCGCGGTCCCCGGGCTCGGCTCCTGGACCCTCCCCTGCGGCCCCCTCCCCCGTTGATGGCGCGAGGAGCGGGCTCTAGTCTTCCTCTCTCCGGATTTCGGACGCACGGCGACCCGGCGGACCCTCCGCCGACGAGCCGCCCCCCCGGGAGCGGTAGGATGGGAGCGGAAGAACGACCATGACCGAGGGCGAGCACGACCACCGTCGGCTCACCTGGAAGGAGCAGATCTCGCGCTTCTTCGGCCTGTCGACCGTTCTGATCATCATCCTGCTCTACCTCTTCGGAGGCTGCCCCATGCTCGCCGATGGAGCGGGGCCACCGTCTCCGAGCGGCGGGTCTCCGTGCGAGGGGTCGCCGTGCCATGGGTCTCCGTGCGGCGGATCCCCCGGGACATGCAAAGAAGCAGGTGCACCATGACGAAGAACCGATTCGATCGATCCCCGACCGCCGCGCCGTCCGAGGAGGCGCTCCTCGGCGGAGTCGCGCCCGGCGCCGAGCACCCCCTCGCGGGGGGAGGCACCCTGCGCCGGCGCGTCGGCGCGGAGGACGCGCGACCCCGCGCGGACGAGGGGAACTTCGAGCGCTGGGACCGTCATGTCGTCGGTCCGCCCAGCATCGACTTGTAGAAAGACGATCTCCACGCCGGTGGCGTCCGCCGCGACCGCACCGGGCGCAGCGCGTCGACCGGCTCCGAAACGCTCGAGACCATCGATCTCCGGTTCCGCCGACCGGGCCTCCGGACCCCCGCGGGTCCCACTCAGGGAAGGGCATCGCCCATGCAGCGATTCACGCTCGCAGGCACTCTCGTGCTCCTCGCGCTCGTCTCGTCCCCCGCGTCCGCGCAGAGTCACGACGTCATCGTCGGAGACCTGCTCGGGATCAACTCCTACGGGAGTGAGAACGGCATCTACGCCTACTCGGTGGGGACCGAGTCCTGCAACATCGGCACCGTGGGCCTCGACTGGCAGCAGAACACTCCGCTGCACCCGGTCATCGGCCAGGAGGCGTGGCGCCTCAAGGACGGCGTGCTCGAGCAGATCGGCATCAGCTGGCTGAAGCACAGCTTCTGCGCCCTCGACCTGAACCTCTGTGACACCTGCCAGATCACGAACGACTGCGCGGTGCTCGGGGTCGGCTGCTCCGATCCCTACGGCCCCGGGCTGAACGGCCAGCAGAACAACCTCGGCCCCCGCTCCGAGGTGAATGCCTTCACCGGCGTCTTTCCGTACCCCCCGGGGGGCGGGCTGTTCGGCGGCGTGATCGACCGCCGCCTCCAGATCCACGAGGAGGACATCAACCCGAACCTCAACGACGGCGCCCTCTACTTCGTCACCTCGCACTATGTCACGCAGGATGACGCTCAGGACGGGAACGGGACGAACAACTCCTCCTATCGCCAGGTGGTGGTGGACCCCGACCCCTCCGTCTACGCCCTGACGAACGCCCCCGGCTCCGCGACCCAGCAGCAGTCGCCCGGGATCCAGGCGTGGCAGGACTACGTGCCGACGGTGGACCTCATCGATGTGAACATCCCGAACGAGGGGCTGCTCATCCTCGGCACCAACGTCACCGACAACGGCAACGGCACCTGGCACTACGAGTACGCGATCTACAACATGAACAGCGACCGCTCGGTCGGCGGCTTCTCGGTCGCCTTCCCCGGCGCCGCCACGATCACGAACATCAGCATGCGGGATGTCGATCACCACAGCGGCGAGCCGTACGACGGCACCGACTGGCCCGGGGTCTTCACCCCCGGCTTCGGCGTCAGCTGGGAGACGACCCCGTTCAGCCAGAACCCCGACGCGAACGCGATCCGCTGGTCGACGATGTACAACTTCCGCTTCGACGCGGATGCGCCTCCGGTCTCGGGGACCGGCACCATCGAGCTCTTCAAGCCGGGCACTCCGAACCAGATGTCGGTGGCCCTCCCGATCCCGAACGGCTCGACCGTTCCGCCGATCACCGGCTTCTCCTGCGTCCCCGGCTCCACCACGGTCGAGCTCGACTGGGCGAACGGCGCCCTCTACGACTCCATCGAGGTGCGCCGTGACGGCACCCTCCTCGCGACCCTCCCGGGCACCGCGACCAGCTTCAGCGACGCGGGCGTCCCGGCGGGCCAGCACGACTGGACCCTCCAGGCGTTCCAGGGCACCGACCCGTCGAACTACGCGACCTGCAGCGTTCAGGTCACCCTGCGCAGCTTCGGCGTGCCGGACCTCAGCGCCTTCGCCGGTCAGCTCTCCCTGACGATCCCGGTCGAGCTCACGAACTCGACCCCGGTCGAGGGCTTCTCGGTCTCGCTGACGATCCCCGTGGATCGGATCACCGTGAACGCCGTCGGCATCGACGGGACGATCACCGACGCCTCCGGCGCGGAGTTCGTCGACACCAGCTTCGGGGCGAGCTTCGTCACCGCCGAGGTGGTGCTCGACGCCGTCGGCCCCTTCGCGGGTCAGACGATCCCCTCCGGCACCGAGCAGGCGATCCTGGAGATCGACGCCTCGGTCTCGAGCGCGGCGACCGACGGGGAGACCCGCACCTTCGACTTCGTCGACGGCCTCGGCACCGGGATCGAGAACAGCGTCCGCATCGGCGGGATCGACCAGACGCCGGTCGTCGAGAGCGGAACGATCACCTTCTCCTCCTCGCCGACCTTCAAGCGGGGGGACTGCAACGGCGACAACGGCGTCGGGATCGCGGACGCGATCTTCGGGCTGAACTACATGTTCGCCGGCGGCGCGGTGCCGAACTGCCTCAAGGCGTGCGACTTCGACGACGCGGGGAACGTGAACCTCGCGGACGCGATCAACCTGCTGAACTTCCTCTTCCTCCCCGGCCAGACTCCGCCGGCGATGCCGTTCCCGGATCCGGGTCCCGACCCGACCCCGGACGGCCTCCCCTGCAGTTGAACGAGGAGTGAGGGAGGAGCGCGCCGCGGTCCTCCCCCGCCACCCGGCACGGAACGACGCCCGTCGGAGCGAGAGGCTCCGGCGGGCGTCGTTCGCATCCCGCGCGGTCGAGGGCCCTGCGGCGGAGCTCAGCCGGGGAGCTGGAAGAGGCGCCGGGCGTTCGCGGTGGTGGTGGAGAGGATCGTGTCGAGGTCGGTCTCCTTCACCTCCGCGAGGGTCGCGGCGGTGTGGAGGGAGTACACCGGCTCGTTCCGCTGCCCTCGCTTCGGCTGGGGGGCGAGGAAGGGAGAGTCGGTCTCGAGGAGGAGGCGCTCGAGGGGCACCTCCCGCGCGGCGTCGCGCAGCGGCTGCGCCTTCGGATAGGAGACGTTCCCCGCGAAGGAGACGAACCACCCGAGCTCCACCGCCCGGACCGCCTCCGCCGGCGTGCCGCCGAAGCAGTGGAAGACCCCGCAGAGCCCGTCCGCGGCGTCGGCGATGATGGCGAGGGTCTCCGGCCACGCGTCGCGGCAGTGGATCACGATGGGGCGCTCGGTGCGGCGGGCGAGCTCGATCTGCGCGCGGAACGCCCGCTCCTGGTCCTCGATCGGCGCCCGGTCCCAGTAGGTGTCGAGCCCGATCTCCCCGATCGCCCGCACCGCGGCGGGGTGCGCCTCGACCATCCCCTCGAGGGCCGCGAGGATGTCGTCGAGCTCCGCCTCCGACACCTTCGCCTCGTTCGGATGCAGCCCGACCGCCGCGTAGCAGAAGCCGGGATAGGCCGCGGCGAGCTCGAGGCACTGCATCGAGGTCGCGACATCGCACCCGATGTTGATGACGTGCCGGAACCCCCGCGTGCGCGCCCGCTCGATGACGGCATCGCGATCGGCATCGAACTTGTCGAAGTAGAGGTGCGCGTGGGTGTCGATCGCTGCGGTCATGGTCTCCTCGCTCCCGGAGGGGGCGTCGTTCGGCGGGCCCGTGCGGTCGCCGAGGGTCCGCGCAAGCCGGTCAGGGCTCGGCAAGGGAGAGTGTGCGCCGTCCCGCCCCCCGCGGCAACGGGGACCCCTGGGAAGGGGGGGGGAACAGGCTCCGAGAGGGCTTGACGGGAGTCCGTCACGGGGCAAGATGCGGAGCTCACAAGAACGAACCGAGCCCCGCCGAGCCGACCCGGCTCAGCCCTCCCGGTTCGCGCGGTCGAGATCCGAGCGGCTGTAACTCAGTTGGTAGAGTGTCAGCTTCCCAAGCTGAATGTCGTGGGTTCGAATCCCATCAGCCGCTCCATTTTCTCCCGCTTGCCGCCCGCTCCCCCTCGATTCCTCCCCCTCAGATCTCGCCCTCCCGAGAGCCCTCCTCCTCGCGGACCCATCGCCCCGGGAAGGCCCGGTCGAGGGTGACGAGCGTCGCCGCATCGCCGGTTCCTCGGAGCAACGCCGCGAGCGGCTGGGCCGCCGCCCCCGCCTGTTCCCACTCCACCAGCTCCACCCCCCCCCCCGATCGTCCCCTTCCCCAGCGCGCCGCCGAGGGCGCGGCGGGGGACGGTGGTGGCTGCGTGCCAGAGGGCTTCGACGGGGACCTGGGGGTGGGCGCGATGGGCGGCGCGCATCTCCTCCAGGATGGAGAGGCCCCCCGCCGAGATCGCGCCGTCGGTGCCGAGGGCGACGGGGACCCCCGCCTCGAGGAGCGCGGGGAGCGGATGGGGGGGATGGCCGAAGTAGGCGTGGCTGCGCGGGCAGTAGACGACCGTGCCGCCGTGCTCGGCGATGAGGGCGATCTCCCCCTCGGTGAGATGGTTCCCGTGGACGAGGAGGACATGGTCCCCGAGGAGGCCGCGGGCGGCGAGCTCCTCCACCGCGGTGCGACCGAGGCGGAACGGGGCGGGGTCGATCCCGAAGCCGCGCAGGAACTCCGCGCCCGGTCCGGTCCCCTCCACGAGGAGCTCCCGCTCCCACGCGCTCTCGGCGACATGCATCGACCAGGGGGTCTTCGCGTCGGGTCGCAGCGCGAGGAGCGAATCGAGGGCCCCCGGGGTCACGGTGTAGGGAGCGTGCGGGAAGAGGGAGCGGAGCTCCTGCCCCTCGCGGTGCGGAGCGGCGAGGAACGCCCGGAGGGTCTCCTCCTCCTCGGCGTCGAGTGCGGGAGCGATCACCTCGCGCAGGATCGCGCGGCGGATCGGGGAGGCGGCGAGCGGGGCGTTGCTGCACCCGCGCCAGTCGTCGTCGATGAGGAGGGTCACCCCCGCCGCGAGGGAGGCGGCGATCCCCCGCGCCGCGGCGGTCTCGAGCCCCTCCCGTCCCTCTCGGCGCCGGTGATCGACGACCCCGGCGAGCCAGTCGGTGAAGGGGCCCTCCAGCCGGTCGGTGGGACGCTCGGTGGTGAGGTCGAGATGGAGATGGGCGTTCGCGAGGCCGGGGGTGACGAGGGTGGGGGGGAGGTGCTCCCCCTCGGCGGCGGAGAAGCGCTCGATCGCGATGATCCGACCCGCCTCGATCGTGATCCGACCGGGGAACGGCGGAGCGCCGGTGCCATCCCAGATCGCGCGGCTCTCGACGCAGCGGGGGGAGGCCGCCGATCCTCGTGCGCTGCTCTTCGCCATCCGCTCCGCCCGCCTCTCCGCCCGCGCCGACTCTGAGGGGGGAGGGTACCGGATCCCCACCCCCGGCGTCAGGGAAGGCGTCCGCCTGAGGATCGGAGGCTCCCGGGCCCTACAGGATCCCCGGGCGCTCTGCTATCCTCCCCGAACGCTCGGGATCGGTCGTCCCTCTTCAGTACGCCGGAGCTGGTGGCCGGAGCCGCTGGCCGGAGCCGCTGGCCGGAGCCGCTGGCCGGAGTCTGGGGCCGGAGATCAGGACCGGATCCGGGAGATCAGCACAGGATCCGAGGGAGGGGCGCGAATGGTGAGGCGGTTGCGGCGCGGTGATCGAGCGCGGGGCCCGGGGCTCCCCTGGTGGAGACCCGCCCTTTCCGTCGCCGCCACCGGCCTGCTCCTCGCGCTCTCCGCCTGCGGCGGGGATCCCGCCCCGCGACCGGCGCCGTCGGAGCGCGGGCCGGGGATCGTGCAGACCGGCCGCACGGAGCACTCGGTGAGGGCGGGGGAGACGATCGCCGCGATCGCCCGTCGCTACGGGGTGGAGCCGAACGCGCTCCTCCGCGCGAACCCGGGGGTGGATCCCGGGCGCCTCGAGGTGGGGCGGGTCCTGCGGATCCCCCTCGAGAAGCCGGAGGTGCGTCGCGTGCAGACGCGGCCGCAGTAAGCTCCGGCGCGCGTCCCCCGTTCCGCCCCGGGACGCGGAGCGCGTCCTTCATCCGATCGACCCCGGTCTCTGCCAAGGACCGTGACTCTGGAGGTCCCGTGACCAGCTTCCTCGATCCCGCGCGCCGGGAGGAGCTTCTCCTCGCGCCCTACGCGATGCCCTCTGCCGCGAGCCGCGGACGACAGCACGGTGAGTCGGAGAGCGGCCACCGGAGCATCTACCAGCGTGACCGCGACCGTATCGTCCACTCGACCGCCTTCCGGCGCCTCGAGTACAAGACGCAGGTCTTCGTGAACCACGAGGGGGATCACTTCCGCACCCGCCTCACGCACTCCCTCGAGGTCGCTCAGGTGTCGCGCTCGGTCGCCCGCCTCCTCGGCCTCAACGAGGACCTCGTCGAGGCGATCGCCCTCTCCCACGACCTCGGCCATCCCCCCTACGGCCACGCCGGCGAGGATGAGCTCGCGGCGCGGATGACGGAGCACGGCGGCTTCAACCACAACCGCCACTGCCTCCGGGTCGTCGACCAGCTCGAGCAGCGCTACCCCGACTTCCCCGGCCTGAACCTCTCGTGGGAGGTGCGCGAGGCGGTGGTCCGCCACTACGGCCGCTTCGACGGGGAGCTCGCCGAGTTCGGTGAGGCGGGGGGGGCTCTCCTCGAGGCGCAGGTCGTCGACATCGGGGACTCCCTCGCCTACGACAACCACGACATCGACGATGGCGTCCGCTCCGGCTACGTCACCCTCGCGGACCTCCTCGAGGTCGAGCTCTTCGCCGAGGCGGCCGAGGCGGTGCGCCGCGAGCACGGAGAGCTCCCCGATCGGCTCCTCGTCACCCGCGCGGTGTCGCGGATGATCCACGCCGAGATCCTCGACCTCGTCGAGGAGACCCGCGCGCGGATCGCGGCAGGGCGGATCGACTCCCTCGAGGCGGTGCGCGCCGCGCGGGAGGATGTCGTCGCCTTCAGCGCACCGATGCAGGAGAAGAAGCGCGGGATGCAGGAGTTCCTCCACGCGCGCCTCTACCGTCACTACCGCTGCCGGCGGATGGCGGAGAAGGGGAAGCGCTTCCTCGGGGCCCTCTTCGAGGAGTATCTCCGCGAGCCGGGGCAGCTCCCGCCGTGGCATCTCGCCCGGGCGGAGGAGGTCGGGCTCCACCGCGCGATCTGCGACTACCTCGCGGGGATGACCGACCGCTACTGCCTGCAGGAGTACCAGCGCCTCTTCTCCCCCCTCAGCGACGGGCACGGCCCGCAGTGAGGGGGTCGATCCACTGGGTGGTCGTCGCGGCCGGCCTCGGCTCCCGTCTCTCGGCAGAGACGCGCAAGGCGGGCGTCGCGCTCCTCGGGGTGCCGATGGTGGTCCACTCGATGCGCGCGGTGGCCGGGGCGCCCGGCTCGGTGGGAGGGACCCTGGTGGTCCACCCCGACGACCTCGGCCGCGCCGCCGAGGAGTGGATCCCCGCCCTCGAGCAGGCCTCGAGCTGGTCGGTGGTGACCGGTGGGGCGACGCGGGCGGAGTCGGTGGCCCGGGGGGTCGAGGCGGCGCCGGAGACGGCGGAGTGGATCGGCGTGCACGACGCGGCGCGACCGCTCCTCGACCCGGGGGATCTCGATCGACTCCTCGCCCGCATGGCGGAGCCTGGCGAGGCGGGGGGCGATGGGGCCGGGGAGCTGGCGGGCGCGATCCTCGCGGCGCCGGTGGCGGACACTCTGCAGCGGGTCGACGGGGATCGGATCGTGGAGACGGTCGATCGCTCCATCCTGCGCGCCGCTCAGACCCCCCAGGTCTTCACCCGGGCCGCGTGGCGCGCGGCGCGGGAGCGGGGGGAGTGCGCCGGGACCGACGAGGCGTCCTGGCTCGTCGCGAGCGGCCTCGAGGTCCGGGTGGTGGAGGCGCGCCGGCCGAACCCCAAGGTGACGGTCGCCGCGGACCTCCGCACCTGCGAAGCACATCTGCGCGCCCGCGCCTGATCGGGCGGCGGCGGGCCGTGGTGTGGGGCGGAGGCTGGGGCTCACCCGCGCCTCGTCCGCGAAGCGGTCCTGTTCCCGTCTCTGCCGTCCGAGCCGCCGCCGGAAGCGTCCCCCCAAGTCTCGTCTGTCGATCCACTTCCGCGCGGGCGAGAGGGCGCCTTGACCCGCCCGCCCGGATTCGCGATCCTCGCTCCTTCGCCGATCGTCGGGGGAGGTCTCCCCGACGCTGCGATGGGGCCTCCCTCCCCGCGCTCTCTCCGGCGTCCACCCCGTTCGAGTGCTCACCCGGGGGCTCCCGAGCCCCTTCGTGCGAGCCCCTTCCCTCGGGAAGGTCGGGGCAGGGACGCCCGCGGACGGAAGCTCCGATCCCATCGAAACCGAGGTCGGGCGTGCCCCGCGCACTCCGACCGGACCCCCGCGGCGCGCCCGGATGGCTCGGGCGCGACCCAAGGAAGGACCGTGCTCCGATGCTCCGTCTGAACCGGACCCGGGCGACGACGCTCGCCCTCTGCCTCTTCGCCACCGCGCTCAGCGCCCCCGGCCTCGATGCCCAGGGGGGCATGGAGTTCGAGTTCGATGGGGCCACCGTCGGCGGGAAGGTGACCGCCAAGCGCGCGATCAAGATCGAGCTCAGCGGCTCGATGCGCTTCGACGCGGTCCTCCGCAACGATCGCTACTTCGATGCGGCCCTCGGCAACGCGGTCGACGGCTCCGCCGCCGCGCCCCTCGGCTGGGACACCGACCCCTCGGAGGGGGGCGGGGACTGGTTCCTCAACCCGTGGATCTCCCTGAACATCGACACCCAGCTCGCGGATGGGGTGAACGCGATGTTCACCCTCGAGACCCCGTTCGACGCCTTCCAGGACAATGTCGGCGGCTCGGGCACCGGGCGGACCCTCGATGTCGATCAGGCCTACGTCCAGTGGATGGGGGCCTTCACCCCCGACCTCACCCTCTCGGTGGGGATCCGCGACTACGCCATCGACTTCGCGGGGAACGGGGAGCCGTTCCTCCTCGACGTCGGCAACGCGGAGAGCGCCTTCGGGAATCCCGGACCGGGAGCGGAGGACTTCGGCGCGCCGATGGCGCCCTCCTCCGGGCTCGTCGGGACCCAGGAGGCCGCCGGCTTCCTCGGCGAGCTGAACATGGGGGATGCGGAGCTCGACCTCTTCTACTTCACCCTCAACGAGACCTTCCGGGCGGATGAGGACGAGACCCTCCTCGGCGCGACCCTCACCTACGACTTCCAGACCGACGACTACGAGGGTCAGGTCGGCTTCGTGTTCTTCGACCTGATGAACGACCAGAGCTCGAGCGTCTGGACCTGGGGAGGCGGCGGCCACCTGCAGGGCTACCGCACCGGGATGAAGTTCTACGGCGAGGCCTACGGGCAGTTCGGTCGCTATGTGAACAACCTCACCGGCTTCGGCCGGATCCGCCAGGCGCGCTCCTTCGCGCTGATGGGCGGGGTGCGCTACCAGCTTCCGGGCTTCCAGGACGCTCGCCCGTGGCTCGACGCCAGCTACACCGAGGTCTCCGGGGATGACAACGGGGACGACTCGAAGAACGGGAACTTCATCTCCCTCGAGTCGAACGACGACACGATCATCATGGAGAGCGCCTACTACGGCTACGACATCGACACGAACTACCGGGCCGCGAAGGTCAAGGCGGGGATGAACTTCTCCGAGGACTGGAGCGCTGAGGGGGTCCTCGGCTTCTTCGAGCTGCAGGACAACTCGAACGGCACCGCCTCGAACAACACGAGCAGCGACAAGCTCGGCGAGGAGCTCGACCTCACCGTCCACTACCGGGCGACCGACTACCTGAACCTGAGCTTCGGGACCGGCTGGCTCTTCAACGCCAACGCCCTCGGGGTCGGCTCGAATGCCTCGGTCACCGTCTTCACCGCGGAGATCCGGTTCTGATCCGGCCGCGCCGGCGTTGAGTCGGGCGGGTCCGCACGAGCGGCGGGGACGGGCGCGGCGCCCGTCCCCGCCGCTTCTCCATCCGGGGGACGCCTCCCCCGTCGCGTCACCCCTTCGCACCGGGGGGATCCCGGGTCGGCGGCCTGTTCCCTCTGCGGGGGCTCCGGTATCCTCCGCCCCATGACCAGCGGATCGCATCCTCAGCCGGCCTCCCCCGACTTCCGTGTCGGGCTCGGGACCGATCGTCATCGCCTGGAGCCGGGGCGCCCTCTCCTCCTCGGGGGGGTGGGGATCCCCTCCGAGGTCGGGGCGGTGGGGCACTCCGATGCGGATGTGATCCTGCACTCCCTCTCGGATGCCCTCCTGGGCGCGGTCGGCGAGGGGGACATCGGCGAGCTCTTCCCCGACACCGACCCGGCCCTCGCGGGGCTCGACTCCCGGAGGATCCTCGCCGAGGCGCGGCGGAGGCTGGAGTCGCGCGGCTTCCGGACCGAGAACGTGGATGTGGTCGTCGAGCTGGAGCGCCCCAAGGTGCTCCCGCATCGGGCGGAGATCCGCCGCTCCCTCGCCGCCCTCCTCGGGGTCGCTCCCGAGCGGGTCGGGGTGAAGGCCAAGACCGGCGAGGGGCTCGGCCCCGTGGGCGAGGGGAGGCTGATCGCCGCGACCGCGGTCGTCCTTGTCCGTTCGGCGGGGGCGGGGCAGGAGGGCGGAGAAGTCGGGCAGGCCCCCGGCGATGGGTCCGGAGCCGGAGGCCCGACCTCCTCGTGACGGGCCGAGCAGGATCCCGGCCTCCGGGGCCGGAGAAGGAGCTGACGATGGCGCTGCGCTTCTACAACACCCTCTCCCACTCCCTCGAGGAGTTTACCCCCGGTCAGGCCGGAGAGGTCCGCATGTACAACTGCGGCCCCACGGTCTACTCCGACCCTCACATCGGGAACATGCGCTCCTTCCTCCTCGCCGATCTCCTGCGACGGGTCTTCGACCAGCGCGGCTTCCGCACGACCCAGGTGATGAACATCACGGATGTCGGTCACCTGACGGTGGACGATGTCGCGGACGCCGCGGGGGAGGACAAGCTGGAGAAGATGGCGCGGGCGGAGGGGATCGATCCCTACGAGATCGCCCGGCGCTACGAGGAGGTCTTCTTCGAGAACCTCGACATCCTCGGAGCCCGCCGCGCCCACGAGTACCCGCGGGCCACGGAGCACGTCGCCGAGATGATCACGATGATCGAGGCCCTCATCGAGAAGGGGCACGCCTATCAGGTCGATGGCGTCGGGGTCTACTTCCGGGTCCGGAGCTTCCCCGAGTACGGCCGCCTCTCCGGGAACACGCTCGAGGATCTCGATGCCGGGGCCCGGATCGAGGTGGATGACCGCAAGGAGTCCCCCCTCGACTTCGCGCTCTGGAAGATCGACGAGAAGCACCTGATGCAGTGGGACAGCCCCTTCGGCCGCGGCTTCCCCGGCTGGCACATCGAGTGCTCGGCGATGAGCGAGAAGTACCTCGGCCGAACCTTCGATGTCCACACGGGGGGCGAGGACAACATCTTCCCGCACCACGAGTGCGAGCGCGCCCAGAGCCTCTGCTCCGGAGACGGGGAGTTCGCCCGCTTCTGGGTCCACGCGCGCCATCTGCTGGTGGACGGCGCGAAGATGTCGAAGAGCAAGGGGAGCTTCTTCACCATCAATGACCTCCTCGCCCGGGGATTCGAGGGATACGAGATCCGCTACACCCTCATCTCACCCCACTACCGCCAGCCGATGAACTTCACCCTCGACGGGCTCGAGGGGGACCGCAAGGCGGTGGCCCGCCTGCGGGCGCTCGGGGAGCGGCTGCGGGGTGAGGGCGCGTCCGGGGCTCCGGCCTCCGCCTCGGCGGAGTGGCGGGAGCGGCTCGAGGCGGCGCAGGCGCAGTTCGACGCCTGCCTCGACGACGACCTGAACGTCTCGGGGGGCCTCGGGGTGGTCCATGAGACCGCCAAGGCCCTCGGGAGAGGGGAGCTCGGTCCCGACGAGGCCGCCGCCGGCCTCGCCTTCCTCGAGCACGCGGATGCCATCCTCGGGGTGATCTTCGCGGAGAGCTCCCAGGTGGAGGAGGGACTGAGTCCCGAGGAGCAGGAGCTGCTTGAGGCCCGAGGCGCGGCGCGGGAGGCTCGGGACTGGGCCCGCTCGGATGAGCTGCGCGACGCCCTCCTTGCACGGGGAATCGTCATCAAGGATGGCGCGGATGGGGTCACCTGGGAGCGGCGCCGCTGACGCCCGTCGGATCGACCGCCTCCCCTTGCAGGGGGAGGAGCCTCTCGATAGACTCCGCGCCTCTCCCCGGGACCGCGGGCGCCGGAGGGTGGCCATCCGACTCGGATGACCCCGAACCGGCATTCCGAGTCTCCGGGACACGCGGCTAGCGTGGCTCAATGGTAGAGCTCCCGCCTTGTAAGCGGGTGGTTGTGGGTTCGATTCCCACCGCTAGCTCTCACCCGCCGCGCGCGCCGACCCGGCGACCCCGCGCGGCGGGTGAGCGGGTCCTGGCCGGGGAGGCACCAGAAGCGGAAGCGATCGGTGGGGGTGTTCCCGAGTGGTCAAAGGGGACAGACTGTAAATCTGTTGCGTAATGCTTCGGAGGTTCGAATCCTCCCGCCCCCACTCCTTTTCCGCCCTCCCGCCCTCCCGCCCTCCCGC
>JAFMMO010000248.1 GCA_017859655.1 Pseudomonadota bacterium | reverse complement strand
TTCCTTCCATCTCGGTATGAATGTTGCGTGATCTGCCCATCGTGGTGGCAAGGCAGATTCATAAGCCAGAGCAATCAAACTCTCGGAAATCTCGGTGAAGTGAGCGCCACCCACACGTGGCGTTCGCACCGCCGATCACACCCACCCTTCATCCAGCGACGATCTACCGTGTTCTGCGCAAGGGTGGCGACTCGAGTCCCTTCAATTCCAGGGTCAGGGTCGCTCTCTCCCGCCCCAGCCGGACCGCCTCGGGTCCACCAGCTTCACCCGCTTGTGCTTCAGCAGGGATCTCCTGCTGATTCTCACCCACGCGCAACCGCCTTGCACGGTCCTGGGATAGGGGCGGAAGGTAGGACCGTCCTCCGGGACCCGAGGGGGACTCCTTCAGGATCTAGGGGAGGCTGAAGCGGCGTGGGGCGCTGGAGTCCTGACTTGTAGATTCAGGGTCCCCTTCTCTGACCCCTGAGAGTCTCGGCTCCCTGCCGAGCCTGGTCCGAAGGCGAAGCTCGCATTGCTTCGTCCCAACCCTTCCACCATCTACCTCCGGGGCCGCCCGCGCTCTCATCCGGGACGACTTCAAGATTTTCGGTTACGGATGGGCCGGTTTCCGGATGGGGGGTTGGCCTGAATTCCGTCCCGCCCGCCAACGGGACAACCCGCCCCGAACGCCTCCGGAGAGGAGCGCACGATGACCCGCCCCGAGTCCCGCACCGTGCCCCGCTCGGGGCCGCGGGCTCTCCCGCTGCTCTCTCTCCTCGCCTTCGGCTTCGCGCTGCTCCTCGGGGGCTGCAAGATCCAGCATCACTCCGGCGGTGTCTCGAGCGCACCGGCGGACCCCGGCGCCCAGCCGAGCGTGGCGATCTTCCTCGATCCCGAGGTTCTCAACGCGAAAACCACGGGCTCCCCGACCTTCCCCATCACCGGTCGGGTCGTCGACCTCGACGGCCTGGGGCTCCCCACGGAGCTCGCCTACTACGGCGGCCTCTCGACCGGGGTGACCGGGGTCGTGTGCGCGGATGACGGATGCGGCTCCGGTCCGGGGTCGGGGGTCATCTCGATCGGCCCGGATGGGGTCTTCGACGGCGCGATCGAGCTGGCCTACGGGACCAACTCCGTCGAGCTCTCCATCCCGGGGACGACGATCGTCGAGACCGTGAAGGTGGTCTACAACCCGGGCTACACCTTCGGCGGCGCCCTCACCCTCTCCGAGGATGTGGTCTATGTCTCGGACGGCTCCGCCAGCGACCTGGCGTTCGTGGATGGGTCCTGCTCCGAGCCGATGCTGGTCTCCGTCACGATCGCGCTGACCGATCCGGAGACGATGTCCGATGGGGTCTCCCTCGTCCGGGTCGACGAGGTCGGCTCGGAGTCGTCCATCGCGTTCATGACCGACAATGGTGATCTCCAGAACGGGGATGAGATCGAGGGAGACAAGATCTACTCGGCGCTCGTCGAGTTCTGCGAGTTCGCCACGGGGGAGTTCACCCTGAAGGTGGTCGTCCACCGCTCCTCGGGCACCATCGCGACCTCCGAGGAGGTCCCGGTCATCATCGTCGAGCGGAAGGAGGAGAGCGTCCTCGAGGAGCTGATCGCGCTCCAGAACTCCCTCCAGTCCCAGCTCGAAGCGGCGCACGCCAATGGCACCGTCGCCCAGGCGATCGCCTCGATCGAGGCGCAGCTCAGCGCGGACCCGCGTGTGGCCGAGGTGGGTCGCAATGACGCGAACGACGGCGTGTGGGTCGTCTACGAGGCGGGGATCGCGGGAGTGATCCAGAAGCCCGCCGCCGGCATCAAGGGGGGCTCCACGCCGCGCCTCGCCACCGCGCCGACCGGAGACCCGCGCGAGTCGTCCGGCCGACTGGTGGGGTGGGGGGCCTACGACAGCTTCCATGTCCAGCCCAGCACCGGAGCGGTCGGGTTCGTCGAGGAGGAGGAGGTCGAGGCCGGGTCGAACACGGTCGAGAGCACCCGCGTCCGCCTCATCGCCGCGCAGTTCTTCGACTGGGGCGAGGACGACGACGTCCCGATGATGTACTCGATGTTCACGGAGCAGGGCTGCTACGGCGTCGAGTTCGTCGGCTACCTCTCCGAGGGTCAGGGCTCCGTCGAGGACTTCAAGAACCTCGGCGACTACGGAGTCGTCGCGATCAGCAGCCACGGAGACACCGTCTACCGTGGGGTCTCGCCGGAGAGCGCCGATCGGTTCGGCTGGAGCGGCTCCTTCGGTCAGGTCGTCGTGCACTCGAACATGGAGGCCACGGCGGAGCTCTGCCGGGAGTACGAGAGCGACCTCCAGCGAGGCCGCCTGGTGCTCTGGGGGGGGAGCTTCGGCATGATGCCCACCTTCTTCTCGAAGTACACCGGCAGCTGCCCGAACTCCCTCGTCTACATGAGCATCTGTCGCGGCACCTACAACGCCACACTCGCCGCCGCGTTCCTCGGTCAGGGGGCCGGCGCGTTCCTCGGCTACAGCGACCATGTCGCGGTCGGATTCTGCGTGGCGAACGGCCCGCCGGTCATCGCCGCGATGCTGGAGCCGGGTCAGACCCTCGCCGAGGCGTTCATCCCGGGCATCGTCGAGGCCGACGACAGCCCCGCCGAGTTCCGGGGGTTCGGGAGCCTCGACCTCTCCATCGAGCATGAGGGGCTGCTGGACGCCAGCTACGAGAGCGGGCAGCTCAGCCACAACTTCGCGATCGAGGGAGACGCCCGCATCATCCCGGCCCTCGGCGCGACCCTGCCGACCGACGGCAACTACATGGGCATCGTCTCGACCGGGCTCGGCTACACCACCGACAGCGGTCGCATGACCCAGGAGTTCTGCCTCGACGACGACGCCGGCACCATCGCCTTCGACTGGAACTTCTTCTCGGAGGAGTACATGGAGTGGGTGGGCAGCCAGTTCCAGGACTCCTTCACCGTGACCCTCACCGAGGCGGACGACCCGACGAACACCGTGGTCCTCTTCCATGAGTTCGTCGACTCCCTCGCGGGGATCGTGAGCTCGGTCGAGATCGGGTTCGACAAGGGGGATGTCTACGCGACCGGCTGGTACACGGAGCTCGCGACGATCCCGGCCGGGTTCGCCGGGAAGCGGGTCCGCCTCGAGTTCCATGCGACCGATGTCGGCGACAGCGCGTGGGACACCGCGGTGCTGATCGATCACATCGAGGTCCTCCCGATCCAGAACTGATCTCTCCAGAATTCAACCCATGGGCCTCCGTCGGCGACTGGCGCTGGCGGGGGCTCTTTTCATCAAAGGCGCTCGGGGGGGCCGGCGCGGTGGGGGTGGGCCGGCCCGGGGAGAAGGCGGGGGCGAGCCCTCCCGCTTGCGAAGGGGGGCGCGGGGTGGGACGCTGATGCCTTCGGAGCGTGATGCCTCCGGTGCAGAGTGCTCCCCGGAGAGGAGATCCCCCCCATGCCCGGTCGTCTCTCGGTCCTGCTGGGACTCCTCCTCCTCGCCTCGGCGTCGCCGCTCTCCGGGCAGGGAGCGGCTCCCGTCCTGCGGGCGGTCGGGCCGGAGGGCGTCCTCCCGGGGTGGGAGTTCGAGGTGCTCGTCGAGCTCGAGGTCCCCGCGGGACCGGGATCGATGGGGTGGTCCTTCGGGCTCTGCAACGACCCGGCTCTCTTCACCTGCATCGACGCCGGGCTCGGCATCGCGGCGGCGACCCTGGAGAACGGCACGCCGATCGGCTTCGCCTCCGCCGTCGTCACCCCCGAAGGATTCACCCACAGCGCCGTGACGAGCCTCTCCGCGCCGAGCCTGCCCCCCGGCCCCGTCCACGAGATCGTCGTGGGGCGCTACGCGGTGAGCACGGGCGCGCCACTCTCCGTGGCGAGCACGATCGGCTTCTGCGAGAGCCTGGAGGTCGCGCCGGGGATCCTCGTCGAGAACCACGTCGTCCTCGGCGCCACCGCGGTCGACCCCATCGAGGAGGACCTCACCCTCTCGGTCGAGGCGACCCTCCCGCCGCAGTTCGCGCTCATCGCGCCCGACCTCACCGTGCTCGTCGACGAGGGGACCGGCCTCGCGACCTTCGAGCTCCCCCTCGTCATCGACCAGCTCGAGACCGGGGTCGGCGACGCGGGCACCGATGGATTCCGCCTCTCCCTGCGAGAGCTGCGCTCCTTCCAGAGCGTCACCGGGGTGGCGCTCGGGTTCGACCCGGCCCCGGAGTTCGTCCAGTGTGATCTCGGCATCTCCCAGGGGTGGACCCTCGAGGTGCTCTTCGACCTCGCGGGGCTGACCACCGAGGTGCTGCAGAGCGCCGTCGTCGTCACCGCGACCTACGAGACCTTCGCGCCCTTCTTCCTCACGACCTCGATCCCCCAGCCGGTGACCCCCCTCGCCTGGACGAACTCCCTGCCGGGGGGCGCGGTGGAGAACGCGGTGATCGTGAGCGGCGGGGCGGTGCGACCGTTGGAACGGATCGACGGCTCGATCACCTATGTCATCGGATCCGGGCTCTCCCCCTTCCGGCGGGGGGATGGGAACCGGGATGGCGCGGTGAACATCGCCGACGCGCTCTGGATCCTGAACCACCTCTTCTTCGGGGGACCGCCGGGGCCTTGCCCCATCGCTCTCGATGTCGACGGCGATGGGGGGGAGACGATCACGGATGCGATCGCCCTCCTCGGGCACCTCTTTCAGGGAGCGCGTC
>JAFMMO010000047.1 GCA_017859655.1 Pseudomonadota bacterium | reverse complement strand
AGTCCGATCGAGCAGGCGACCCCCGAGACGAACGGCAGGGCGAGGGCGGCGAGGACCGGGCCGAGGATGGTGCGGGCACGCACCATCGGGCGGAGGAAGACGAGGGTCGAGATCACTCCGATGAGCCACGGCACGAGGAGCGAGCTCCCGGCGGCGAGGGTCTGCTCGGGCCCCCCGACGAGCGAGAGCCCCTCGAGGAGCAGCAGGAGCACGTAGCTCACGGAGGCGATGACGCCGGAGAGAGCGAGGTAGAGCAGCACAGGCCCTCCAATGGGTCGGGGGCTGCTGCCGCCGGACGACCCACGCCCGGACGGAGACTCCCCATCGGAGAAGACTAGCATCCGGCCCGAGGATCGGTCGAACCGGCCGGGAGGGCTCAGATCCGCCGCTTGCCCTTGATCCGGGGAACCCCGGGGGCCTCTCCGCGCCAGTCGGAGCGGGAGAAGACGAGCTGGGCCGTGCTGATGAAGCGCTCCGCGAAGCCCCCCTCGCAATAGGCGAGGTAGAACTCCCAGGCTCGGCGGAAGGATGCATCGAGCCCGAGCGCGTCGACCTCGGCGCTCGCCTCGTGGAGGTTCGTCCGCCACTCGGCGAGGGTCCGGCAGTAGTGCGGGGTGATGTCGTCGAGGTGCCGCAGGCGCCAGTCGCTCCCTCGGGTCGCGGCCCCGATGAGCGCCCCGATCGAGGGGATGTTGCTGCCGGGGAAGACGCGCGCCTTGATGTAGTCGACGTTGCGGCGCGAACGCTCGTAGTGCTGGTCCGAGATCGTGATCGCCTGCATGGCGAAGAGGGCATCCGGGGCCCCCAGTCGGGCGCACTGAGTGAAGAAGTCGCGGTAGTACTCGTGCCCCACCGCCTCGATCATCTCGACCGACACGATCTTGTCGTAGGTCCCCTCGAGATCCCGATAGTCCTGAAGACGCAGATCGATCCGATCCGCGAGCCCCGCCTCGTCGATGCGCCGACGCGCGAACGCGTGCTGCTCCTTCGAGATCGTCGTCGTCGTCACCCGGCAGCCGAACTCGCTCGCGGCCCGGATCGAGAGCGCTCCCCAGCCGGTGCCGATCTCCAGGAGGTGGTCGCCGGGGCCGAGGTCGAGCTTCCGGAAGAGGCGGTCGAGCTTCGCGCGCTGGGCATCGGCGAGGGACTGCTCCGGATGCTCGTAGACCGCCGCGCTGTAGGTCATCGTCTCATCGAGGAGGAGCTCGAAGAACTCGTTCGACAGGTCGTAGTGCGCCGCGATGTTCCGACGGCTCCCCGAGACGGTGTTCCGTCGGGCGCGATGCGCCAGCCGGCGCAGCGGGCGGACGAGGCGCGCGAGCCGCCCATCGACGCTGGCGAGGGCGTCGCGGTTGCGGACCAGGAGCCGGATCAGGGCGACGAGGTCGGGGGTCTCCCAGAGGCCATCCCGGTAGGTGTCGCCGACCGCCACCACGCCTCCCGTCGCGACCTCCGCGAAGAAGCGGCGGTCGCGGACGCGGATCTCGGCCGCGAGGCCCCCCTCCTCCGGCACGCCGAACCGCGTGACCCGCCCCTCCGCGATGATCGTCAGCGTGCCACGCGCGATGCGCGACGCGGCGAGGTGGACGAGCCGCTCGGAGAGGGAGCGTCGGCGCGCGCGCCGATCGGTCCCCAAGGCGGCCTTGAGGGGGAGGGTCGCTTCATCCTGACTCATCGCAAGGGTCCTCCATCGGAGCGCGAGCTGGTCTCCGGGATCGGGTCCACGGGGCCGGGAGCGGCCGCCTCGGCGGTCCGCTTCCGAGGATGCGGGAAGAACGGGGTGCGCTTCCACCAGAGACGGACCGCCTGCCAGTAGATCACGGTGAGCCCGAAGAGCGGGATCACCGGGTTCCGGAGCAGGGCGGCGGCGAGGGCGCGACCGGTGATCGGCTCGCGCTTCAGCTCGAGACCCGCCTCGAAGAGCAGCTTCCCCTCGCGGAAGTTCCGCATCCGGACCGAGAGATGCTCTCCCGGATCCGAGAAGCCCCAGTCGTATTCATGGTCCATGTCGAGAAACGGAGAGACGTGGAACGCCTTCCGGAAGGCGCGGTGGCGCCTCGGGATCCGCGTGGCGACGGGCTCCGTCGCCGCGCCGGAGCGAGTCGCGTGGGACTCGACCGGCGCCGCGACCAGATCGAGCGCGTAGGCATGGCGCTCTCCCCAGGGGGTGTTCGTGATCTCCGCGAGCACCGCCTCGAGGGTCTCCCCGTCCGCGGCGTAGCAGTAGTAGAAGGTGACCGGGTTGAAGACGAAGCCGAAGTGACGGAGATGGGTCAGCATCCGGATCGGCCCGACCACCTCCCGCCCGATCTCCGCGGCGACGCTCCGGCGGACCGCCTGATCGAGGGGCACATCCGGGTCCCCGTGGTAGTCCCGCCGTCGGAAGCTGACGAGGTTCGGGGCCTCATGGGACCAGAGGAGACGCCGGGCGAAGATGGTCTCCAGCTCATCCAGGTCGAGGTAGAGGTAGTGAAGGGGGACCCGGAAGCGATGAGGCCGGGGACCGGTGCGCAGGTGGCGCACCGAGCCGCGGTAGAGCCCGCTCCGGAGCTCGGCCTCTCTCGTCCCGTGCCGGTCCATCAGGCCGCTTCCTCGCTCCGCTCGCGCGTCTCGACCTCGATGGCGGGCGCCGCCGTCGACCCGTCCCGCCCCCCGGGGATCCGGGCGAGCACGGCGAGCGCGCTCTTCACCCCGTCCTCGTGGAAGCCATACCCCCAGTAGGCGCCGCAGAAGTGGACTCCGCCCACGCCGTCGATCTCCCCGTGGCGCCCCTGGGCGGCGATCCCCTCGGGGGTGAAGAGGGGATGGCTGTACTGCAGCCGGCGGAGCACCCGAGACGGGTCGATCCCATCGGCATCGTTGAGGGTGACGAGGAAGTCGACCGGGGCCTCCAGGCCCTGCAGGCGGTTCATCCAGTAGGTGGCGCGGAGGCGCGACTCCGGACCATCCCCGGGGTCGATCCGGACGTTCCAGCTCGACCAGGCCCGTCGGGCGCGGGGGAGGATCGAGGTGTCGGTGTGGATCGTGACATCGTTCGGCTGGTAGGGGATCGCCCCGAGGATCTTCCGCTCTTCCGCCGTGGGGGACTCGAGGAGCGCGAGGGCCTGATCGGAGTGACACGCGAGGACGACGCGGTCGAAGGTCGAGAGCTCGCCGGCGTGGGTCTCCACCTCGACCCCACCCTCCGGGCGACGGCGGACTCGCCGGATCGGGGTGCGGGTGCGGATCCGGTCCGCGAAGGGAGCGGTGATCGGATCGATGTAGGCGCGCGAGCCCCCGATGACGGTCAGCCACTGCGGGCGGTCCCGCAGCTGGAGGAAGCCGTGGTTGTGGAAGAAGCGGGCGAAGGTCTGGATGGGGAAGTCGAGCATCCCCTCGGTGGTCGAGGACCAGACCGCCGCGCCCATCGGCAGGATGTGCTGCTCCACGAAGGAGCGCCCGAACCCCTCCTGCCGGAGGACCTCCCCGAGGGTGACCGTCGCGAACTCGGGCTCGAGGTAGCGGTGGGCGCCCCGGTAGAAGCGAAGGGTGTCGCGCAGCATCCCCCAGAAGCGGGGACGCAGCAGGTTGCGTCGCTGAGCGAAGAGCCCTGACGGGTTCGTGCCGTTGTACTCGAGGCCATCCCGGTCGTCGCGCACGCTGAAGCTCATGTCGGACGCGCGCCACGGCACCCCGAGCTCCTGCAGCAGCGCCAGGAAGTTCGGGTAGGTCCGCTCGTTGAAGACGATGAACCCGCTGTCGACGGCGTGGGTGACGCCATCGACCTCGAAGTCGTGGGTGTGGGTGTGCCCTCCCACATGCTCCCCCGCCTCGAAGACGGTCAGATCGTGGGTGTCGGCGAGCCGGTGCGCCACGACGAGGCCGGAGATCCCGGTCCCGACGATGGCGACGCGCTCCCGGGCCGCTCCGCTCACGCGTCTCCCTGTTCCCGGGGCGCGAGCCGGTAGTGGCTGACGATCCACTCCTTCCCGCCGCGGTAGCCGAAGAGCTCCGCGCACGAGAGGAAGAAGAGCCGCCAGCGGTGGAACCAGCGCTGGGCCTCACCCTCTCCGTAGGTCGCCTCGAGGATCGGCCAGAGGCGCTCCTTCTCACGCTCCAGGTTGTCGAGCCACGCCTCCGAGGTGCGGGCGTAGTGGGTCCCGTCGACCACCCAGTCCTCCTCGATGGAGAAGGGCAGGTCGAGGACCCCGAGCAGATCGTGACTCGGCATCATCCCGCCCGAGAAGAAGTGAGCGGCCATCCAGTCGTTCGGGCCCTCCACCTCGAAGGGGTAGCAGGTCCGACGATGACTGAACACATGGAGGAAGACGCGGCCGTCCTCCGCCAGCCACCCCCGCACCCGGCCGAGCAGGCGCTCCCAGTTGCGCATGTGCTCGAACATCTCCACCGACACCACGCGGTCGTAGGGGCCCTCCGCCTCGAAGGCGTTCATGTCGCAGGTGATGACCCGGAGGTTGGCGAGCCCCCGCTCGCGAGCGGTGCGCTCGATCCACTCCCGCTGGGAGTTCGAGTTCGAGACCGCGGTGATCGTGGAGCCGGGGTAGTGTGCCGCCATCCAGAGGGTGAGGGATCCCCACCCGCAGCCGAGCTCGAGGATCCGCTGCCCGTCGCGGAGCTGCGCCCGCTCGCAGGTCAGCGCGAGCATCGCCGCCTCCGCCTCCTCGAGGGTGGTCACCCCCTCCGGGTAGAACGCGCTGGAGTACTTCCGGTGGGGCCCGAGGACATGGGCGTAGAACTCGGCGGGCACCTCGTAGTGCTGCTCGTTGGCGAGCTCGGGCACGAGCGCGATCGGCGCCTCGCGCATCGAGCGGGCGAAGCTCGCGACCCGCTCCTCGACATCCGCGGGGACGGAGGGGAGGGTGCGCTCCAGGCGTTGCCGCAGGAGGCGGCGGATCCCCCAGCGCTCGAGTGTCTCAGGGAGGAGGCCCCGTTCCGCGAGGGCGATGCCGGCCATGTCGTGTCCTTCCGGTGGCGGGCTGGAGAGGGCGGGGGCTCATCCCTGAGCCGACCGCTGCCCTCCCGGCTCGAATCCGTTCGCAGATTCGGGACGAAACGGATTCAGCAGGCAAGGGAAGATTCGGGAGCGAACCACCGAAGCCCGAGGCCCGCGACTCTCCATAAGCGTTTGTGAGGATAGACCTTGAGCACGAGCAAGACCAGCGAGAGCTCGGCGGAGAGCCCCGCGATGGCAGGCATGGATCCCGCCGAGATCGCCGACGGCTCCGCGAGCCAGGGGCGGGGGCCGATCATCCGGAGCTTTCTCCTCTGGCAGGGCACCTGGCTCGCGCTCGTCGTGGGAGCCGGACAGGGCCACCCTGGGCTCGCCGCGCTCCTCGGGATCGCCGGCGTGGGGATCGCGCTCCTCGCCCGACGGGCTCCGGCCCGGGAGCTTCAGGTCCTCGGCTTCGCGGCCCTCCTC
This sequence comes from Pseudomonadota bacterium, assembly GCA_017859655.1. GTDB lineage: Bacteria > Planctomycetota > UBA8108 > UBA1146 > UBA1146 > JAFMMO01. The sequence continues at coordinate 13,170 of JAFMMO010000047.1, read as the reverse complement.
GGGGTCCTCGTCGACGGACTCCTCCACCGTCTCGGCTGGGTCGGGTTCCCGGCCGCGGCCCGCAGCGGCGTCCTCCTCGACGCCGTCGTGCTCCCCAACTGGATGGCGCTCCTCTGGGTGAACCTCGCCGCGCACTGCGCCCCCGGCACCGCCTTCGGCTGGCTCGATGGGCGCCTCCGCCTCGCCGCGATCATCGGCGCGACCAGCGGTCCCCTCGCCTACCTCGGAGGCGCGAAGCTGGGCGCGGTGTCGATCCCGCCCATCGGCGAGAGCCCCTGGCCGCTCCCCGCCCTCGCCATCGTCTGGGGGATCGCCTTCCCCGGCCTCCTCGTCCTGCGCTCCCGACTGATGACCTCCGAAAGGAGAGCCGCATGACCCTCGCGGCGTGGCAACTCTGGCTCGGCTGCTGGCTCCTCGTCGCCACCGTCATGGCCCTGCTCTGGCGGGTGCAGCGGAGGACCGGCAACGCCGGGATCGTCGATGTGGCGTGGAGCTTCGGGACCGGGCTCGTCGGCGTGGCCTTCTGCGTCTTCGGGAGCGGGCTCCCCGCCCGGCGCCTGCTCCTCGGAGCCCTGATCGGAGTGTGGGGCTTCCGTCTGGGGCTCCACCTGTGGCAGCGGATGCAGCGGGAGCCGGAGGATGGTCGCTACACCGAGATCCGACGGAACACCGGGGAGGGCGCCGGGCGCTGGCTCTTCGTGTTCTTCCAGGTCCAGGCGGTCTGGGCGCTCCTCTTCGCGACCCCGATCTTCCTCGCCGCCCGGAACACCCAGGGCGATCCAACCGCTCCCTTCGGCGGGCTCGGGCTCGCCGACGCGATCGGCGCGGCGATCTGGCTCCTCGCCATCGGGGGGGAGACGATCGCCGATCGGCAGCTCGCCGCCTTCAAGCTCGACCCGGAGTCGAAGGGGCGCGTCTGCCGCCGGGGGCTCTGGAGCTGGTCGCGGCATCCGAACTACTTCTTCGAGTGGCTCCACTGGTTCGGCTATGTCGTGATCGGCTGGAGCGGCCCCACCGGCTGGGCGACCCTCTTCGGCCCCGCCGTGATGCTCTTCTTCCTCCTCAAGGTGACCGGGATCCCTCCCACCGAGCGGCAGGCGCTGCGCAGCCGGGGAGACGAGTACCGACGCTACCAGCAGGAGGTCAGCGCCTTCTTCCCGCGACCGCCGCGCGCGCAGGCCGTGGTGGCGAGCGGAGTCCGCGATGAGTGAGAGCCGGCTCCGGGAGGCGGAGGAGACGCCCCGCGCCGCGACCCCGCTCGCCGCGGTCCTCTTCGTGGCCCTCCTCGCGGTGGTGATCCGCGGCGCGCTTCACGGGGGCGGTCTGGGCGAGGTGCTGCGCGACATGGTCGCGCAGCCCTGGGGCCTCGCGACCCTCGTCGACCTCTATGTCGGCTTCTTCCTCTTCGCCGGGTGGGTCGCCCACCGGGAGAGATCCCTCCCCCGGACCGCCCTCTGGACGATCGCGACGATGGGACTGGGCAACCTGATTCCCTGCCTCTATGTGCTGCGGGCCGCGAGAAGCGCCCGGGGGAGCGGGGCGCGGTTCTGGCACGGAGTGGAGGCCTGACGCCGAGCTCTCTCGGCGTCTCTCACTGCGCCATCCTCACTGGGCCATCCTCACTGGGCCATCCTCACTGGGCCATCCTCACTGGGCCGTCCTCACTGGGCCGTCCTCAATGGGCCTCTTTCAATGGGGGGAGGAGCTCTCCAGTGACTTCTGCAGGTCATCGAAGTCGTCGGTGAGGCAGCGCTTCATCATGCGCCCGAAGAAGAGGCCCAGGATCGGCGAGGTGAGCTTCGCCATCAGGGTGACCGGGGTCGACTCGAAGTCGAAGATGACCTTCGTCCCCCCCTCGCAATCCTCGAAGGTCCACCCGGCGCGATAGCGGGCGCCGCAGGACTCGGCGAGGGTGACATAGCCGCGGCCCGCCTCGAACTCGGAGACCGTCATCTCCTCGGTCGCCTCCTTGCCGAACATCGTCCGGGTCTCGCGGAAGCGTGTCCCTTCCTCCATCGGCCCCTCGGTGAGCAGCTCCATCCTGTCGATCCCGCGGATCCGCTCCGGCGCTCCCTCGAGGTCGGTGAAGACCCGGAAGACCTCATCCCGGGGACTCGCGATGACGCGCTCGGTCCTGAACTTCATGCTGCCCTCCTCGGGCTCGGCCGCACTCAGCGGGGCTCGGTGCCCTCCGCCTCCGCCTCGGCGTGGTCCGTGGTGAGGTTCCCATCCTCGCCCTGGATGAAGGTCTCCCCTTTGTACCCGCGGGCGAAGAAGACATAGCCGACGGTCGCGACCGCCATCACTCCGGCGAAGAACCAGTAGTAGGACGCGCCCTCGAGCGGCGTGCGTCCCTCGGCATCCTTCATCGCCTCGAGGACGAAGTTCACCCCGGAGACGAAGAAGTTCCCGAGGGAGACTCCGAGGAAGTAGACCCCCATCAGGAAGCTCTTCATCGCCCGGGGCGCCTGGGTGTAGGCGAACTCGAGGCAGACGATGGAGACGAGGATCTCGGCGCTCGTGAGGATCAGGTACGCGAGGAACTGCCAGCCGATGCTCGGCATGCCGGCGAGGTAGGGAGCGATGACCGCGCCGGTCCCCTCCTCTCCGTCGGTGTCGCGCCAGCCGAGGACGCGCGCCACGCGCACCGCCTGAGAGAGGGACTCCGGCGGACCGGAGACCTCGCCGAGCGCGACCGCGAGGACACTCCCCGCCTCGGGCTCTCCCACGACCAGGGCATCGACGAATGCGCCCACGTTCGGGAAGCCCCCCACCTGCTCAGCGATCGCCTCGTCCGCCATCCCCGCGGCGTGGGCGGCGGCCACGAGGTCTCCCACGGTCCCTGCGGGGGCACCGCCGCCGGCGAGCGCGGCGGCCGCGTCGGGCAGGGGGGAGAGGCTCTCCGCGATCCGCGCGTCATCCCACTTCGCCCGGCGCATCGAGGCGACCGTCTCATCGAGGCTCCTCGAGCCCCCTCCCTCGCCCGAGACCTCGCTCCAGAAGAGCTGCACCGCCTCGGGGGCCTTCGACCCGATGCGGGTCTCGATCATGGCGGAGAGGCCGAAGGCGAAGGCGGTGAGGACGAAGCCGATCCCGATCTTGCGGAGGGGGGTCGGCTCGAAGAAACGACCCATCATCGGGTAGACGAAGTAGGTGAAGACCGGGATGAGGAGCAGGATCAGGATCGGGTTCACGGCCTGCACCTGGCTCTCGAGCCAGTAGGCGCCGAGGAAGTCCCGGTTCATCGACTCCGCCTGCAGGACCCACGCGGAGCCGGTCTGGTCGAAGATCGCCCAGAAGGCGGGAACGAAGAAGAGGAAGAGCGGCGCGAGGTTCAGGAGCGAGCGCTTCCCCTCCGGACTGAAGGTCTCCGACTTGAACTTCGCCCACCCGCTCGGCGGGACGTGGATGAAGGAGTTCCGCCCCAGCCAGAAGACGAAGGTCGCGATCGCCATCAGGACGCCGGGCACGCCGAATGCCCACGCCGGGCCGTAGTTCTTGAGGAGGATCGGCGTGAGGATCGTGCTCGCCGCGGCGCCGAGATTGATCGAGAAGTAGAACCAGTTGAAGATCTTCGTCAGCAGGTGCTGGTTCGATCGACCGAACTGGTCGCCGACGTGGGCCGAGACGCACGGCTTGATCCCGCCCGCCCCCACCGCGATGCAGGCGAGGCCGATGTAGAGGAACGGTCGCATGTCCCACGCGCCGGTCGCCGGACCGAGGTCCATCAGGGCCAGGGCGCCGTGCCCCACGCAGTACATCAGGCTGATCCACAGGATCGTCCGGTACTTCCCCCAGATCACATCCGCGAGGAGTGCGCCGAGGATGGGGAAGAAGTACGCGCCGGCGGTGAAGAGGTGGTAGATCCCCTTCGCCTCCTCGTCGGTCATGACATCCGGGTTGCCGGAGGCATCGAGGAGATGCTTCGTCATGAAGACGGTGAGGATCCCCTTCATGCCGTAGAAGCTGAAGCGCTCGGCGGCCTCGTTCCCGATGATGTAGGGAACCCCGGGGGGCATGCTCTTCAGGTCGGGGTCCGGTGTGCTGCGCGGAGGCATGGGCGATCCCTCTCATCGGGTTTCCAATGCTCGGTGTTCCCCGGCCCCTGCGCTGCGGCTCCCCCTCGTCGAGGGGCCCCGCTGATCGGGAGGGCCACCCGGGAGGGCATCCCGGGAGGGGTCGGGCGAGCGGAAACGCTACGAGAACCCTATCGCCGGCTCAAGGGCGGAGATCGCCCGGATCGGGTCGCAGGCGAGGATCGGGTCGCAGGAGGGGGAGAGCGCCCGGGAGGCGACTCAGCCGAAGGTCCGCGTGAGGGTCACGGTGTGCAGCTCGAAGCGGGAGCGCTCGAAGAAGCGGATCGCGTCGGAGTTCTCGGCGCAGAGGGTCGCCTCGACCCGCTCCGCGCCTCCCGCGCGAAGCGCCTCGACCATGCTGCGCAGCATGGTGCGGCCGATCCCCTGATCCCGCTGCCCCGGTCGCACATAGAGGAGATCGACCGAGCCGAGGTGGCGCTCGGCGCAGATCGGGGGGCGCTCGGTGATGGAGCCGACGCAGGCCCCGACCACGCGCCCGGACGGCTCGACCGTCACCTGCACGAGGATGTCGCCGGTCGCGACGCCTCGCTCCAGCTCCTCGACGAGGGCGGGAAGTCCATCGGGGGCGCCGCCGTGGCAGGGGTGATAGTCCGCGCGATGCTCGAGGAGGGCGAGCCAGAGCCCGGCGACCGCCTCGAGCTCCGCCGTCGTGGCGACCCGGATCGAAACACTGCTGCTCGTCATGGTGTCCTCGCTCCTCCGAGAGTCCCCGATCGGCCGGAGCGCGGTCGCCCCGGCCCCCCCCGAATCATCGGATCCCCGGGGGGTCGGACTTGAGGCCACCCCAAGATCGGGGCGCCGTGGAGGTCGCGCAGGGTGGGCGGATGAGGGGGATGACCGGCTCAGCCGTGGAGGGTCGGGACCTTCTCCCAGATCACGAAGGCGTGGGGATGGGGGTTCTTCTCGTCCGGCTCGCAGCGGGTCCGCTCCACCTCGTGCCAGTGATCGAGGTCGATCTCGGGGAAGAAGGTGTCCCCTGTGAACTCCCCCTCGACCTCGGTGATGACGAGGCGGTCCGCCCGCTCGAGGAGCAGCCGATAGATCTCGGCGCCCCCGATCACGAAGAGCTCATCTTCCCCCTCGACCCGGGAGAGCGCCTCCTCGACGCTCCCCACTCCCTCCACTCCCTCGGGGAGGGCGTCGGGGTCGCGGCTGAGCACGAGGTTCCGGCGCCCGGGGAGGGGCTTGCCGATCGAGTCGAAGGTCTTCCGCCCCATGAGGATCGGATGACCCAGGGTCGTCCGCTTGAAGTGGCGGAGGTCGGCGGGGAGTCGCCAGGGGAGGTCCCCATCCCGGCCGATGACGCCCCCGCTGCCGACCGCCGCGATCAGGGTGATGCGCACGACGACCTCCTAGACCGCGACCGGGGCGCTGATGCGGGGATGGCTCTCGTAGCCGATCACCCGGATGTCGTCGTAGCTGAAGTCGTCGATCGAGCGGATCGCCGGGGGCAGCTCGAGCCGAGGGAGCGGCTTCGGCTCGCGGGTGAGCTGAAGCCGGGCCTGCTCGACATGGTTCTCGTAGAGATGCACATCCCCGAAGGTGTGGATGAACTCCCCCACCTCCAGCCCGGTCACATGGGCCACGAGGTGGGTGAGGATCGCGTAGCTCGCGATGTTGAACGGGACCCCGAGGAAGATGTCGGCGCTGCGCTGGTAGAGCTGGCAGGAGAGCCGGCCATCCATCACCTGGAACTGGAAGAGGGAGTGACAGGGGGGGAGCTTCATCGCGTCGACCTGGGAGGGGTTCCACGCGGTGACGATGAGGCGCCGCGAGTCGGGGTTCCGGCCGATCTGCTCGATGACCCCGCCGAGCTGGTCGATCGTCTCTCCGCGCTCTCCGGGCCAGCGGCGCCACTGCGCGCCGTAGACCGGCCCCAGCTCCCCGGTCTCGGGGTCCGCCCACTCGTCCCAGATCCGCACGCCGACCTCCTGCAGGGGTCGGACGTTCGTCTCCCCCCGGATGAACCAGAGGAGCTCGTGGATCACCGACTTCAGATGGATCCTCTTCGTGGTGACGATCGGCAGCCCCGCCGCGAGGTCGAAGCGCATCTGGTGACCGAACAGGGCGCGCGTGCCGGTGCCGGTCCGGTCCGACTTCCGGACGCCGGTGTCGAGGAGGGTCTGGAGCAGGTCGAGATAGGGTCGCATCGGGCCTCCGGGAGAGAGTCGAGGTGCTGCGGAGAGTCTCTCCGATCCGGCGTCCGGGTTCCAGACTCGGCGACGGATCCCGCGGGAGCGAAGAGCTTTCTCTCTCGAGATGGCTTCGCTACCGTCTCGGCATGACCACGCCCCCCGCCCCCAGCGAGAGCGGCGCCGCGAGCGGCGTCGAGAGCGCCTCCATCGACCGGGAGTCCGGCCAGCGGCGGCTCATCTCCGGACCGAGCGCCCTCGGGATCTGCATCGCCTCGATGATCGGCTCCGGCATCTTCACCGTCACCGGCTTCATCGGACCGGAGCTCGTCAGCACCCGCAACCTGATGGCGGCCTGGGTGATCGGCGGCCTCGTCGCGCTCTGCGGCGGGCTCTCGGTCGCCGAGCTCGCGGCGATGCGACCTCGCGCGAGCGCCCAGTACGTCGTCGTCCACGACGCCCTCGGGGCGGGCGCAGGGTACCTCAAGGGGATGATCACCCTGCTCATCGGGTATGTCTCGTCCCTCGCCGCGGTCGCCCTCGTGACCGGCGAGTACCTCCAGCAGCTCGCCCCCGCCATCGACCCGAGGATCACCGCCACGGCGGTGCTCACCGCGCTCAGCCTGGTCCACGCGCGGACCGTGCTCGGCGGGCAGCGCATCAACGACATCCTCGTCGCGTTCAAGCTGCTCCTCGTCGTCGGGTTCATCGGGGTCGGCTTCGTCCTGATGGGAGAGCCGCTCCTCCCCTCCGCGGAGCTCCTCGACGCCGCCCGTCGCCTCGACCCGACCTCCCCCCTCGGCGCCATCCCCGCCGGGACCGCGGGACCGCAGCTGGAGGCGCTCCTGCGGGGCGCGACCGGTCCCGGCCTCCTCTCCGGCGCGGTCGGACTCGCCGTGGTGAGCATCAGCTTCGCCTACCTCGGCTGGTCGACGGCGGCGGAGGTCGCCGGAGAGGTCCGTCGCCCCCAGCGGAACCTCCCCCTCGCGATCATCGGCAGCGTCCTCCTTGTCGGGACCCTCTACCTCCTCATCAACATCGTCTACCTCCGGGTGATCCCGCCGGTGGCGATGGTCGAGCTCGGGGCGGGGGGTGAGCTCGTCGCCCTGCCCGCGATCGGCTCCACCGTCGCCCAGCATCTCCTCGGCGAGCGGGGAGGGTCCTTCGTGACGATCGCGCTGATCGGGCTCTTCGTCTCCACGCTGAGCACGGGAACGATGACCGGGGGGCGGATCTTCGCGGCGATGAGCTGGAAGGGGCAGCTCCCCGCGCCGCTCGGCCGGCTGAACGAGCACGGGGCCCCGACCCGCGCGATCCTCGTCATGCTCGCCATCACGCTGACCATGGTCTGGAGCTCGAGCCTCGCCTCGCTCTTCGAGTATGTCGGGCTGCTCACGACGATCGCGATGATGCTCGCGATGGTCTCGGTGATCGTGCTGCGACGTCGCTCACCGGATCTGCCCCGCCCCTTCCGCGTCCCCCTCTATCCGATCCCGCCGCTGATCTCCCTGGGGATCGGCTCGTGGCTCGTGGCGAGCGCGGTTCAGCGCGACTGGCAGCCGGTGGCCGCGACCGCGGGGACGATCATCGCGATCACCCTCCTCCGCCCGGTCCTCACCCGCACCGTCTCCGCCGCCTGACCGGAAGGGACCGAGGGTGGGCACGCTCAGGTTCCTCTTCGAGATGCTCCTCGGCCTCATCGCCCTGAGCGGAGTCCTCCGACTCTTCTTCCAGCTCGCGATGCTCCCCCTCATCCTCCGGGGTGACCCGGGAGACGAGGGGCTCCCCGGCCTGGGCGGCTGGTTCATCGGGCTGTGCTTCTGGGGGATTGTCATCGCGATCCCGGTGGTGATCCTCCGGGCGGGCGGCTGAGCGGCGCGAGCGCGATGGGATTCCGGGGTCCCTCAGGAGCGGGGGAGCCGGAGGCGGATCGGCCCCTTCGCCGTGCTCGGGTCGACGACGCGCCCCCCCTGGGTGATCTCGAGACGCCCCGCCGCAACGAGTCGCCGCGCCGCCCGTCGGGTCCGCTCCATCTGCTCCCGCCAGTCCTCCGGCCGGGCGTGACGCGCCGCTTCCGAGGGGCAGATGCTCGCGTCCGCGCGGCGCTCGGCGAGGAGGGAGAGGATCGCGTCCTCCAGCGCGCGGTCGAGCGCGCCGGGGCGGTGGCGGCGGCAGCCGTTGGAGCAGTATCGGACCTCGTCCCACCGATCCGCCCAGGCCCGGCGCCAGGAGAAGCGGCGGCCGCAGGTCGCGCAGACCTTGTCGGGAGGGGTGCTCATCCCCCCTCCCCGCCGGTTCGGGGGAGAGTTGCGAGGCTGTGACGCCCCCGTCCGTTCCTCGCCGGGTAGGATCGCGAAGCCGCGGCGAGGAAGGAGGAGGTCCCCATGCCAGAGACCGGCAGCTTGATCGCCAAATCGCTCTCCCTCCGCGGTGCGCTCCTCGGGGTCCTCATCGGATTCTTCGTCGGCTGCGCCCCGGCGGATGTGCCCGATCGAGCGATGCGCTCGCAAGAGCCGGTCATCCTCGAGTCCGGTCCACTGGTCGAGCAGGTCGAAGCCGCCCTTCGGCGGACCCGGTCGGGCCTGCCCCCCGGCCGACCGCTCTCCCTCTCCCTCCTCGACCTGACGACCCCGGAGATGGAGACCCGACTGGGGATCCGCCTCCTCAAGATCCGGTCGGAGGAGTGGTGGTGCGAGAGCTTCCTCATCGCCGCGGGGGAGGTCCACCCCCTCACGCCGGGCTTCGGGGGCTTCGGGCTCCACTCCGCCCTCGTCACCGATCTGGACCGGGACGGGAGCCCCGAGCTCACCTGCACGACATCCTGGGGCTCGGGAATCCACCGCTCGGAGATCCTCGTCTTCCGCCTCGCGGAGGGGGAGCTCCTGCGGGAGGAGGTCCCCCTCGCCTTCCGCGGGGACCTCTTCCTCCGACCGGAGGGACGCGGGGGTGCCCGGGTCGAGATCGGAGAGTGGACCGAGCTGGATCGACACTGGGAGCCCGAGGCGGTCCTCGGAGTCCTCGCCGCCGAGCCGGACGGAGCACTCCTCCACCCCCGCGTCCGCCTCGCCGAGCTGACCGAGGAGCAGCGCGCGCGACTCTGGGAGCTCTGATTTCCCCCGCCGACCGGTGCTCCGCCGTTGCCCGCCCGGAGCGGGATCGCTAGTCTTCTCCTGCCCCGACCCCCCCGCTCCGCTCCCCCCTGCCTTCGTGCCGAAGCGGCGGTCGGTGTTCCCGGAGAGGCCTCCATGGCGGACGACCGCGAACCCCCGAAGGACCCTTCGACCATCGGACGCTACGAGCTCCGGGGGGAGCTCGGTCGTGGAGGGATGGGGATCGTCCACCTCGCCGAGGACTCCCGCCTGGGGCGCCTCGTGGCGCTGAAGGTCCTCCCCAGCCAGCTCAGCACCAATGTCGATGCCCGGGAGCGCTTCGAGCGCGAGGCCCGGATCCTCGCGAACCTGAACCACCCCAACATCGCGATCATCCACTCCCTCGAGAGTGACGGGGACCAACAGTTCATCACCCTCGAGCGGATCGAGGGGGAGACCCTGGACGCCCGGATCGCGCGCGGTCCGATCCCCTGCTCCGAGGCCCTCGCGATCGGGCAGCAGATCGTCAGCGCCCTCGCCGCCGCCCACGGGAAGAGCGTCGTCCACCGCGACCTCAAGCCGACGAACATCATGATCACCGCGGATGAGCGGGTGAAGGTGCTCGACTTCGGCCTGGCCCGCCGGATCGCCAAGGGGCGGGACGCCGAGTCCCTCCGCCGCCGCGGACCGGGCCCCGACGCGGAGGGCGCGGCTCGCTCGATCCCGCAGGCTCCCACGATCCCCGAGGGAGGCGGGATCGACGATGCGACGATCCGCATCGACCCTCCGGCCGCTCCCCCCGACGCCGCGGCGGGAGCGGGCGATGCGACCGTCTTCGCTCCCGGCCCCGACACCGAGACCAGCATCGGGATCGTCGGGACTCCCGGATACATGAGCCCCGAGCAGATCTGGGGGCAGCCGATCGATGCCCGGGCGGATGTCTTCGCTTTCGGCTGCGTCCTGTTCGAGTGCCTCAGCGGGGAGCGCTCCTTCGGCGGGCCCGGACCCTCGGAGCGGCTCGCCTCGACCCTCTGGGGGAAGCCGAACCTCGACGGGCTCCCCGCGGAGACGCCTTCCTCGGTGCGGGAGCTGATCTCGGACTGCCTCGCGATGAGCGCCGAGGACCGCCCGTTCACCGATGTCGTCCGGCAGCGACTCCAGAAGGAGATCGAGCTGCTCCGCCTGCAGCAGGAGAGCATCCTCCCCGAGGCGGCGACGGCCACCTCGGAGGCCGCGGCCTCGATCCCGCGGCGCATCGACGCGTTCGTGGGACGCTCGGACGAGCTCGGGCGGATCTCCGTCGCCCTCGACGAGAGCCAGATCGTCACCCTGACCGGGACCGGGGGAACCGGGAAGTCGAGGCTCGCGATCGAGGCGGCGGGAGCCTGGGCGGAGTCGGGACACGGCGTGGTGGGCTGGGTGGATCTCGTCCGCCTCAACGACCCCGAGCTCGTCGCCGAGACGGTGGCCACCTCCATTGGAGTCGAGATCCAGGAGCAGATCTCCCCCCTCGAGTCCCTTCGACGCTGGTTCCAGGCCGCCCCGCGTCTCCTCGTCATCGACAACTGCGAGCACCTCGTCGAGCCATGCGCCGACCTCGCCGATGATCTCCTCGCCAGCGAGGGGCCGAGCCGGATCCTCGCCACCTCGCGAGAGGCGCTGGGGATCGACGGGGAGCACACGATCTCCATCGATCCCCTCGAGGTCCCCTCGAGCGAGGCGGTCGCCGATCCCGACGCCCTCGCCTCGGTCCCCTCGGTCGAGCTCTTCCTCCGCCGCGCCACGAGCGCCCGCAAGGGGTTCACCATCGATGCCTCGAACGCGGGCGCCATCACCGAGATCTGTCGCCGCCTCGACGGGATCCCCCTCGCCATCGAGCTGGCGGCCACCCGGGTGGGCGCCCTCCCCGTGGAGCAGATCGCCCGGCGCCTCGACGATCGCTTCAAGGTGCTCACCAAGAGCTCGCGGCGGACCCTGCCCCGTCACCGCACGCTGCGGGCGGCGGTGGACTGGAGCCACGACCTCCTTGAGGAGGAGGAGCGCTGCGCCTTCCGTCGCCTCTCGGTCTTCTCGGAGGGCTGGACCCTCGAGGCCGCCGAGGAGGTGATCTGGCGCGACGATGCCGAGCGCTGGAGCGGACTCGACCTCCTGACGCAGCTGATCGAGAAGTCCCTGATCGTCATGCGACCTGACGATCTCGACGGCGCGCGCTACTCGATGCTGGAGACGATCCGCCTCTACGCGCGGGAGAAGCTCGAGGAGGCCGGGGAGGCGGAGGAGTTCCGGCGGCGACACGCGGAGAAGTTCGCGAGCGAGGCGGCGGAGATCCTCCCGCGCACCTGGTCCTCCCTCACCACGGAGGTCCAGAGCCGCATCACCAAGGAGCTCGGCAACCACCGGATCATCCTCACCCGCGGGCTCGCCGGGGAGAACCCCGCCATCGCCTGCGAGCTCGCCGCCTCCCTCGGGGCCTTCTGGGAGTTCCGCGGTCTGTGGACCGAGGGGCGCTACTTCGCGCGGCGTCTGCTCGAGCGGGACGATGTCCCCAGCCCCACCTCGGCGCGGGTCGCGCTCGGCCGCTGGGCCGGCTACTACTCCCAGCATCTCGGCGAGCTCGACGATGCGCGCACCTTCATGGAGAAGGCGCTCGAGGTCGCGCGGGAGCTGGACGACCCCGCCCAGATCGCCCCCACCCTCCACACCCTCGGGAGCGTGGCCCAGTACGAGAACGAGCTCGACCAGGCGGAGGCGTGCTTCTCGGAGTGCCGGGAGATCTACGAGCGGACCGGCAATCGGTCCGGCCTCGCCGCTGCGGTGGGGAATCTCGGCGGGATCGCCGTGAGTCGGAACGACATCGAGGGGGCGCTGCGGCTCTTCGGAGAGGCGGGCGCGGTCTTCAAGGAAATCGGACACCTCCGCGGGTACGCCACGAGCCTGCACAACTCCGGGGTGCTCGCCCAGCAGCTCGGACATCTCGACCGCGCCAGCTCCCTGCTGGAGGAGGCCCTCGGCATCCGTCGCGAGCTCGATGACTCCCTCGGGGTCGCGACGAGCCTCGTGAACATCGCCACCTGCGAGCTCGCGCGCGGGAACGGGGACCGGGCGGACGAGGCGATGGCCGAGGCCCTGCCGATGCTGAACCAGCTCGGCGAGCGGTATCACCTCCTCAACTCGATCGAGGGGATCGCCTCGGTCGCCGCGACGGAGCGACAGTGGGAGCGGGCCGCCCGCCTCCTCGCGGCCGCGCGCGTCCAGCGAGAGAAGCTCGGCCTCCCGAAGCCCGAAGCGGAGCGGGAGGAGATCGAGTCGATCTGGCGGGAGGTCATCGACGCGCTCTCCCCCGACGCGCGGAGCACCGTGAAGGCGTGGTCCGAGGCGGCGACGATCGACGCCATCGTCCGGTTCGCGCTGGACAGACCCTCCGCGGAGTCCTGACCCTCAGCCGGAGCGCGGCCCTCCGTCGGCTCCGCCTCCCGAGCCCTCCCCCTGTCGCCCGCGATCCTCGACCGAGACGAGGGAAGTCCGGGTGATCGGGTGGCCGGGACAGGTGCGGGTGGCCGATCCCAGCGCGAGTGCGCCAGCAGGAACAGAAACAGTACCCGTCAACGCCGAGGCCTGAGCTCCCCCAGCCAAGGGCAGAGCAACGAACAGAGAGACTTCACACCTCAGCAGAAGTGCCGCAATGCTGCCTCGCCGATCGGTCGCCACTCTTCTCCCAAGGTCTCGGTCAGCAGGACGATGGAGTCTTCGATTTCAAAGGGAGCGTGTCTGGTGACATCGCCGACGCACTCGGTCTTGTCATGTGCGAGAGAAAGAAGCAGGGCAAAGAAGTAGTGAAGCGTCGCCCTCACG
>JAFMMO010000247.1 GCA_017859655.1 Pseudomonadota bacterium | reverse complement strand
GCCCGTGACCGAGCCGATAGCCGGTCCGCGCCTCCTCGAGGTAGAACGGGAGTCGGGACATGCTCTCGGTGCCCCCGGCCACCGCGACATCGGACTCGCCCCGGGCGATGGAGTTCCGCGCCTCGATGATGGAGAGCAGGCCGGAGCCGCACGCCATGTTCAGGGTCACCGCGGTGGACGAGGTGGGGAGGCCGGAGCGGATCGCCACCTGACGCGCCACGTTCGGACCGCTCCCGGCCTGCCTACCGCACCCGAACAGGAGCTCGTCGACCGAGGTGGCGGCGAGGCCGGCATCCTCGAGGACCGGGGGGACGATCGCGGCCCCGAGGTCGGCGGGGGTCAGGGAGGAGAGCCCCCCGAGGAACTTGCCGATCGGCGTGCGCCGGGCGGCGCAGATCACGACCTCTCTCATCGGGACTCTCCGATCAGCGCGCGCGCCACGAGCATCCGGTGGAGGGAGTCGCTCCCCCCTAGGACCTCGGCGCACTCCGCGTCGCGGAACATCCGCTCCACGGGATACTCCCGGGAGTAGCCGTTCCCGCCGAGGATCTGGACCGCGCTCTTCGACGCGGCGTAGGCGGCGCGGGTCGCGGCGAGCTTCGCCATCGAGATCTCCCGCGCGACCGAGCTGCCCTGATCGAGGAGGGTCGCCGCGCGATAGACGAGGAGCCGCGCGCCCTCCAGGCCGGTGGCGGCCTCCGCGACCATCGAGCGGATCGCGCCGAAGCGATCGATGCTCCGACCGAACGCCTTCCGCTCCGAGGCGTAGCCGAGGGCGTAGGTGATCGCCCCCCGACCGAGCCCGAGGGCGACGGCGGCGATCCCGAGCCGCGAGGCCTCGAGGACCGGCGCGATGGACGGGAACCCGTCCTCCGCTCCGAGCAGGCCATCCGCGGCCACCATCGCCCCGTCGAGCCGCCAGTCCGCCAACCCCGCGCCGCGCATCCCAAGGGGGCAGCTCTCCGCCGCCACGCCGACGCCGGCCGCCGCCGCTCCGCCCTCGATGGCGAAGAGGCCGAGGCCCCGGGTCGAGCCGGAGTCCTCGCCGGTCCGCGCGACCACGGCGGCGAAGCCGGCGCGCTGACCGTTCACGACTCCACGCTTCCCTCCGTCGAGGCTCCAACCGCTCTCCGCCCGGTTCGCACGTGTCCCGAGCGCGCCCGCGTCGGACTCCGCGCTCTCTTCGGCGATCGCGAAGGTGCCGAGGGTCTCGCCGGTCGCGAGCCCCGGGAGCCAACGCGCCTTCTGCTCCGGAGAGCCGAGGGTCTTCACCGCGTGGGTCGCGTCGAAGATGTGCGCAGCGACCACGGCCGCCGTCGAGCCGCAGCTGCGGGCCAGCTCCTCGACGAGGAGGACCGCGGTGAGGGAGTCCGCGCCGGTGCCCCCGAACTCCTCGGGCACGGTGACGCCGAGCATCCCGAGCTCCGCGAGCTTGGCGAGGTTCTCGGAGGGGAAGCCCTGCCCCTCGTCGAGCGCCTCCGCCGCGGGCGCGAGCTCCTGATCCGAGAAGTCCGCGACCATGTCGCGGATGTCCTGGTGGTCCTCGGTGAAATGGATCATCCGTCGCTCTCCTCGTCGCGCCCTCCCCCGGCCGGGGAGGCGCCCATCCATCTCTCGGTGGCCTCGGCGAGGGGAAGCTCCCCCGCCTCGACCTGTCGGACGAGAGCCTCGAGCGCCTCCTCGTCCCCGGCCCGGGCGAGCCCGGCCGCGATCCAACTCCGCTCCGCCCGCCGACGCAGGCGTCGACGGACCCGACGACGACGACGCTCCCGGTCGGGAGCGGTCCTCGCCTCGATCGTGCGCTCCGCGAGGAGGGCCGCGAGCTCGGGGATTCCCTCCCCGCTCTCGCAGCTCGTCGCGACCGGCGGGGCCCCCCCGCGGTCATGCGCGATCTCCTCCGCGAGCTGCCGCAGACGATCCGCCCCGGGGCGGTCGCACTTGTTCAGGACGAGGCGGTCGACCGCCTCCGCCACGCCCCCCTTGAGGAGCTGCATGGCGTCCCCCGACTCGGGGGAGAGGAGGAGCCAGACCTCGTCCGCCTCCTCCACGATCTCCATCTCCAGCTGCCCCACCCCCACCGTCTCGATGAGGACGAGGGGGAACCCGGCGCGCGCGAGGAGGTCCGCGACCTCATCGGTCGCCCCCGCGATCCCCCCCACTCCGGAGCGGCTGGCGAGGCTTCGGATGAACACCCCGTCGTCCTCCGCGTGCCGAGCCATCCGCACCCGGTCTCCGAGGAGGGCGCCGCCGCTCACGGGGCTGGTGGGATCGACCGCGAGCACCGCGATCCGCGGCGGGGTCTCCTCCCCCGGCAGGGGTCCCTCGCGCAGCGCCCCGAGGAGCGCCGCGACGAGGCTGCTCTTGCCCACGCCCGGCGCCCCGGTGAGGCCGAGGCGAAACGCGTCATCGCGGTCCGGCAGGGAGCGGCGGACCATCTCCCCGCGGGGATCGGCGGACTCCACCCAGGTGAGCGCGCGCCCGAGGGCACGCGACTCTCCGGCGAGGATCCCGGCGGCGATCGCCTCGGGGGACTCGGCCCGATCCATCGCTACTTCTTGTCCCGGGGGAAGCAGTGCCGCGAGATCACCAGTCGCTGGATCTCGCTCGTCCCCTCGTAGATCTCGGTGATCTTCGCATCGCGGAGGAGCCTCTCGACCGGCGCGCCCCGGCCGAGGGCGGCGCCGCCGTGGATCTCCACCGCGGTCCGGGCGCAGCGGTTGGCGAGCTCGCTCGCGTAGAGCTTCGCCATCGACGCCTCCTTGCCGTGGGGCAGGCCCGCATCCTTGAGCATCGCCGCCCGCATCACGAGCAGGCGGGCGGCCTCGATCTCGGTCGCCATGTCGGCGACGCGGTGCGCCACGAGCTGACTCGCGGGGAGCGGTCGCCCGAACTGCGTCTTCGTCCCCGCGAAGGCGACGGTGGCATCGAGGCACGCCTGGGCGATCCCCACCGCCTGGGTCGCGATCCCGATCCTCCCGCCGTCGAGGGTGTGCATCGCGATCTTGAAGCCCTCCCCCTCCTCCCCGAGGAGGTTCGCGGCCGGCACCCGCATCTCGTCGAAGACGAGCTGGACCGTGTCGGAGCCGCGGATCCCGAGCTTCTTCTCCTTCTTGCCGACCTGGAAGCCGGGGAAGGTGCTCTCGATGACGAACGCGCAGACGCCCTTCGGCCCGAGGGAGGGATCGAGGGTGGCGAAGGTGATGATCACGCCGGCGTGGCTGCCGTTGGTGATCCACGCCTTCGTCCCGTTCAGGATGTACTCGTCCCCCTCGCGCCGGCAGCTGGTCTCGATCGACGCGGCATCCGAGCCGTAGTCCGGCTCGGTGATCGCGTAGGCGCCGAGCCACTCCCCGCTCGCGAGCTTCGGCAGGTACCGCTCGTGCTGCTCCGGCGTCCCGAAGTTCAGCAGGGGGTTGGAGAGGAGGGAGTTGTGGACCGAGAGGGTCACGCCGGTCGAAGCGCAGCCCCGGTTGATCTCCTCGAGCGCGAGGGAGAGGGCGACGTTGTCGAGCCCCGCTCCGCCGAACTGCTCGGGGATGAGGATCCCGAGGAAGCCGAGCTCCGCGAGCTTCGCCACGTTCTCGGCCGGGTACTCCTCGGCCCGGTCGCAGCGGTCCGCGCTGGGGATCAGGATCTTGTCGGCGAACTCCCGCGCGGTCTCCTGCAGTTGCTGGTGGGTCTGGGTGAGATGGAGCAGCATCGCGTCCCTTTCAGATCGGTCCGGCGACGACCGGTCTACCCCTGCGAGTAGTCGTAGAAACCCTTGCCGGACTTTCGTCCGAGCTCCCCGGCGGCGACCATCCGGCGCAGCAGCGGGCAGGGGCGGTACTTCGGATCTCCGAGGCCCTCGTGCAGGACCTCGAGGATGAGCAGACAGACATCCAGGCCGATGAAGTCCGCCAGGGTGAGGGGCCCCATCGGATGGGCGAGCCCGAGCTTGATGACCTCGTCGATCGCCTCGACCTCCGCCACCCCCTCCATGACACAGTAGAAGGCTTCGTTCAGCATCGGCGCGAGGATGCGATTGGCCACGAATCCCGGGTAGTCGTTCGCCTCGACCGGGATCTTGCCGAGCCGCCGGGAGACCTCGGCGATCGTCTCGGTCGTCTCGTCCGTGGTCTTGTGCCCCCGGATCACCTCGATGAGCTTCATCACCGGAACCGGGTTCATGAAGTGCATGCCGAGGAAGGACTCGGGACGGGAGGTCGCGGCGGCGAGCACCGTGATCGAGATCGACGAGGTGTTCGAGGCGAGGATCCCCTCGGGGGCCATCCGCTCATCGACCTGCTTCAGGATGTCCCGCTTCAGGTCCAGGATCTCCGGCACCGCCTCCACCGCGAGGTGGACCCCCTCGGTGGCGTCGAGGGAGGTCTCGAAGGCGATCCGCCCGAGGGCGGCTTCGGCCTCCTCCGAGGTCATGAGCTCCTTCTTCACCATCCGGGCGAGGTTCCGATCGATGGTGGTCCGCGCCCGCTCGAGGGCCTCGGGGAAGGGGTCGACGAGCACGGTCCCGTACGCCGACTGGGCGAAGACCTGGGCGATTCCATTGCCCATGGTGCCGGCGCCGATGACGGCGACTCTCTCGATCGAATCGAAGCGGCTCATGGCCGACCTTTCCAGCGAGGGTTCGAGGCCCAGACATCCGCCCGGTCCTCCCACGGGAGGCCCGGAGACCCGTGGAGGGTTGAAGGGTCGGGGGACGACTCGGGTGACG
>JAFMMO010000046.1 GCA_017859655.1 Pseudomonadota bacterium | reverse complement strand
GCCCGCCTCCTCTTCGGAGGGCTCCGCCTCTTCGGAGGGCTCCGCCTCCTCGGTGGCGGCCGCGGTCTCGTCGAAGGGCGCGGTGCGGCGGGCGATCGCCCGCAGGTCCTTCCCCGCCGGGGTCCGCGCGATCCCCTCGAAGACCTCGCCGCCGGAGTAGGCTCCTCCGAGACGGATGAACCCCTCCGCGCCGATCGCCGTGGCGCCGAGGGTGAGTCCGACCTCGTTCCCCTTGCGGTGAAGCTCGGCGGGTCGGACCTCGTTGCCGTCGGCGAGGACCTTCAGGGAGGGCCGGCCCTCGGTGCCGGTGACCTCCATCGTGAGCACGGTGAGGGCGTCTCCATCGACGAGGGTCAGCTCCCAGGTGCCGCGGAGGTCCTTCTCCATCGCCATCGAGGTGGGGTGGTGGACCCCGTGGATCCAGACCCCGACGACCTCGGTGTCCTCGGCGAAGGGGGCTCCGTCGAGGACGGTGAGGTTCGCGCCCGCGCCGGCGAAGATCGCCCCCGCGCGGTCGGAGACCCCGAGGATCGAGGCCGGCGTGGTGGTCACCGCGGCCAGCGCTCGCTCCGGGGGGAGACCGCGCTCGATCGAGGCGCGGACCTTTTCGGAGAAGTCCCCGGGGCTGCCGAGGCCGCGGGGGGTGAAGGCGAACGGGATCCCGGCGCGGTCGACGCGGATCGGGTTCTCCGGCGCGCGCGCCCAGAGCTCGAGGGTGCGGAGCGGGAGACCGGAGTCCCCGCCGGGGCCGTCGACGGTCGGGGCGTCGGGGAAGTCGAGAGGGAGGACGATCGGGGCGCCGAGCGCCGCGATCTCATCGAGCCAGAGCTGCTCGGTGCCGCAGCCGAGGATCACCCGCTCGGTCAGGCCGAACTCGTTCGAGATCTCTCCCAGCCCGAGCAGGTCGAGCTCGTCACGGCTGCGGAGGAAGAGGCGCTGCTTCCCCTCGAGGAGCGGTCCGAGGGCGGCGAGCGCCTCGTTCACCTCGGGGCGGGGGTGGGCGGTCGGGTCCTCGTCGTGGAAGCGCCACGACTCGTGGTACCAGCGGGCGTCGAGGAGGGTCTGGCGCAGGAGCGCGACCGCCCCCATCCGGGAGCCCGGATAGCCGCCGGACCCCCAGCCGCCATGCTCGAGCGCGGCGCTCTGACCGATGTCGGACAGGACCACGGTCTGGCGCTGGGCGGTCGTCTCGTCGCCGGCGGGGCTGAGGCGGACGATGGCACTCCTTCCTCCGAGGATCCCGTGGTCGGAGTGGACCACCGCGTGGGTGAAGCCCGCGTGGCGATGCGCCTCCGCGGTGTCATCCGGGAGCACGAGTCCGCTCGCGAGGTCGATCTCGGGATGGATCCGCTCGTTCCAGGCGCGGCCGGCGCGACTCTCATCCTCCCCCGGGCGTCTCGGGGAGATGCGGTGATCGAGATCGATCCAGCCGGCGGTGATCGTCTGTCCGGTCGCATCGTGCACCCGCGCTTCGGCGGGGATCGCGATCCCGGGACCGACGTCGGAGATCCGGCCATCGCGAATGATGATCGTGCCCCCCTCGATCACCTCGGTCGGAGAGAGATGGAGCGTGGCGCCGACGATGGCATGCACGCCGAGGGGGCGCTCCTCGATCCCCTCCCGGGGCGCGGTCTGGGCCGACGCTCCGGCGGGGAGGATCAGGAGCAGGAGCGCGAGGCCCGCGAGGGAGCGACCGCGGAAGCGTGCGCGAAGCGGGCGGGAGCCCGGGGGTGCGATGCGATGCATCGATGACCTCCAACCTGGGGGAGAGCGGGTCGAGCCGGACCTTCCTCGCCGGTGTGGCGGGCGGTCCCGAGTCATCCGGGGGTGGCCTGAAGCCGTGGGCAGTCTAGCACGACCGGCGGGGCTCGGGATGGAGGGAGCGAGGGGGCGGGCCTCTCCGTCGAGGTTCACCGGAGGTTCGGCGCGACGGAGCCCGCCTCCGCGATCAGCGCTTCCCCTCCGCCGGGGCGGGGGGCGCCTCCTCGTCGTCGCCCCCCGCTCGGATCGCCCGGATCCACTCGGGGTGGGCGAGGGACCACTCGATGGTGCGACGCAGCCCGTCCTCGAAGGGCACCGACGGAGTCCAGCCGAGCTCTCGGGTGATCCTCGAGGCGTCGATGGCGTAGCGGCGATCATGACCCGGGCGGTCGGCGACGAAGGCGATGAGGTCGCGTCGGGGTGTCCGCCCCCGCCCCGCGTGCTCGTCGAGGAGGTCGCAGATCGCCTCGACCACCTCGATGTTGCGCCTCTCGCAGCTCGCGCCGATGCAGTAGGTCTCCCCGACCTCTCCCGATGTGAGGACGGCGAGGATCGCCGCGCAGTGATCGGTGACGAAGAGCCAGTCCCGGATGTTCTCACCATCCCCGTAGACCGAAATGCTCCGCCCCTCGTAGGCGTTCCGGAGGGCGAGGGGGATCAGCTTCTCCGGGAACTGGCGCGGGCCGTAGTTGTTCGAGCAGATGGTGATGAGGGTCGGGAGGCCGTGGGTGTGATGGCTCGCGCGGACGAGATGGTCGGCGGCGGCCTTGCTCGCGCTGTAGGGGGAGCGCGGGTCGTAGGGGGAGCCCTCGTGGAACCGGCCGGTGGGCCCGAGGGAGCCGAAGACCTCGTCGGTGCTCACCTGGAGGAACCGAACCCCCTCGCGCACGCCGCCGCCGGGGGAGCTCCAGGCCCGGCGCGCGACCTCGAGCAGGTTCTGGGTGCCGAGCACGTTCGTCCGGATGAACCGCTCCGCCTGCAGGATGCTCCGATCGACATGAGACTCGGCCGCGAAGTTGACGACGGCGTCGATCTCCTCCGTCGCGAAGAGCTCCTCGACGAGGGGGGCGTCGATGATGTCGCCGTGCACGAACCGCAGGCGCGGATCGCCCGCGAGGTCGGCGAGGTTCGCGCGGTTTCCCGCGTAGGTGAGCTTGTCGAGATTGACCACCCGGGTCGCCGCGTCGCGCTGGAGGATGAGCCGGATGAAGCTCGAGCCGATGAACCCGCAACCGCCCGTGACGAGGATCGA
This sequence comes from Pseudomonadota bacterium, assembly GCA_017859655.1. Lineage (GTDB taxonomy): Bacteria > Planctomycetota > UBA8108 > UBA1146 > UBA1146 > JAFMMO01. Next base: position 15,700 of record JAFMMO010000046.1, on the reverse strand, counting down.
CTTCATGGCAGCTCCGGGGGTTCCCTGCGACGGCGCGGCGCGAGCTCGAGGGGCGGCCGCCGGTCGACGCCGGTCCGGGACCTCCTCCACCGATCTTCCGAGGAAGACGCGGCGGAGGCAAGAGTTCGCGGAGCGACGGTCACGCCTCCCCTAGGGGCAGGCGCCGCTCCCCGGGCAGGCGAGCCCGTCCGAGGTGGGGTCTTCACCGCAGGCGGCGATCGGCGGGGCCGGGGGGGCCCCCGCTCCGAAGAGCCAGTTCAACTGGAAGACCGCGTCGGCGATGTCGAGGTCGCCGTCGTCGTTTCCATCGCACGCGTCCGGGCAGGCGAGGGTCGGAGGTGTGGCGGAGCCGGGGAAGAGATGGGAGAGGAGGAAGATGGGGTCGGAGATGTCGTGCCCCCCGTCGTCGTTGCAGTCCGCCCGGCGGAAGAGCTCGAGCGGGACCACGGGCACGGCCGGGCCCTGCACCGTGACGGCGATCGCATCCGGCGTCCCGGGGCGGAAGATCCCGATCGTGGCAACGACCACGCCGGGGGCCGCATCGGACTCGAACCAGAAGTTGTACATCGTCCCGAAGCGCAGGGCGTTGGAGTCCTCGTTCTGCGCGAAGGTCTGGGGGGACGACCAGGTGATGTCCGACGCACCGACGCTCACTCCCCAGTCGGTCGGGTCATAGGGCTCCCCGCTGTGGTGATCGACATCGTGGAACCCGATCCCGCTCACGCTCGCTCCATTGGGGAGGGGGATCGTCAGGGAGCCGGCGGAGCGGTGGGAGTTGAGGTTGAAGACGGCGTAGTCGTAGAGATAGAGGCCGCCGCCGAGGTCGGTGACCTTGCTCGCGACATGGAAGCGCCCCTCGCCGGGGATGTCCGCGGTGGTCAGCTCCACCGAGTCGTCGACCGTGTCGACCCCGTTGCCGTGATCGCGCCACGCCTCGATCGCCGGGCTGTACAGCTCCATGAACCCGACCGGGTCGAGGTCGTAGCCGGGGAGGGAGACGGTCACCCGCTTGTAGGAGGCGTTGTTCCACGCGTTGCCCGCGAGGGCGTCATCCGGGGCGACGTAGACCCCCTCGACGAAGTGGAGGTCCCCCGCCCCGGCGAGGTCCGCCTCCGCGACCTGAAGCCGCTTCGAGAGGATCGTCGGCGAGGCGCCGGAGGAGCCGGGGTTGTCGCCGGTGAAGGCGTTCACCTGGGAGCGCGGCCCGAGGATGCTCTGGGAGCCGTTGAAGCCGGAGCCGTAGACATCCCGGCAGCCGACGCCGAGCACGCTCCCTCCCTGACCGTTGCAGGTGAGGCCGCAGCCGTTGCCGACCGCGGCGCCGGTCCCCCGCTTCATCCACGACATCCCGATCTGCGTCAGCCGGCCGTCCGAGAGGCGATACGCGTTCATGCCCAGGAGCGGCGTGTTCCCGCCCCAGGCGAGGTTCTCATCCCCGATGTTGCAGGTGTAGCTCCCGAGGGAGTACGCGCGGATCCCGCCGAGCTCGCCCCAGTTCGAGATGCTCACGCAGTCGGTGTAGACGACATCGGGACCGATGACCTGGCTCGGGTCGAAGAGGTCGACCTCGAGGGTGAAGTCCCCCGCGGCCCCTCCCGCCCCGGAGACCCGGATCCAGTACTCGACCCCGGTGGTCGCGGCGACGCTCGCCACCGAGCCGCTCCCGCACGCGTCATCGCTGCAGGCGAGCTCGGTGAAGAGATCCCCCGGACAGCCGGAGTGGATCGAGACGACGGTGTCGAAGTCGGCGGTGCAGGTCCGGGCGCGGAGGGTCAGGTCCTCGGTCGCGACGAAGCGGTACCAGACGCTGGGGGAGGGGACCGAGCCGCCGCAGCTCGACTCCCCGTCCGGGTCGTTCGCGAGGGTGCTCCCATTCACCGCGCCCTGTCCGATGACCGTCGCGTTCACGCAGAGGTCGTTCGGACCGGGGGCCGGGGGAGGGGGACAGGTGACGAGCATCTCGAAGTCGCCGCTCGCCGCGGAGTAGCCGTGGACCACCACGTGATAGTCCACCCCGGGGATCGTCGTGAACTCGACCTCGGAGCGGTAGACCGGGCTGCAGGAGACATCGTCGTTCCCGGTGACGCAGGTGAAGTTGCCGCAGGTGCCGGTGTAGACCCGGATCTTCGTGTCGTAGGTCGTCCCCGGCTGGCACGTGTTCAGGGTGACGATGTCCCCCGTGCCCGCGAAGCGGTACCAGACCGCGCCCGCGGTCCCGTCGCTCGTGCCGCAGAAGGGAAGCGCCTCCGGGCTCGCGGTGGTCGTCGACCCGACGACGACATCCCCGCAGACAATGGGGAGGGCGGTGGCGCAGGTGTCGTTCATCGGCTGCGCGCCGACGGGGGCGGTCACACCCAAGAGGAGCAGGAGGGGAAGGGCGAGCGCCAGGGGCAGGGCGAGAGACAGACGGGGCTTCAGCAAGGGATTCCTCCTCCAGTGGGGCGGAGCGGGGACGCTCCGCGCGCCCCAGTCTAGCAGGTGGCGGTCCTTCGAGAATCATCGAGCGACCTCGCGGCTCCCGCCCGTCGGGAAGCGGGGGCTCTGGATCCTCCGGCGGGCATCCCCTAGCCTCCGCTTCACGCCGGGCGGCGCTGTGCTGTCCCGACCGTGCTGTCCCGACCGTGCTGTCCCGACCGTGCTGTCCCGACCGTGCGGCCCCGACCGTGTCGCGCGGCTTCCTCCCCGCCCATCCTCGTGAGGCCTGCCATGCTCCTCTCTCGTGTCGTCCTTCTCCTGCCCGCGCTCATCCTCCTCGCGTCTCTCCCCCTGTTTGCCCAGGAGAAGGAGGAGACCGGCGTCCCCGCCGTCACCCTCCCCGACCCGGATGGCCGCCCCGCCGACCTCCGGAAGCCGGTGCAGGTCTTCATCCTCCTCGGGCAGTCGAACATGCTCGGCTTCGGCAAGGTCGGGTCCGCGGAGAAGGAAGGCTCCCTCACCCACGCCGTCCGGAGCGAAGGTCTCTATCCCTTCCTCGTCGACGAGGCGGGCGCGTGGACGGTCCGGAAGGATGTCCGCAATGTCCGCGTCATGAGCCACCGGGGAGGGATGAAGCTCTTCACGAACGAGTGGCTGACGATCAGCGGCGGGAAGATCGGACCGGAGATCGGGATCGGTCACCACCTCGGGAACGCCATCGACGCCCCGGTCCTCATCCTGAAGAGCTGCATCGGCAACCGCAGCCTCGGCTGGGACCTCCTGCCGCCGGGGAGCACGCGCTTCGAGGAGGAGGGGATGGTCTACGCCGGCTACAAGGACAGCCCCGATCGATGGGAGAGAGGGACCGAGCCGAAGGCGATCGACTGGTACGCCGGCAAGCAGTACGACGATGACATCGCCCACGCGCAGCGTGTCCTCGCCGACCTCGCGAAGTACTATCCCGGCGGTCGTCGCTTCGAAGTCGCCGGCTTCTTCTGGTGGCAGGGGGCGAAGGACTGCGGGAACGCGGTGCACTCCGCGCACTACGAGAAGAACCTCGTGCGCCTGATCGAGCAGCTCCGCCGTGACTTCGGCGCCCCGAAGGCCCCGTTCGTCTGCGCGACCCTGGCTCAGACGAAGAAGGGGGCGGAGGGGAACGAGGGTCGCGTCCTCGATGCGCAGCTCGCCGTCGACGGGAGGTCGGGGAAGCACCCCGGCTTCGCGGGGAACGTCACCACCGTCTACTCCCATCCCTTCTGGCGAGGCGGCAGCGCCAACAGCCACTACGGGGGGGATGCGCGGACCTACATGGATGTGGGGCTGGGGATGGGGCGGGCGATGGTGGAGCTGCTGAGGGAGGACTGAGGCGCGAGCTCCTCAGCGCGCGGCTCCGCTTCGGCGGCCGCGGGAGGGGAGGCTCCTCGGGCGACTCGGCTCGGTGCGGGTCCTTCGTCGCGCAGGTCCTCCTCAGCCCGCTCCCGCCATCCGAGGGGGAGCAGCTCGGCGAGGGGCTGGGGCACCCCGGCTGCAAGCTCGAGGGCGGCGCGGACCGCGGGAGTCCACCGGACGGTCGCGCTCTCGTCCGGCAGCACCACCCCTCGACACCCCGGGGCGCCGCAGCGGCAGGGGAATCCCTCGCGGGGCGCGATGTGGAGGGTGCCGTAGTCGTTCGTCAGCTCCTCACCGCTTCGAATGTCCCGGATCGCGATCTCGAAGCCGAGGTCCGTCCCGGCGCAGTTCGGGCGGCAGGAGTGGTTCATCGATCGGCAGAGGTCCCAGGCGAGGACGCGGAGTCCGTGACGATCGGCGAAGGTGTGATGGTCTCGCCAGCGACTCCACTCGCGGCGGAGGCGGCGGAGGCGCTGGGGCTCGATCGTCTGGTCGAGGGGGTCGAGGACCCAGGTCACGGTGCCGGCCGGAATCGCGGCGGTGGCGAAGACCCCCATCCCCACGATCGGGTCCACCGGTCTCAGGGCCGTGGCGGGGTGGATCATGGCGCCACGCCCGCGCTGGGAGGCGCGCTCGGATCCGCGGACGCCGGGAGGATGTCGACGGGGGACCGTCTCCTTCGACTCACGGGCTCGACCGGCGCTCCTCGCCGCTCGAAGGTGTGCCGCTCTCGCCTGCGCTCCCGCCGTCGTCGGTTCCTTCGCCGCCTCTGCAGGTCGGCCAGTCGCTCCGCCCCCTGCGGGTCGGGCGCGGCAAAGGGGAGGAGAGGCTGGGAGACCGCGTCCGCCAGCGCCCAGAGCTCGGAGAGGGTGGGCTCCTGTGGATCATCCCCGGCCGCCGCCGCGTCTTCGACCCAGCCCCGACACTGCGGGACCCCGCAGCGACACTCGAAGGGGAGCAGCACGCCGATGGACCCGTAGTCACAGGTGAGCTCCTCCCCGATCCGGATGGTCCGGGCCGCGATCTCGAAGGAGACCCCCAGCTCCAGGCAGTTCGGGTCGCAGGAGTGATTCACCTGGCGTCCGTGATCCCAGCAGAAGATGCGGCGGCCGCTGGGGTCGAGGAAGCTGCCGCGCTCGACGACGGCGCGGAGGGGGAGAGGCAGGGCATCGACCTCCTCCGGCTCGAAGACCCGATCGAACGGGTCGAGGACCCAGACGAGCGTCCCGGGGGGGATCTCCGCCGTGGCGAAGACCCCAAATCCGACATCGGTTCCGATGAAGCGCAGCTCGGTGGAAGGGTGGATCACCCGTGTTCTCCGGGCCCGTCCCGTCGGAGTGGATCCGCGGACAGACCGGCCGACGGCGAGAGTCTCGAACGTCGGCGACGAGGCACGGAGAGGGGGGTTTCAGACCCCGAAGCCCCGCGTGCCATCGAGGCTTCTACCACCGCGGGGGATCGTCGGGAAGAGGGGACTCCCGGGATCGATGGGGCGGCCCGGGCGGCCGCCGATCCGCGCCTCTGATCGCCGCTACGGCGCCTCGCCGCCGCTCTCCTGAGCTCTCCTCCGGGCCCGTCCGCTTCCCTGCGCTGATCGGAGAGAGCGGAGTCCGGGTCCGCTAGGGGGTCTCGGCGCCGCCCGTCTCCGCCACCTGCGCCTTGCCCGCTCCGATGACGCCCTGGCCCATGCGCTCGGTGCCCTCGTTGTTCGTCATGATCTCGCCGAGCTGGAGCAGCTCCGGACCGCTGAGGATGCCGCCGAGCTCCTGGATCGTGCCGGCGGCGCTCCCCTTGATCTCGCCCATGATGATGCGCTCCTCCTCCGGCGGGAGGTCCTCCCCCATCTGGGCGACGAGGTCCTCCATCTGGATCCAGCCCGCCTCGAGGGTCTCCTGCACCTGCCGCAGGCGCGACGGCTCGAGGGCCATCTCCTCCGCCATCCGGCGATAGACCTCGGGGAGGCCATCCCCGAAGCGGGCGGCAAAGCTCTCGAAGCCCGCGCGCTGCTTCTCCCGCTCCGCGCGGCGCCGCGCCGCCTCCAGAATGGAGACGCCGTCCGTCTCGATGGCGGCGCGGACTGCGGCATCGATGCGCGCATCGAGGACCTCTCCCGAGCTGGCTGCACCGCTGAGCCCCTCCGATCGCTCGATCCCCTCCCGGCCCGCCGGCTCGGATGGGCGCGCGCTCCCCGCCCCGCTCTCCTCGACCGCGGCGAGGCGGGCCTCGAAGGTCAGGAGCTCCCCGCGCAGCTGCCGGATCTCCGCCTCCAGAGCGGAGGTGTCGCCGGGTGACGCGGTGGGGGAGGGGCTCGGGGGGAGAGGCGCGGGACTGCGGCGAGAGCTGGCGAAGGCGAGGACGCTGAGCAGCAGGGCGAAGGCGAGCAGGGCCTTGGCGATGGGGGTCATCGATCCCTCCCGGAGTCTCTTGCGGGCTGCGGACTTCTCGAGTCCCGAACTTCGAGCTTCGAACCGTGAGCTTCGCCGCTTGAGCCTCGCGACGGCGGGACAGGAGTCTGTAGCCTACTCCCCCGCGCGCCGCGGGGCGAGTCGGTCGAGGGTGGTGAGGCGCGCTTCCCCGCCCTCCCCGGCCACGGTGAGAGCGCGCGGCGCCTCCACCCCACCGCACTCGATGAGGCGGCGCCCCGCTTGGGTGACGACGAGGCGGCCTCCATCACGGAGGATCACCGTGGTCGGAATCGTGACGCGCCCCGAGGGGTCGGTCGAAATGCCGTCCGCGAGGTCGATCGTGCGGTTCGCTCCCCCCTCGAAGCACTCGACATGAACTCCGGAGGCATCGAAGCGCACGCCGTCGAGGAGGAGGGCGGCGCCGGGCTCGAGGGTGCCGGCGACGCGGTGGACGCTCGGGCTCTCCTCGGTTGGGGTCGAGAGGAGGATCGGCGGACCTCCCGCCGCGCCGCGCCATCCGTCCTCGACCCGGCTCCAGTGGTTCCCCTCGAGGAGCTGGGCGCTCCGCTCGAGGGGGAGCGCCTCCCAGACGCTGCGGCCGAGGGGACGGAGCTCCAGGTTCCGCCACCGCACTCGGAGAGGGTTCGGGTTGCTGCCCACGCCGTGGACCTGCAGCCCGACGATGCCCTCGAGCGCCTCGGCGTCGAGGAGGTCCGCGGTCTTCCGACCGTGGATCCAGACCTCGATCCGTCCCCCGCGGGCGCGGACCCGCACCGGGTTCCACCCTTCGGGGCGCGCCGCCATCCGCGCATCGACATCCTCGGAGAGGTCATCGAGCCAGCCGCGCCCCCCTTCCTCGTAGATGCCGCCGCTCCAGTAGCGGGCGCGGAAGGGGTCGACATCGATCTCCACCTGATACCCGCGGACCCGGTCCCCGCCGTCGATGCGACTGCGGATCTGGACCCCGCTGTTCAGCACCGGATCGACCTGGAACTCGTAGGTCAGCTCGAAGTCGGCGAAGGCGCGGTCGGTGCAGAGAAAGGTATTCGGCGTGTTCGGGGCGGTGACCCCGACGATGCAGCCGTCCTCGACCTTGTAGGTCGCGGCCCCGCCGTGCTTCGACCAGCCGTCGAGGGAGACCCCGTCGAAGAGGCGCATCGGCGCCCGCTCCGCGAGGGTTCGCAGCTCCCGGTCGGTCCACGGCTGCTGTCGGCCGACGGTGGCGTTGCGGACCCGGGCGACCTCCTCCGCGGTGACGAGGGGGGCATCCGCCCCCGGGCCATCGGGGTCGAGCCCGCGGCGGAGGTGGTTCACGACATCGGCGATCGCCGCATCATCGAACGCATCCGCCCCGCGGAGTCCCGGCATCGTCGCGTTCCACTCGAGGCCATCGACCTCGAGGGGGCCGGTGAGGCCGTCGAGGATGGTTCGCACCACCTCGGGGGTCCGCGCGGGGTCGGTCACCCGGGGGGCGCCGCGGAGAGTCGGACCGAGGCCGGCGAGCCCCTCCCCCGTGGGACCGTGGCACATGGCGCAGGTCGAGTAGAGGGAGCGGCGCCGCTGGAGGACGGCGGGCGGCTCGCTGGGACGCTCTCGCGGGGGGCGCTCCGTCTCGGTGACGCGGATCCGCCGGGCGATCTCCCGCCAGTCTCCCTCGGCCGCGGGGCCCAGGGGGGAGCGCGCCACATCCCGGAGGGTGGGAGGGACCTCGCTCAGATCGACCATCGGGAAGCCGCGGCGCCCGGTGGCGCGCCGGATGCCGGAGAGGATCGCCCGCGCCGCCTCGGGGTCCGCCGCGGCGCTCCGATCGACGAGGCCGAGGAGGGCGGGGAGGGAGGAGCGGGGATGGTCCAGAGCGGCGGCGGTGGCGGTCTCCGCGAGGTAGCGCAGCGGCGCGGCCACCGGGGCCGTGCGGTCGAGGCGCGCGGCGGCGAGCCACTCGAGGTCGGCGCCGAGGGAGCCGGCCCGTCCGCTGAGGAGCGCGGCGGCGAGCCAGCGGTCCTCGGGGTGGGTGGCGAGGGCGCGCAGGAGCAGAGTGCGGGGCCGGGCCGCCGCCGGGTCGGTGGGGGGGAGAGCGCGCTCCACCCGCGGCCCGACCTCTCCGAAGGTGAACGCGGCCTGCACCCGGGTGACGCGGTCGTCGTGGTCGAGGCCCGCCTCCACCAGGTCGAGGAGGGCGAGGAGGGTCTCTCCCTCCCGCGGCTCCACCGCCGCGATCCACGCCTCGAGGGCGCGGAGCGCGGCGATCCGCACCTCCCGCTCCGCGTCGCCGGCGGCGCGGGAGAGGAGCCCCGGGTCGAGGGCCGGGTAGCCCCGGGAGCGCAGCTCGGCCAGCGTGCGCAGCGCGTGGACCTTGCCCTTGTCGGAGGGACCGCCCGCCACCCGCCGATGCAGCGCGGCGATCCGCGCCTCGACCCCGGCCTCGATCCCGCCGTGGGCGCCGAGCTCCCGGCTCTCGAGCCCTTCGGTCAGGATCCGCTGGGCGGTGTCGCGCACCCAGCCGCTCTCGTGGGAGAGGCTCTCGATGCAGGCGGCGAGGGTCGCGAAGCGCCCGATCGGGGAGGTGCGATCGATGGGGCGGTCCTCTCGGACCACCCGCCAGATCCGCCCGAGGCCGATCGGCGTGTCGAGGCCCCGCTCCTCGATCTGCTTTCGGAGATACGAGGTGACGAACTGACGATGCTGGATGATTCCCCGGTAGAGGTCGACGATGTAGAGCGCGCCGTCCGGCCCGTCGATGCAGTCGACCGGGCGGAACCGCTCGTCGGTGCTCGCGAGGAACGCTCTCTCCCCCCAGGTCTCGTCGGGGGTGAGCGCCTGCTCTCCCCGGAGGGAGAGCCCGTCATCGGCCTCGTCGATCCGGAAGTGGGCGACGAGGTTCCCGGCCGGCTCGGGGATGAAGAGATCGCCGACGAGCTCCGGTCCCAGCTGCGCCCCGCGCAGGAAGGTCCCTCCGCTCACCGCGGTCGTGCGGGCGAGCCGACCATCCTCGCGGAGCATGTGGTCGTGGTAGCCGCGATTGATCCCGGTGTTCACCCGAATGCTGTGGACCGCCTCGCTCGGGGCGAGGTTCCGCGCCCGCATCCGCGGCTGGCCCACCGGGGCCCCCGCGTTCGCCCCCCGACGGAAGTACTCCACCGGCCAGAGGTCGACGAAGGCGTAGCTGGAGTTCGAGTTCGAGTAGACCCGCCCCCGGTCGTCGAAGGAGAGCCCCCACTGCCCCCGGAAGTCGGTCTCGCGCACCTCGAGCCGGGGGGAACCATCCGCGGCGAGGGTCACCCGCAGCTTGCGCGTCGACTTCGAGTTCCACAGCCAGCCATCCGGTCCGCGGAGGAGGGCGTTCTCGGTGTGCTCGAGGTTGTCGGGGTTCGGGTCGCCGTAGGGGCCGAGCTCGACCCGCCAGTCGCAGCGGAGGTCGCCGTCGACGTCGCGGCAGTACCAGAGGGAGGGCGGCTCCGCCACGAGGACCCCGCCCTCGACATGGGCGATCGCCCGGGCGTTCACGAGGCCACCGAGGAAGACGGTGCTGCGGTCGAAGATGCCGTCCTCGTCTTCATCCTCGAGGACGACCACCTGGCCGCGCGGCTCCATCTCTCCTTCGCCGGTCACGGTCGGCATGTAGCTCCGCATCTCCACCGCCCAGAGGCGCCCCGCCCGATCGAAGCGCACCGCGACCGGATCGACGATGAGCGGCTCCGTCGCCGCCGCCTCGATCCGGAAGCCGGGGGGCAGCCTGAAGTCGGCCTGCGCCTCCTCGGGCGAGAGGACCGGCGCGGGGGGGATGTCGAACGCGCGCCAGTTCTCCGGCTGCTCCTCTCCGCGTCGATCCCCGTTCTGCGCGTCCACCGCGCTCGGGAGAAGGAGGAGCAGCAGCAGGGGGGCGAGGGGCAGGATGAGCGAGGCGAGCTGCGAAGTGGTGACGACGGGATGCGAGGGGCGAGCTTGCATGGGGATCGACTCCCTGTCCTTCGGCTGTCCTGCGAGCGCTCTTCGTCGCGCTCCTTCGGGCGTTCTCTCGACCGTCGTTCGGCCTGGTCATCGGGGACGCGCTTCGAGCGATGGCGGAGCAGCGCGGGCGGACACACCGCCGGGCGAGGGTCACGCGATCTCGCGGACATCCGCTCTTCCGCAGCGCCTCGGGCGGGGCAGGACCGGACATTCCTGTCCGAGCTGTCCCACCCCCGAGGCAATCACGGTAACGATGGTTGGACGAGATCGGGAGCAATGGAAGAATAATAGTCAGGGCCGAGTCCCTGCGTTCCTCGTGGGCTTCGATGATCGTCGAAGTGGGGACGCAACGGATGTGAGCCGGATCGACGGGGGCCCCGTATCGGGGGTTTCCTCGGGATCCACTCGCGCATCTTCAGGAGTGAGCACCGTGAATCTCGTCTTCCGACTCCTCGGAGTCTCCCTTCTCCCATCGCTGGTCTGTCTCCTCGGGCTCCTGACCCCGGCCGCGTCCCTCGACGCGCAGGAGGTCTACACCCTGAGCGCGGGATCGATCCAGGTCGCGCCCGGAGGGGTCGCGACGGTCCCGGTCACGCTCGACTCCTCCCTGGGGGCGGAGGTCAGCGGCTGGTCCTACGGACTCTGCCACGACTCCACCTCCGCGACCCTGCTCAACGCGGGGGAGGGCGCGGCGACCGCGACGAGCAACGCCGGGTCGATGCCGGAGTTCCACGAGCTCGCCTCCCTGGCCGACGGCTACACGCACGCCGCCATCATCTGCTTCTCGCTCTGCTCCGCGCTCCCGCTGGGGACCGCCCACGAGCTGTCCGTGGCGCAGTACCAGAGCCTCGGAGCGAGCGGCACCGCCACCCCCATCGACTTCTGCGCCTCCCTCGGCACCCCGCCGGTGGAGCTTGTCATCGTCAACCAGCAGACCGCCGAGTTCGTGCCGCAGACGGAGTCCGGCTCGATCGAGGTCGTGATGACGCCGCTCACCGGACTCGCCTGCTCCACCTCCGCGGATGGCTGCGGGTGCGAGTACGCCCTCACCTGGATCAACGGGGGGGTGCAGGACAGCATCGAGGTGCGCGTCGACGGGACCCTGATCCAGACCCTCGCCGGGACGGACACATCCTTCGTCCTTCCCGAGCTCGCGCTGCTCCCCGGAGAGGGAGCGGTCCGGACCCTCTGCCTGACGCCGATCGTCGGGGGGATCGCGGGGGCGAGCAGCTGCTGCGACCTCGCCTGCGACCTCGACCCCGCGCCGACCGCGGGGACGCTCATCGCCACCGGTGTCCTGCCTTCGACGGGCGGCTGCGCCGCGGACCTCCTCTGGTCCGGGTTCGCCGCCGCGAGCGCGTCGACCTTCGCAATCCTGATCGACGGAGTCGAGGTGGCGAGCGGCCTGACCGGTGGCGCGGCGCAGATCGACCTGCCGAGCGCCGGCACGCACGAGGTCTGCGTGGTCGCGACCGATGGGTGCGCTCTCTCTGCGAGCGCCTGCGCCACGGTCGAGTGCGTGACGACTCCCGTCACGAGCTTCCGGCGCGCGGACTCCAACCTCGATGGCTCCGTCAACCTCGCCGACGGGATCAGGATCCTGAGCTTCCTCTTCGTGGGAGGGATCAGCCTCGGCTGCATGGACGCGGCGGACGCCAACGACGACTCCGGCGTGGACATCAGCGACGCGATCTTCCTCTTCGCCTATCTCTTCACCGGCGGCGCGCCGCCGCCGGCGCCCGGGTTCTCCTGCGGCGAGGACCCGACCGCTGGCGACCCCTTCGGCTGCGACGACACGGGGCCCTGTCCCTAGGGCTGTCCCGACGCGGGAGCAGGGTGCGGGCGGGGGCCCGGGGAGCGGTAGCTCTCCGGGCCCCTGTCTCATCCGGGGTCGATGACTCCCGGGCGCTGCGTGTGGGACCCGCCCAGGGCGCGCGCCCCGCCGAAGAGCGGAACGAACGAGGCGCCGACGACGATGTCGGGAGATCCGAGCGATTCCTCGGAACCGCATGGTCCTTTTCCCGCGGAATCGACCGACCCGACCCTGAGACGACGAGTGGGTGTCCGAGCCGTGGGCCGAGGTGGAGGCTGCGGCGAAGGGGGAGGATCAGATGCAGATCCCTGAGCCGCAGACCCCCCGACGCCCCGACCGGGGCGTCGGGGGGGCCTGCGGGGCGAGGAAGGCCGGCGCAAGGGGTTCACGCCTCGCCGACGGAACTCTCGCCGACCCACTCAACTCTTGATTTCATTGGGTCTTGGGTCGAGACTTCCCGCCGGCTGACACAAGGTACTCCGGATTCTCTTACCCACGACGAGGCAGGACCATGACGACTGAGCGGAGACTCTTTCACGGCAGCTGCTTTGCCCTGATCACCACCGCCCTCTCCTTCAGTATCCGCGCCGGGATCCTCAGCGAGCTGGGCACGGAGATGAGCTTCACGCCGCAGCAGTTGGGCTGGATCAACTCCATGTGGTTCCTGGGCTTCCCGATCTCCATGGTCATCGGCGGCCTGATCTACCATACCGTGGGCCCGAAGAAGATCATGCAGTTCGCCTTCTTCGCACACGCCATCGGGATCGTGATGACGATCTACTCAGGCAGTTACGTGGGTCTCCTGATCTCAACGCTGCTGATCGGACTGGGCAACGGCTGTACGGAGGCCGCCTGCAACCCGATGATCGCCGACACCTATGAAGGCGTGAAGATGTCCAAGATGATGAACCGGTTCCACATGTGGTTCCCCGGCGGCATCGTCATCGGCGCGCTCGTCTCCAAGTTCATGACGGATGCTGGCTTCAACTGGGAAGCCCAGATCTGGGTCATCATGATTCCGACCCTGATCTATGCATGGCTCTTCTGGGGGCAGAAGTTCCCCGAAGCACGTGTGGAAGCATCCCGGCAGGTGGGCTCGAATCTTCAGGCCATGCTCTCGCCGCTGTTCATCTTCATGATGGCCTGCATGGCACTGACCGCCATTTCAGAGTTCGGTCCTCAGCAGTGGGTCGGGCTGATTCTGGCCGAGAGCGGTGCCCAGCCCATGCTGGTCCTGGCGCTGGTCACCGGCCTGATGGCCGTGGCCCGGTTTTATGGAGGCGAAGCCGTCGGCAAGCTGTCCATCACGGGTGTCTTGCTGGCGTCCGCCGTGCTTGGAACCATCGGCGTCTACATGTTCAGCACGGTCACCGGAAGCATGGCCTACGTGGCCGCCATCGTGTACGCCCTGGGCATTGCCTACTTCTGGCCGAACATGATCGGGTTCATTGCCCACTACATTCCCAAGAGCGGTGCGCTGGGGATGTCGATCGTCGGCGCCGTCGGCATGTTCTCGACGTCGATCTTCCAACCCATCATTGGGGACTGGATCGATAGTGATCGCTCTGCTGCGGCCGCTTCAGGGCTGACCGGCAGCGAGCTGGAGCTCGTGGCCGGCCAAGCGACCCTCGGGACCATGGCACTCTTCCCGGCCATTCTTGTCGTGCTGTTTGCGGCCCTGCACTTCCGGATGCGCAACCACGACTGAGACCCGGGAGCTCTGTCCCTCTTGCGGCAAGCGCAGAGCCACCGAATGGGTGCTCCGGTGCGTCGAGGAGGTGCGGTCCGCCCCGCGATCCAACGCGGGCGACCGCCTCGCCGACGAGCCCGCTCCGATCTCGAACCATGTCGATGCGGGCGAGCCGCGCGTTCACCGGGGCGCGCAGCCCCTCGTGCCCCCGGCACAGCTCCGCGATGTCGGGGGCCTTGTCGCTGCGCTCGAGCTCTTCGACGAGGCGCCTGACGAGGTCAGCGAAGTTGTCGGCGCTCATCCTGCGCCGCCTTCCATCGCATTCAGGGCCGATGACTCCCGGGCGCGGCGTCCTCCTCGCGGACCGGTCCCGCCGGTCAGGGAGGACCGAGGCCGTAGGCCCGCTCCGCCGCGTGGCGCGAGGCCTCCATCGCGCGGGCGCGCGTCCCGTACTCCGCCAGCAGGTCCCGACGCAGCCGTTGGCAGGCGGCGAGCTCCTCGTGGCCGTTCGGGTCCCGCTCCCGCAGGGGCGCCAGGGTGTCCTCGCGGAAGACCGCGATGAGGTGCTCGCGGCAGCGGGCGTGGCAGGCGGCGAGGAAGTCCTCCCGAAGGGCGCCGGCGGGGCGCCGCGCGGTGGCCTGATCGATGATCGCCCGCCACGACCGCCGGGAGCGGGCGAGGAGCACGTGGTTGAAGATCAGCTTGTTCGTGCGGTGGCTGAACGCCCGGCGGGGGACCGCCTCGAGGATGAGCCGATCGCTCTCGTGGAGGGCCCGGTCGAGCCTCAGGGCGTCGATCCGCTCCCAGAGGCCTGTGCCGATCCCTCCGTCCGCCCGGGCCTCCCAGTAGAGGTGCCCCATGAGCCGGGGGGGGAGGCCGTGCACGATGTGGAACGGCACGAAGTGTTGATGCGCGACCACATCCGCGGCGAGATGGCAGAGGTAGCCGTACACGAAGGCCATCTCCGTGTCGGTGTCCGTGTGCTCCATCAGGCGCTCGCGGATGTTCCAGTTGTGGCAGTGGTTCTTCATCCCCCCGTAGTTCTTGTAGGAGATGATGTCCGCCGCGATGTTCCCGTAGAGGAAGTGGTCCTCGTGGGCGGTGATCAGTCGGGCGGCGTCGCGGGGGATCCGATCGAGGTCCTCCGTCAGCAGGCCGCGGGCGAGGGTGATGTGGGTTCCGGGGCCCCAGTCGGACCGCTGCGCGAGCAACAGGCCGATCCCGAGGGCGAGCAGCCCGATCCACGCCTCGTTCAAGTCGGCCCCCTCTCTCTCCGGCCGGTCCCGATCGACCGGCCTCGACCAGCGGCGTCATCCTAGCGGGTGAGGCCGGGACGGGAGACCCTTGTCCGGACTTGCATCAGGTGAAGACCCGCGCCTGTACATCGGGCTCGACCTCGGCGGGACCGAGGTGAAGTTCGGCGTCGGCACCGCCGACGGCGTGCTCCTCTCCGATGGTCGGGCGCCCAGCAACGCCCGACATGGCGGGGAGGCGATCCTCGAGGCGCTCGGGGAGGCGACGACCCGGGCGCTCGCGGTGATCCGAGAGCGGGGCGGGACCCTCGGGGGTCTCGGCATGGGGACGCCTGGGGTGGTCGACCCGGCGACGGGACGGATCCGGTACCCGGTCGCCAACCTCGGCGGCTGGTGTGGGACCGATGTCGGGGGCTTCTTCCGCGAGCGCTTTCCCGAAGAGCCCGGGCTCGCCACGGTCATCCTCGAGAACGACGCGAACGCCGCGGCGTGGGGGGAGTACACCGCCGGGGCCGGGCGGGGCGCGCACACGATGGTGATGACCACGGTCGGGACCGGGATCGGTGGGGGCTGCGTCCTCGAGGGGACCCTGATCCGCGGCGCGAACGGCGGCGGCATGGAGCTCGGGCACTCGGTCCACACCGCCGGCGGGCGAGACTGCCACTGCGGCCTGCGCGGCTGCATTGAGGCCTACGCCGGGGGGCGGGCGATGGCGGATGAGTGGGGACGCCGCGCCGCCGCGGTCGGGCAGGCGATCGAGACCGCGGAGGACGGCCTGCCGCAGCTC
>JAFMMO010000045.1 GCA_017859655.1 Pseudomonadota bacterium | reverse complement strand
GGTCCGCCTCGGGGGCGGGGACGAGCCCCTCGCGGGCGAGGCGAGCCTCGATGAAGCGGTCGATGGGGTTCGCGTCGGCGGGGAGCCCGTCGACGACGGGGAGGGGCTCGGTGGGGTCGGGGGGATGCCACGCCCAGTGGGAGGCGCGACGCGCCTCGAGGTCGAAGCCCCCCTCGACCGGGGCGCGCTCCTCGGGCCAGGGGAGGCCCATCGTCACCCAGCGCTCGAGGTCGGAGATCGCCTCGTCGGGGAGGCGCCCCTTCGGGGGCATCTCCGCGGCGGGGTTCTCGTAGCGGATCGCCTCGATGAGGATGCTGGCGTCGGGGTCGCCCGGCTCGACCACCCCGGACTCGATGAGCGCGGCGCGGCTGTCGAGGTAGAGGTCCCCCTTCAGCTCCTCCGCGCCGTGGGAGTGGCAGGAGTAGCAGTTCCCCGCGAGGAGCGGACGGATGCGACGCTCGAAGAACTCGAGCTGCTCGGGGGGGAAGTCGACGGAGACGGGGACCGTGGCCTCGACCGTCGCCAGGGCCACAAGGCAGAGAAGCGAGGCGATCGATCGGAAAAGGAGCATGGACCACCTCGGGTACTGGGGCTCGCCGCGAAGGGATCGTGGAGAGCTCGGGGTGAAGGGGCAGTTTCGAGGGGGGGACGCGGGAGATCAAGGGTGGGCGGGGAGAGAGGGTGCCGCGGCGGGGGAAACTCCCCTAGACTCGGGGCGCACCGTCACCCCCCCCACCGAAACGGGAGCCACCGGATGATCTCCGCCTGCCGATCTGCCGTGCGATCCTCGCTGCTCCGCTCCGCGCTGCTCGCGCTCCTCCTGGCGCTCGCGCCTCTCCTCGCGGGATGCAGCGGGCTCGCCGCGCGGGGGGAGGAGGACACGATGAAGGTCCTCGTCTGGAACGTGCTTCACGGCTCGAACGATGTCGACGACGGGCCGGAGAAGGCGCTCGCGGTGATCCGGGAGACGGGGGCGGACCTCGTCCTGATGCAGGAGAGCTACGACATCGACGGGGACCGGCCGCTGCTCGGAGCGTGGCTCGCGGAGCAGCTCGGCTGTAGCCAGTGGCAGGGGGACAGCCCGCACCTCTGCGTCCTCACCCGCTACGAGATAGCCGAGCGCTTCACCCACGAGCCGTGGCACGGGGTCGGGGCGCGGCTCGTCGATGACGCCGGGCGCGACTTCCTCGCGTGGACGATCTGGATCGACTACCGCGACTTCATCACCCGCGCGCTGCGCGACGCCCCCGACATCTCCGATGCCGACCTCCTCGAGTCGGAGTTCGTGCGCTCCCAGCGGCTGCCGCAGGCGCAGAGGATCCTCGCCCGGGTCGAGGCGCTCGGGCACACCGACGGCGCGGTGCCCCTGCTCATCGGCGGAGACTGGAACACCCCCTCCCACCTCGACTGGACCCTCGACACCGCCCGCGTCTATCTGCGCCGGCGCCCCCTCGACCTGCCGGTGAGCCGCGCGATGGCGGCGGCGGGGTTCGAGGACACCTTCCGCGCGGTGCATCCGAACCCGGTGCAGCGGCCGGGGATCACCTGGTCCCCCCTCTTCCGCACCCAGGGAGAGAAGGCGCAGGGGTTCGAGCGGATCGACCGGCTGTATCTCCACCACCCCGAGAGCGGGCGCGCGCGCTGGCGGCTGGAGCCGGTCGCGGCGGTGACCTATCCGCTTGTCTGGGAGGATGACGCGATCCCCGTCCGGGAGCGGCAGTTCCCCTCCGATCACGGGGCGGTGCTCATCGAGATGCGCTTCGTGGAGACCGCCACCGGGGAATGAGCGCGGAGTGAGCGGCGGGGCTCGCTCCCCGGCCGCTGTGCCCTCCCGGCCCTGTGCTTTCCCCCTCTCTGGCCCCCTCCCTGGCCCCCCTGCTGGCCCCCCCGGCTGAGCGCGTCCTCGTCCCGGGCTCCGTCGGCTTCCCCCGGGGAACCGCACGATCTCCCGCGGCGTCTCCCCGAGGCGCGTCCCTCTCCTTGGCGGCCCTGCCCCCCGGACTGCCCTCCCCGGCTCGCCCCCCTCGTTCCGAGAAAGAAGCGGGGCTCGGGGGTGAAAGAGCCGAAGAAGAGGAGACGGAGTGTTCCGAGGTCGTGCCGCTCACCCCCCTCGTCCGCTCCGCCGATCGCTCGACGCCGGAAGGAAGCCCGTGGGGACTCTGGGGAGATCGACATCATCGAGAGCGCAGCCCGCCCCGAGGAGAAGGTCCGCCGCTCGGCGGGTCCGGGGCTCGCTCCTGCTCACGGTGCTCTGCCTCCTCTCCTTCGCACCGCCGACCTCGGCCACGGACCCTCCCACGGGTGAGCGCTCCTCCGAGGAGGCGGCTCCCTCGGGTGAGGTCGCGGAGGAGACCTGGCCGCGCCTCTCCCTCTTCCTCCCCCTCTCGATGGAGCGTGCCGCGCCGCGACCGAGCGCCGCGCGCACCGAGCTCTCGTGGCTCACCGATCTGGGAGACTTCGACTCGGGGCGGACCACCCCTCTCCGGGGCGGCGGCCCCCTCCCCTTCCCGCTCCCCTCCGGGATCGAGCCGGATGGCCGCATTCCCCGGGGAGAGATCCCGGCGGACATTCACCACCCGGAGCGATGGCGCTACATCCCCGAAGGGCTCATCCCGCAGGGGGGGATCTTCGACCGTTTCCTCTCGACCACCTTCATCACGCCGATCCTCTCCTTCGAGGAGGACGTCGGCACCGGCGGGGGGATCCAGTTCACCGACATCGACCTCTTCGACTCCCGGCGACAGATGCTCGGCTCGGCCGCGCTGAGCTACACCACCGAGGGGCAGCAGCTCTACCAGCTCACCTTCCGACGCTTCCATCATCAGCGGGAGCTCGAGGAGGGCGGGATCCTGCAGGAGGAGCGGAGCTGGTCGGGGCTCAGCGGCGGCTACCAGCGGACCCTGACCCGTCGCTTCTACGGGCTCGGGGCGGAGAGCCGCCTGGAGGATGAGAGCAGCTACTCCGAGGAGCTGTGGAGCTTCTGGCTCGGGGAGCAGCGCGCGATTCCGCACCCGGGAGACGAGTGGGTCGTGAACTACGGGGTCGCCTTCGAGCGACGGAACCTCGGGAGCGGTCATGTCGTCGGGGTCCCCGACACGGGCGCCGTGGCCCCCGGGCTCTTCGAGGCCGCCGCGGCGATCGACTCGATCTGGCTCACCACCGGGGTCCGCTTCGACACGCGGGATGGTCAGCACCTCCCCTACCGAGGCGGGACCCTCGGTCTCGAGGTGGAGTGGAGCCCCTGGGCGGACCGCGAGATGGAGGGGGCGCACCTCTCCCTCAGCGGCTCGCAGGTCATCCCCGTCCCTCCGCTCTTCCACGACGGCGGCTCCCCGGAAGAGGAGCATCCGCCGATCGACACCTTCGCGATGGGGTTCCGCCTCGACGACACCTCCGGCGACCTCCCCTTCTGGTCGCGGCCGACCCTCGGCGGAAGCCACACCCTGCGGGGGTACGCCCCCGACCGGTTCACCGACAACTCCGCCCTGCACCTCGTCGGGGAGTACCGCTTCTGGGTGCTGCCCCGCGGCTTCGAGGTGGTGGCGGGGAGCCGGGTGGAGCGCTTCGGCCTCGCCCTCTTCGGCGAGGCGGGGACGGTGGCGAGCCGCCTCGGCGACCTCCCGGGCGCGGAGCTGCACTCGAATGTCGGCGTCGGGCTGCGCATGACCTTCGAGCGCCTCGCCCTCCTGCGCATCGATGTCGGCTTCTCCGACGAGGGCGCGAACCTGAGCGTGGACTTCGGCCTCAGCTTCTGAGGGAGCGCGCGCGGCGCGACCCCCGCCTGCATTCCCTCCCGCGCCCCCCTCGGCTACCCTTCCGCCTCTCCAAGGACCCATCCGGAAAGGCCCCCGATGGCAACGCGACCCCCCTCCCTCGACCGACGCTCCTTCCTGACCGCCTCCGCCGCCGCCGCCGCGCTGCTGGCGACCGATCCCCGCGGGCTGCTCGCCCGGAGCGTGGCCCAGCCGGCGCCGTCGAACTTCAGCGACCTGCGCGGCGGAGTGGGGATCTTCAGCGGGCAGGGGGGAACGATCGGGTGGTTCATCGGCCCGGACGGGGCGGTCATCATCGACAGCCAGTTCCCGCGCACCGCCGAGCCCTGCCGCAAGGGGCTCCTCTCCCGGAGCGAGAAGGGGCTCTCCCTCCTCGTGAACACCCACCACCACGGAGACCACACCGGGGGGAACGCGATCTTCAGGAGCGACCGGGACGGGAAGGGGGTCGGGCGGATCGTCGCCCACGCGAAGGTCCCCGCCCTGCAGAAGGCGCAGGCGACGAGCCGGGGGAGCGAGGCGGGTCAGGTCTACGCCGACACCACCTTCGAGACCACCTGGAAGCAGGACCTCGGCGCGGAGACCCTCCACGCGAAGCACTACGGCCCCGCCCACACCGGCGGGGACATCGTCGTGCGCTTCGAGAAGGCCAATGTCGCCCACCTCGGCGACCTCGTCTTCAACCGGGCGCACCCCTTCATCGACCCCGCCGGCGGCGGCTCGATCATCGGTTGGCCCGCCGTCCTGCAGGCGATCCACGATGACTTCGACGACGACGCGGCCTTCATCTTCGGGCATGGCCAGCCGGCCCACGGGGTCGTCGGGCGCCGGAACGACATCGCGCTGATGCGGGACTACTTCCGCCGGGCGATCGACACCGTCGAGGCGGGGCGGGCTGCGAAGCTCTCCCGGGAGGAGATCGCGGCGAAGACCCCCGAGGGGTTCGAGCCCTTCGTCTCCTTCAACGAGCGGATGAGCCTGCGCGCCACCCTGGAGAAGACCTGGGACGAGCTCGAGGCGAAGAGCGCCTCCGCCGAGGCGGAGTGAGGGCGCGGGCCTAGGCCTTCACCACCCGTCCCCGCACCTCCCGCCCCGCCATCGCGTTGCGGGTGTCGACGATGAGCGGGGCGTGGCGGGCGACCATCTCCCAGTCGATGGCGGCGTGATCGGTCACGATGATCGTCGCGTCGCTCGCGGCGAGGAGATCATCGGTGAGGGGGGCCGAGTCGAGCTCGATGGAGTGCCGACGCATGCTGGGGAAGCGTGGGATCCACGGGTCGTGGTACGCGACCTCCGCCCCGCGCGCCCGGAGCCGCTCGATGATCTCCGCGGCCGGGGTCTCCCGGGTGTCTCCCACATCGCGCTTGTAGGCGACGCCGAGGATGAGGACCCGCGCCCCGGCGAGCTCGCGCCCGCCGTCGGTCAGCGCCGCCCCGAGCTTCCCGACCACATGCTCCGGCATGGCGGTGTTGATCTCCCCGGCAAGCTCGATGAAGCGGGTGGGGAAGCCGACCCGCTCCGCGGCCCAGGTGAGATAGAAGGGGTCGATGGGGATGCAGTGCCCCCCCAGCCCCGGACCGGGGCGGAACGCCTCGAAGCCGTAGGGCTTCGTCGCCGCCGCCTCGATCACCTCCCAGACATCGATCCCCATCCGCTCGAGGATCAGCTTCATCTCGTTGACGAGGGCGATGTTCACCGCGCGGTAGACATTCTCGAGGAGCTTCGCCGACTCGGCGATCTCGGCGGAGCGCACGGGGTGGACGGTGGTGAAGGCGTGCCGGTAGAGCGCCGCGGCGAGGTCGCGGCTCGTCTCATCGAGCCCGCCCACCAGCTTCGGGATCTCCACCGTGGGGAGGTCGGTGCGCCCGGGGTCGGTCCGCTCCGGGCTGTAGGCGAGGTGAACCCCGCGCCCGGGCGCGAGCCCCGCCTCCTCGAAGAGGGGTCCGAGGAGGGTGCGGGTGGTGCCGGGGTAGGTCGTCGACTCGAGGACGACAAGCGCCCCGGGTCGGAGGTGCGCGGCGATCGCCCGGGCGCTCGCCGCGACGAAGCCGAGGTCCGGCTCGCGGGGGTTCCGCTCATCCGCTCCGGCGCGCAGGGGGGTCGGGACGCAGATGAGCACCGCATCGGCGGAGGCGAAGACCTCCGGATCGTCGCTCGCCCGGAAGCGCGACGAGTCGGTGAGGAGTCGCCACTCGTCGTCGGGGACATGGGGGAGGTACTTCTCCCCCCCGTCGAGGGCGGCGATCTTCGCGGGGTCGATGTCGAAGCCGATGACCGGGAGCCCCGCTCCGACGAACGCCGCCGCGACCGGCAGCCCGACATAGCCGAGCCCGACCACCGCCACGGTGGCGCGCCCCGCCTCGATGCGCGCGGCGATCTCCGGATCGGGGACCGGGGGCGGGGACGGGAGGGGGGACACGCGGCCTCGATTCGGGAGTCGGGGGGAGCGGAGCGGTGCAGCGCGATCCGGTGAGTTCCACCGGAGACGCTCAGGATACCCGAGAATCGCCCGGGAGCCGACGTTACCTGACCGTGACCGGAGTCCCCTCCGGGGGGCGGTACTCTTTCATCGACGACACCGGGAGAACCGCGGTCCTGAGGACCGGGAGACTCCGGTGCGTCCCCCGAACTCCGGACCCGAACGGAACCGACCCGTGGAAAGAGGCCCCATGCGCCCCGTGATCTTCCTCCCCCTGCTCATCGCCGTCCTGATTCCGGGTCCGCTCCCCGCGCTCTGCGGCGGCTACCTCACCCCGGCCGCGGTCCGCGCCCTCGTCGAGATGCGCCAGGCGGAGGCGGCGACCCCGCCACCCCAGGATGCTCCCGGCGACGCGATCGACACCCGCCCCCTCGTGCAGTTCGCGATCTGCCTCGACACCTCCGGGAGCATGGAGGGGCTGATCAACTCCGCCCGCCAGAAGCTCTGGGCGATCACGAACGAGCTCGCCGTCGCCGAGCCGACGCCGCGCCTCGAGGTCGCGCTCCTCACCTACGGGAACGATGGCCACAACCCGGAGTCCGGCTGGGTGGCCCGCCACCTCGACTTCACCACCGACCTCGATGCGGTCTCCGGGATGCTCTTCAGCTTCGTCACGAACGGCGGCACCGAGCTCGTCGGCCGCGTCCTGAAGGCCGCGGATGAGCAGCTCGCGTGGGACGCCGCCCCCGGGACCCTGCGCCTCTGCTTCGTGGCGGGGAACGAGACCGCCGATCAGGATGGGATGGTCCCCTACCGGGATGCCGCCGCGAAGCTCCTCGCCCGCGACATCTCGGTGAGCTCGATCTACTGCGGCAGCCCCGAGGACGCCCTCGCCCCCGGCTGGCGCGAGATCGCGATGCTCGCCGACGGCCACTTCGCGACGATCGACCAGAACAACGGGACCCTCGTCATCCCCACCCCCTTCGACGACCCCCTCGCGAAGCTCTCGGCGGAGCTGAACGAGACCTACATCCCCTACGGCGCCGGCGGCGCGGCGGGGCAGCGCAACCAGTGGGTCCAGGACGACAACAACGAGGCGCTGAACTGCGATGCGATGGCGGAGCGGACGCTCTGCAAGGCGACCTCCAACTACTTCTGCTCGTGGGACCTGGTCGACATGGTCCGCGACAAGCAGATCGAGGTGACGAAGATCGTGATCACCGACCTGCCCGAGGCGATGCGGACGCTGACGATCGAGCAGGTCATCGCCCGCGTGAACGAGTGCCAGGGGCGTCGCACCGCGATCCAGGCGAAGATCCAGGCGCTCTCGACCGAGCGCGGGAAGTTCATCGAGGCCGAGATGGCGAAGAACAGCCTCACCGCCGAGAATGCCTTCGACACCGCGGTGCGGACGGCGCTGCGGGAGCGGGCGCGCCTCAAGGGCTTCCGCTTCCCGGGCGATCCGGCCCCCACCCCGGTGCGGATCACCGTCGAGGCCGCCCCGAACGGAACGGAAGCCGAGAGTGTCGTCAGCTCCCTCGATTCTGGTCGTTGAGGACGACGCCGCGATCCGTCGCGGCATCGTCGATGCCCTGACCTACTCGAAGTACGAGGTGGTCGAGTGCGGCGATGGCGAAGCCGGCCTCGAGCGTGCGCTCGGGGGCGGCTTCGACCTGTTGCTGCTCGACGTGATGCTGCCCGGCATCGACGGCTTCGAGGTGCTGCGGGCCCTGCGCCGCGAGCGCTCCCCCCTCCCCGTGATCCTCATCACCGCCCGCGGGGCGGAGGACGACCGGGTCGAGGGGCTGCGCGGCGGGGCGGACGACTACGTGGTGAAGCCGTTCAGCGCCCGGGAGCTCCTCGCCCGGGTCGAGGCGGTCCTCCGGCGTGCCCCCCAGCGGCCCGCCGCGATCCGCGGGGTCGTCAGCGACGGGATCAAGGTCGACCTCGAGCGCCGGGAGGCGCGCCTCGCCGACGAGACCGCCGTCCCGCTCTCCGAGAAGGAGGCGGAGCTGATCACCTACCTCGCCGTCCACCCGGACCGGGCGATCTCCCGTGACGAGCTCCTCCAGCGGGTCTGGGGGCTCGATCCCCGGGGGGTCACCACGCGCACGATCGACATGCACATCGCGCGGCTCCGTGAGAAGCTGGGGGACGACCCGAACGCGCCGAGCTTCGTGACGACCGTGCGGGGGAAGGGCTACATGCTCTCCCGCCAGGCGGAGGTGACCCCATGAGCCGGAACCCGACCCGCTCCTCCGACCGCCGCGCCCGCCGCTGGTGGCTCGGCTTCTCCCTCTTCGCGCTCATCCTCGTCGGGGGACTGGTGCAGATCTCCCGGGTGACCCTGACGCTCGAGGCGGACAACCGCCACGCAGCGGCGGTCTCCGAGCAGCGCGAGCGGCTGCGGGACACCCTCTGGACGATCGATGGCTTCCTCTCTCGGATCCTCGCGGACGAGGCGGACCGGGGCGCGGGCGAGGCGTGGTTCTCCCCCCTCGAGGGACAGGAGTTCCCCTCCCCCCTCGCCTCCGAGGACCGTCCCCTCTTCCTCTGCCGCTTCGAGTCGAACCCCGTCGGCGAGCCGACCCTCGTCGAGACGGTCCCCGACTTCTGCGACAACTCGCCGGAGCCGGAGAAGGTCGCGCAGTCGCGCTCGTGGGTGGCGGGGAACGACCTGCAGGAGGTCTACAACGACGCCCAGATGCTCTCCTGCACGACCCTCGGCGCGACGAACCAGATCGCGCTCGAGCCGGACGAGGGCTTCGACGCGGTGATCACCGAGAGGGCGGCCGAGGAGCCCGAGGCGAAGACCCCCTCGCCGATCGGCTACGTGGAGAACGGCTACGGGAATCCGCAGAAGATCGACGCCCTCTCCCAGTCGCGCCGCAACATGGTCAGCATGAACTCGCGCAGCCAGCGCGGCGCGAACATCGACATCGAGGACATGAACTTCAGCCTCGCGGCGGTGAACCCGACCGTGGACGACACCGGGCTGCTCCTCCCCCACTGGAGCAGCGTCGAGGGGTCGACGCAGCTCGCGTTCCTGCGGCAGGTCTTCCGCGAGGGGGCGCTGCGGGTCCAGGGGTTCACGGTCGACTGGCCGGTGCTCCAGCAGGAGCTCCTCCTCCTCGCCGAGCCGCTCCTCCCCGGGCTCCGCTTCGAGCCGCTGGTGGGAGAGGCGGTGCGGGAGCTGCGCTGGGTCGGCTGCTCCCTCGCCTCGCTGCCCCTCGGCATCATCACCCCCGAGATCGACCTCGCCCCGGCCACCGGCGCGACCCCGGCCCGCCTCGCCCTCGGCCTCACCTGGCTGGCGGTGCTCGGCGCGATCGCGGTCGCCTTCGCATCCCTGCGGTCGAGCATCGCCTTCGGGGAGCGGCGGAGCCGCTTCGCCTCGGCGGTCACCCACGAGCTGCGCACGCCGCTGACGACCTTCCAGCTCTATTCAGAGATGCTCGCCGACGGGATGGTCCCCGACGAGTCGCAGCGCCGGGAGTACCTCGAGACCCTCTGCAGCGAGTCGAAGCGGCTCAGCGGTCTCGTCGAGAGCGTCCTCTCCTACTCGCGGCTGGAGGAGGGGCGGGACGAGCGGCGGCACGCGCCGATCGCGGTCGGCGCCCTCGTCGATCGCGTCGGTCCGCGCGCCGAGCGCCCCCTCGCCGCGGCGGGGCTCTCCCTCGCGGTGTCGATCGAGCCGCTCCTGCGGGAGGAGTCGATCGTCACCGATGCCGACGCGGTCGAGCAGATCCTCGGCAACCTGATCGAGAACGCGTCGAAGTACGCGGCGGGGAGCGACCCCGCCCGGGTCGAGCTCACCGTCACCCGCGGCGAGGGGCGCCTCGCCCTGCGGCTGCGCGACCACGGACCCGGCGTCGATCCGGAGTGCGGCCGTCGCATCTTCGAGCCGTTCGACCGAGCCGGCCACGAGTCCGGGACGATCCCCGGCGCGGGGCTCGGGCTCTCCATCGCCCGCGCCCTCGCCCGCGACCTCGGCGGAGACCTGGTCCTCGATGACCTGCCGGCGGATGGCGGCACCTCCTTCACCCTGACCCTCCCCGCCCACCGCACCGCCTGAGACCCCGCGAACCCCTTGCATCCCCACCCCGCCCGCCATGGGATGCGGGGGCGTCGACGCTGCGGCGAGCGCCCCCGCCGGGTGTGCCGGGACGCCGATCCGAAGCGCGCCTCCGATGGGAGATCTGATGCCCCGCTCCCCTCTCGCCCGCCTCCTGCTCGCGTGTGTCCTCGTCGGCGGACTCCTCGCCGGTCCCCGGCCCGGCTGCGAGGGAGGGGATCGCGCGCCCGACCTCATCATCCCCGCAGCGGGGAAGCACCCCGCCGTCGCGGTCGAGCTGCTGACGATCGAGGAGGGGCGGGCGGCGATCGTCGATGAGACCGACCCCTTCTTCTCCCACCTCACTCCCCTCGAGATCTCGCTGCGCCTCGACCAGGACATCAGCGACCTCCCTCGTGAGGAGGCGCTCGAGCGCTTCCGTGAGTTCCTCCGCGCCCAGGTGACGGAGTGGAAGGGGGTCGAGCGGGAGAAGCTCGCCCTCGCCCTCCCGGAGATCGCCGCGGCGATGCGGGAGAGCTGTCCCGAGCTTCTCCCGAGACGGTGGCGCTTCCTCCGGACGACCGGCCGCGATGAGCTCAGCGTCCCCTACACCCGCGGCGACTGCATCGTCCTCCCGGAGACCCTCGTGGCGAGCATGATCTCCCAGGGGCAGGGGCCGTTCGAGCGCCTCGTCGTCCGCCGGCTGGAGGAGCTCGGCAAGCTGCTCGTCCACGAGTCCTTCCATGTCTGGTCGCGACGCCATCCCGAGGCGCGGGACGCCCTCTACGCGCGCTTCGGCTTCGAGAGGATCGAGCCGGTCACGCTCCACCCGGAGATCGAGCGGATCCGCCTGAGCAACCCGGACGGACCGGGGTGGGAGCACGCGATCACCGTGACCGACCCGGACGGTCGGGAGTGCCGGGCGATCCTCCTCCTCACCTCGAAGGCCCCCGAGTTCCGCCCCGGCACCATGGGGGTGATCCCGGTCCTCGCCTTCCATCTCTATCCGCTCACCGAGGAGAGCCCGCCCCGCCTGCGCACCACCGCCGAGGGGCGTCCGATCCGCTGGGCTCCGCACACCACGCGGGGCTTCTCCGAGCAGGTCGGACGGAACTCCGCGTACATCATCCACCCCGACGAGATCCTCGCGGATCACGCCTCCTTCCTCGCGTACCCGCCGGCCTACCTGCCGAACCCCGAGCTCCTCGATGCGGTCCGCGTCCACCTCGGCGGCCGCCGGGTGGAGGGGGATGGCCCCGAGCGCGGAACGAAGGAGCGCACCGGGGGGGCGGGGCGGTAGCGCGATGATCTTCCGCAAGGTCCGCGACAAGCTCGCCTTCGAAGTGTTCGGAAGCAACCGCACCCACCTCCTCTCCCGGGCGAAGTTCCCCGTGATCGCGGAGGAGGTGGTCGCCCTCGCGGAGCGCCTCGGCCGTCCGCCGCGCGTCCTCGATGCCGGCATCGGGCGGTGTCGCCTGGAGCGCTACTGCCACCACCATCACGACGAGGTGGAGGTGGACTGGCACGGGATCGATCTCCTCGACTTCCGCCTGCGGCTCCAGGAGAGGGTCCCCGCGATCCGGCGAGTCCGCGGCCGCCTCGAGGCGCTCCCCTACGCGGATCACGCCTTCGATGCGGTGGTCTGCTGCTGGGTGCTCCAGCACCTCGAGGACCCGACCCGCGCCCTCGCGGAGTTCGCCCGGGTGCTGCGCCCGGGGGGAACCCTGCTCCTCGCGGTCCCCCACAGCCCGGGACCGGTGCGGTGGGTGCAGGAGCGCGTCCACCCGGCGCATGTGCGACGCCAACGGGAGCGGGGGACGAGCCGCTTCAGCTACCTCCCCCAGATCCAGTTCTTCGATCTGCCCCGAATGCGCCGGCTCCTCGGCGCGATCGACGCGGAGGCGGTGCGCTGGCAGGGGATCGGGGTGGTGACCGGGGGGCCGATCGGCTTCCTCGAGAACCACGCGTGGTACTACCGCGCCAACCTCCGCTTCGGCGCCCGGTTCCCGCGCTGCACGAAGCAGCTCGTCGTCGTCGCGCGCACCTCCGCCGACGACCGCTGAGCCGCGCTCACCGGAGTGATTGTCGCCCCACGCCCCCTCGCCCATACTGCGGACGCGACTCGCGCCTCCTCCGACCGGAAAGGCCCTGCCCCATGCGCTGGTTCATCCCGTTCATGCCCGCCTGCATCACCTTCGGCCCCGCCATGATGACGATCGGCGGCGAGTCCCTCTCCGTCATCTTCGCCTTCGCCCTGAGCGCCGCCCTCGTCTGGATGTTCCGGTTCCAGCTCGACCTCAACGCGCGCGTCGTCGCGCTGGAGGCGCAGCTGGCCCGCGCGGGGCAGGCGGGCGAGGAGACCGCACGCGTGCAGGAGCAGTCATGAGCGAAGGCGCGCCGGGGGAGAGCAAGCCCGCGGAGCCCCGCATCGCCTACGAGGTGTCGGTGAACGGGGAGGAGCCCGTGCGCTGCGGTGCGCCGGAGCTCGCGGTGCTCTCCTCGATGCTGACCGCGGTCCACGAGCGGGGGGGTGCGGATCTCTCCGTCGCCGGCCTCGTCATCCGCCCGGACGGCCTCCACGAGCACTGGCGCTGGCTGGCGAGGAGCCTGACGATCGGAGACTCGATCACGGTGCGCGTGGTCCCGGAGGAGGAGTGCGGAGCGCCGCTCGATCGGGAGGAGATCGATCCGGGGAAGGGGGGCGCGCCATGAGCGGATGCCGGAGGCCAGACGGTCGGCCCGCCGCCGCGGCCCTGCTCGGGCTCGCGCTCCTGCTGCCCGTGACCGGCGGCTGCCGCGGCCCCGATGCCAACCACCGGACGGGGCATCACTCCCACCATGTCCACGACTTCAGCGACGCGGAGCGCTGGGCGCGCGTCTTCGACGACCCCGGGCGGGACCGCTGGCAGCGCCCGAACGAGGTGATCTCCATCGGCGCGATCGGGCGGGGGATGGTGGTCGTCGACATCGGGGCGGGGACCGGCTACTTCGTGCCGCACCTCTGCGCCGCGGTCGGACCGCGCGGTCGGGTGATCGCCACCGACATCGAGCCCGAGCTCATCGAGCACATGCAGCGGCGGTTCGCGGCGGCGGGGCTCTCCACCGCCGAGGCGAAGATGACGCCGCCGGGCGACCCCCTCCTCCCCGAGGGCGGGGTCGATCGAATCCTCATCGTGAACACCTGGCACCACATCGCCGAGCGGATCGCCTACGGAGCGAAGCTCCTGCGCGCACTGCGCCCGGGAGGTCAGGTGATCATCGTGGACTACACCCTCGAGTCTCCCCAGGGTCCGCCGAAGGAGCACCGCCTGCCGGCGAGCTGGATCGAGGAGGAGCTCCGGGACGCGGGCTTCTCGACCCATGTCCCCCTCGAGTCGCTGCCGCATCAGTTCATCGTGATCGGGGTGCGCCCCGAGGCGTGAGGCGCCTCGACCGTCGGCGGGGATCGCCCTCAGGGGGGTGGGATCTCCTGCCAGATGTCGGCGTTCCGCCCGGTTCCCCCTTCCTTCCCATCCGCCCCGAGAGTTCCCAGCCGGCCGCCGCTGGCGGTCCGCTGGTAGAGATAGGGGGCATCGGTGTGGGGATCCCGGGGAACGCGGAACTCCGGGAACTGCCGCTCGAGGTCGGCCCAGTCCGCCGGGAGCTCACCGGTCATCTCTCGACAGGCCTCGAGCATCGCCTCCATGGTGCGGAAGTCGTAGCGGACCCGGCTCTCCATCGCCTGGTCCTTCGCGCCCATGATGGCGGGGAGCAGCAGGGGGACGACGAAGAGCAGGAAGAAGAGGCCGCAGCCGAGGAAGAGGACCAGCCGCAGCGGCCCGCGTCGGCGCTCCTCTCCCGAGGCATCCTCGGGCACAGCGCTCTCGGGCGCATCCCTCTCGACATTGGACATGGTGGCTCCTTCCCGGATCAGCGGTCCGGGGAGGCGGGTCCTGCCCCCAGCCAGTCCTGATCCACGCTTCGAGCATCGTCACCGATCTCTCCGGGGAGGGGAAGCCGCGGCGCCGGCGTCCGGTCCAGACGGGGTCGGGGCGCGGGGAAGCGGATCGCGCGTCCGTCGACCTCGTGCTCCTCGAAGAGCCCCCGGGCGCGGGCGTGGGGATCGGCGGCGAGGTCCTCGACCGTGTTCACCTTCGAGGCGGGGACGGCGGCAGCCACGAGATCGGTGAGGACCTCCGCCGCCGGGCGCCGGGCGCACCAGGCACCGATCGCCGCGTCGAACTCCTCCGCTCGGGGGAGTCGATCGTCATTCGTGGCGACGGAGGGATCCTCGGCGATGTCCTCGCGGCCGATGCAGACCATCAGCCGGCGGAAGATCGAGTCCCCGTTCGCGCCGATGGCGACGAGGGCGCCATCCGCGCAGCGGTAGACATTCGTCCCCGCGATCCCGGTGAGGGTCGTCCCGGATGGGCCCCGGACCCCGCCCCCGCTGTCGTACTCGGGGAGCGCCGCCTCCATCAGCCCGAAGACCGACTCGAAGATCGAGGCATCGACCGTCTGGCCGAGCCCGTCGCGATCGCGCGCGCGCAGGGCGAGGAGGGCCCCGATGGCGGCCTGCCAGCCGGCGATGGTGTCGCCGACGCTGAGGTTCTGGCGCACGGGGATCTCCCCCGGTTGACCGGTGACATGGCGGAGACCGCCGAACGCCTCGCAGACCGAAGCGAAGCCGGGGCGCTCCCGGTAGGGCCCATCCTGACCGTAGCCGGAGACGCGCACGACGATGAGCTCCGGCTTCTCCCGGCGCAGGTCGGCGGGATCGAGGCCGAGGCGCTCCAGGGTCCCCGGCCGGAAGTTCTCGATGAGGAGATCCGCCGCGAGGGCGAGCTGGCGCACGGCGGCGACCCCCTCCGGAGCGCGGAGGTCATGGGTGACGAGGCGCTTCCCGCGGGAGAGGCTCCGCCACCAGGGGGAGTCTCCCTCCCCCACCGACCGCCAGCGACGGAGGGGATCGCCGGTCGGCGGCTCGACCTTGACGACATCCGCGCCGAAGGAGGCGAGGAGAGCCCCGCAGGTCGGCCCGGCGATGAGTTGACCGAGCTCGAGGACCCGGACCCCCGCGAGGGGAGGGGCAGCGGTGTTCTCATGGTCTCCGGACATGGGGCTCCTCCCGAGTGGACGATCTTCGGGATCATCGACCCCGACCCTCGTCAGGTCGACCGGATCCGAGAGCGGGGGGCCGCCGCAGGGGGAAAAGACGGGGCGCCGCATCCACGCCTCCGCTCCGGTCGAAGCCGGGAAGGGGCGGTGGTCCCCACCCCTCCACCTCGTATCATGCGGCTCCGCCCGTCCCCGGGCGCCGCCCTGACCCCGACCCCACCCCCGGTCCCGCGCCGGCAGAGGAGAGTGTGAACCGATGGCCGAAAACCCGAGCACCCTCGGCGCCCTGCGGGAGAGCGGCATCCGCTCCCGCGGCGTCCGCGACGAGCTCCGCGAGAACCTGATCTCCGCCCTCCGCCGGGGAGAGTCCCTCTTCCCCGGCATCATCGGGTACGAGGAGACGGTCGTCCCGCAGGTGGTGAACGCGATCCTCTCGCGGCACGACATCCTCCTCCTCGGGCTGCGGGGGCAGGCGAAGACGCGTCTCGCCCGCGGGATCCAGGCCCTCCTCGATGCGGAGACCCCGGTCATCCCCGGCGATCCGCTCCGCTCCCACCCGCTCGCTCCCCAGGGGGCCTTCGCGCAGCGGGTCGTCGCCGAGCAGGGGGACGCGCTGGAGATCGAGTGGCTCCCCCGGGAGCTGCGCTACGGGGAGAAGCTCGCCACCCCCGATGTGAACATGGCGGACCTCATCGGGGACATCGACCCGCTGAAGGCCGCGAACGAGGGACTCGACCTCTCGAACGAGGAGGTGATCCACTACGGGATCGTCCCGCGCACGAACCGCGGGGTCTTCGTCATCAACGAGCTCCCCGACCTCGCGCCCCGGATCCAGGTCGGCCTCCTCAACATCCTCGAGGAGCAGGACATCCAGGTGCGCGGCTTCCCGCTGCGGATCCCCCTCGACCTCCTGTTCGTCTTCACCGCGAACCCCGAGGACTACACCAACCGGGGGAGCATCATCACGCCGCTCAAGGACCGCATCGCATCGCAGATCCTCACCCACTACCCGGAGGATCTGGCGAGCGCCCACGCGATCACCGAGCAGGAGGCCTGGTCCGATCGGGGCGAGGACGCCCCGGCGGTGATCATCCCCCCCTTCGTCGCGGACATCGTCGAGTCGATCGCCTTCGAGGGGCGGGTCTCCGAGTATGTCGATCAGAGCTCGGGGGTCTCCGCCCGGCTGGCGATCGCGGCGCGGGAGATCCTCGTCAGCCAGGTGGAGCGCCGGGCGCTGCTCTCGGAGGGCGCGGATCCCGTGCCGCGCCTCGTCGACCTCGACCAGCTCTCGACCGCGATCCTCGGCAAGATCGAGCTCGTCTACGAGGGGGAGCAGGAGGGCGCGGTGCAGGTCGCCCGACACCTCATCGGGCAGGCGTGCCAGAAGGTGTTCGACGCCCACTTCCCCGATGTCGTCGAGGAGGGCGCGAGCGACGCCGAGGGGAAGGTGAAGGCGGACCGCTACCGCCCGATCCTCGACCACTTCAACGGCGGTCACCGCGTCGAGCTCTCCGACTCCCAGTCGGACGAGGACTACCTCGCCACCCTCAGCGCGGTGCCCGGCCTCGACAAGGTCGCCCGCGAGTTCCTCCCCGAGGCGTTCGCGGTCGCGCCGGGGGCGGCGATGGAGCTCGTCCTCGAGGGGCTGCATCAGCACTCGATGGTCGCCAAGGAGGATGTCCAGCGCGGCGCCGCCTACACCGACATGATGGGCCTGCTGATGAAGGGGATGCGGTGAGGGGAACCGGGCGGAGGGTCGGCCGGTGAGCCGGGTCCGCTACCTCGACTGGCTCGACGGCCAGGAGCGCTTCCTCGACCTGCAGCAGACGCTGCGGCGGATCTTCTCGTGGCTCCTCATCCAGGAGGACGGGGATGTCGAGAGCGCCCTCGAGCAGCTCGAGTACCTCGGCGAGAGGCACGGCCTCTTCCGGGACGGCTACGGCATGGACGAGTTCCGGCGCGACCTCGAGCGGGACCGCCTCGTCAGCGGTCCCCGGGGGAGCCAGGACCTGACCCCCCGGGGGGAGCGCTTCATCCGCGCCGACTCCCTCGATCAGATCTTCGGCAACCTGCAGAACGCGCCAGGCGGAGATCACGACATCCCGCAGGCCGGCGAGAGCGGCGAGCCCCTCGCCGAGACCCGCCCCTACGCCTTCGGAGACGAGATCCACGACATCGACTACGCGCGCAGCCTCCAGAACTCGATGCGGCGCGCCGGGCTACCCGGCGGAGGGGATCGCCTCTCGCTCCACGAGGAGGACCTCGAGGTCCGCGAGCGGGAGAGGTTCGTCAGCGCGGCGACGGTGCTGATGCTCGACATCAGCCACAGCATGATCCTCTACGGGGAGGATCGGATCACCCCGGCGAAGCGGGTCGCCCTCGCCCTCGTCGAGCTGATCCGCACCCGGTATCCGAAGGACTCCCTCCACCTCGTCCTCTTCGGGGACGACGCCCGGGAGGTCCCCCTGCGGGAGCTCCCCTACGCGGGGGTCGGGCCCTACCACACGAACACCCACGCCGGCCTGCGCCTCGCCCGCCACATCCTCATGCGGAAGAAGCACTCGAACCGACAGATCTTCATGATCACCGACGGGAAGCCGACCGCGCTGATGGAGCGGGGGGAGCTGTACCTCAACCCCTTCGGGCTCGACGAGAAGATCGTCCGACGGACCCTGAACGAGGCGGCGGAGTGCCGCCGGTACAAGATCCCGATCACCACCTTCATGCTCGCCCGCGAACCGCTCCTCGTCGACTTCGTGAAGACGATGACGGAGACGAACCGCGGCCGCGCCTACTTCTCGAGCCTGCGCGACCTCGAGCAGAAGGTCTTCGTCGACTTCATCCGCAACCGCTCCCGGCGCGTCCGGTGAGCGGGCCGGAGGACGCCGCTCCCTCCCCCTCCGGTGTGCGGGACATGCTGGCGAGCGCCCTCTTCTTCAGCGCGATGAGCCTCCTCGTCAAGCTCGCGGGGGAGCGGATCCCCGCGGTGGAGATCGTGCTGGTCCGGTCGGTGGTGAGCCTCGTCCTGAGCATCCACTTCCTGCGCCGGGCGGGGATCTCCTGGCGGGGGAACCGCCCCGGGCTCCTCGTGCTGCGCGGGCTCTTCGGCCTCATGGGGCTCGTCTGCTTCTTCCGTGCGATCACCCGACTCGACCTGGCCGAGGTGACGGTCCTCCACTACACGAACCCGATCTGGACCACGGTGCTCGCGGCGCTCGTCCTCGGGGAGGGGCTGCGCCGTCGCCACGGACTGGCCCTCGCCTGCGCCGTGGCCGGGGTGCTGCTCGTCGCCCAGCCCCCGCTCCTCGTCGGAGCGGGAGGCGCGGGGGAGGCCCTGCCCCTCGACGGAGTGCTGACGGCGCTCGCCGGGGCGTTCTTCGCGGCCGCGGCCTACGTCACGGTCCGCAAGCTGGGCCGGACCGAGTCCCC
>JAFMMO010000044.1:16398-18800 GCA_017859655.1 Pseudomonadota bacterium | reverse complement strand
TGACTCCCCGCCTCCACTCCGGCTCCTCGAGCCTCGCCCGGAGGGAGGAGAGCCCGCCGAGGGCGCCGACCAGGAGAATGAGGAGGCAGAGGAGCTGCAGCCGCCGGGTCCGCCCCTCGAAGCGGCGTCGGGCTCGTGGATCGAAGGTGCAGGAGAGCACCCTGTCGATTCGGGCGAGGATCGACGGGTGTCGCCACCCCCCCCTCCTGAGGTCGGCCCCGGAGAGGGTGGCGAGCTGGTGGAGCGCCGAGGTGATGCCGTTCGGCGAGCCGAGCGTGTCCGCGCTGAAGAGGTCCGCCTGGTTCTCGAAGTGACGGGAGAGGTGCCCGTAGAAGAACGCGAGGAACAGGATCGTCCCGCCGATGATCGCCAGCTCGACCGGACCATCCTCTCCGGTGCCTCCGCCGCCCCCTGTGCCGAGGAGGGTCGCCGCCCCCGCGGCGATTCCGCCGAGCCCCAGGATCAGTCCGGTGTGAAACCAGAAGTGGTGCAGGCGGGAGTGGCCGAGCTCATGCGCGAAGACGGCGGCGAGCTGCTCCTCGTCGAGGCGCTCGATCAGCCCCCGGGTGAAGTACACCCGGCGCTGACCGGGGAGCAGCCCGGTCACGCAGGCGTTCAGGGTCAGGAGCGGGTGGGTGTTCCAGACCTCAACGCGCCCGAGCCCGGTGCCCGCCGCGCGCGCGGTCTCGCGAAACCGCTCTCGAAGGGTTCCCTCCGGCAGCGACTCCCGTGGGTGGATCCAGCCGAGGATGCGAGGCGTGATCAGCAGCAGGAGGAGCAGCAGCAGGAGGGAGCCGAGGGCACTGACCCCCGGATCGGTCTGCCACATCTCGCGGAGGTCGGGGCGGAGCCACACGAGGTCGGAGGCGGTCTCCGCCGCGACGAAGACCGCGAGGAGGAGGAGGGCCGGGCGCGCGCAGGTGAGGGTGACGCCCAGGGGAGAGAGCGACTCGCCGCTCCTCCGGATCTCGGCCCGCCAGACCTCTCGCTCGGAGAGGAGCCAGCCGAGGAGGAACGGCGTCAGCACTCCGAGGAGGGCGAGCCCCCCGAGCGGAGGGGGAAGGCGCGAGAGGAGCTCGCTCCAGAGCCCGCTCGCCGTGAGCCAGAGGAGCCCGAGGAGGGGGAGGATCCATGCGGCGCGGAGGGCCGCGCGACGACGGCGGTTCCCCTGCGCGGAGGGGGGCTCGCGGTGACCCCGCAGGAGGGCCCGGGTCCCGAGGGGGGGGATGAGGATCGTCGCCACCGCGATGACGAGGAGCCGGGTCACACCGATCGGCTCCGCGAGGGCGGGAGACAGGAGCTCACCGACCCACAGGATCAGGAGCGCGGCGATCGCGATGCCGACTCGTGCCAAGGGAGAGGATCCGATCGGATCGTGGGGCGGCAGCCCGTGACGCGGGACGGGAAACGAAGAGACTCCGGGGGGTATCCTACCCAACCCGGAGTCCCAGCGGCGTCGAGTTGCAGCCTCGCGGCTACTTCGTCATCTGCGTCCGGATCAGGTACTTCATCACCTGATCCTGATCCTCCTTGGTGACATCCTCGAATCGCAGGCCGAGGACCACCCGATCGCGCCCCTCCGGGATCTCCTCGATCCAGGCCACCTTGCAGAGGGACTTCACCGGCTTGTCCACCGACGGGAGGAGCATGTTGATCCCGAGCTTGATCTGGCCCATCAGGAGGGCGGGGATCCAGCTGAAGTGAGGGACCCGCCCCACGAGGAGGCAGCCGCCTCCGGCGAGGTTCGAGGTGGTCCCCTCGAAGATCTCATCCCCGTCGAGGTTGACCTCCTTGGAGAGGAACTTGTAGCGGATGGGAATGTCGGTGTTCGTGTGGACGAACTCCCGGCGCTGGGAGTGGTAGTCGAAGACGGTCGTCACGGGTGCCTCCTCTGGCGGGGCTGCAGGCCCCGGGTCATCCCTCAAGACTACGATGGAGAGGATGCGGGCGGCCAACGGGCGCGGAGCATCTTCCCGGAAGTCCCGCATGATTCGCGCCTTGCGGCGCAGCATTCCCCGGCGGGCCGCCTTCCTCGCCGCAGCAGCGGCGGGGAGATTCCCTTCCCCCCGGCGGAGGAGCGGGGGAGGATGAGGGCGTCCGGGGACACCGAGGATCGGTGGCCAATGGGCCGAGGAGGGCCGGAATGCTGATCGCCTGCGCCACCTGTCGTCGTCAGTACGACGCGGATCACCTCGAGGTCGGGGAGCGGGTCCGGTGCCTCTGCGGCGCCTCGATGCAGGTCCCCGAGCGCCGCTCCCATGTCGCGCAGGTCCGTCACTGCTCCGCCTGCGGTGCCTCCGTCGAGGCCGGCGCGGAGCGTTGCGAGTACTGCCGGGGGAGCATCCTCCCCCCGGATCGCGAGCACGGCGGCACCTGTCCGGAGTGCTTCGCCCGGCTCGGGG
>JAFMMO010000044.1:0-16388 GCA_017859655.1 Pseudomonadota bacterium | reverse complement strand
CCGCCACTGCATGGAGTGCGGCATCTCCATCGCGCCGACCCGGGTACGGATCCTCCGGGTCGATGCCGCCTGCCCGCGCTGCGCCGAGCCGCTCGTCCAGCGCATCACGGAGTCCGCCACGCTCACGGAGTGCTCGTCCTGCGGCGGATTGTGGCTCCCGGAGTCCTTCTTTCAGGAGCTGGTCGAGTCGAAGGACCTCTCGCCGCTCGGCAAGAGCCCCGTCCCGCCGTCCCCCGAGTCCCGCGAGCCGGAGCAGGTCCGGTACCTGAAGTGCCCCGACTGCCACGCGGTGATGCACCGCAAGAACTTCGCGAGCTGCTCCGGTGTCATCATCGACTGGTGCCGGGGGCATGGCTTCTGGTTCGACGACGAGGAGCTGGCGCGGATCACCCGCTTCGTCTCGGAGGGTGGGCTCGACAAGGCGCGTCGCCTCGACGTCGCCCGAGCGAAGCAGGACCTCCGTCGCGCGAAGGAGAGCGCGGACTGGGGGCAGCGGATGCGGGGGTCCTCATCGCCGGGGGCGCCTCAGCCCGGAAGCGGGGAGGACCTGCTCGCCGATGCTCTCCTGGCGCTCATCGCCGCGGGGATCTCCCGCCTCTTCCGCCTATTCCTCTGACCGGGAGAGGATCCCCTCCCGACTCGCCTCCGCCTCGACCGCTCGTCGCGTCCCGTTGTGCCCGAGGAGCGCGATGAGGACGGTGCCGACGACGAGGGCGATGGGGGGGAGAGAGCCGATCTGATCGACTTCCCCGAGCGCGACCCGGGTGATGCCGTCGAGCACCCAGATCGAGAACGCCGTGTAGAGCCCGGCGATCCCGAGGAGCAGGGTCCGCAGCGGTTCGATCGCCCGCCGGCGACCCTCCGGGGAGAGGCGACGAAAGAGCTCCCGCTGCGGGAGGTTCACCCAGCTCGGGGTGCGAACCGCCAATGAGCCCAGGGCGAGGGAGAGCCCCCCCAGGATGAGGAGCAGCAGCGCGGCGATCCCCGGGAGGATCAGCCAGTTCTCCCAGGTCGCCGGGACCCATCGGCTCGGGCGTCCGTCCCCTCCGAAGCGGAGGGGGATCTCCGCCGGCAGGCGGGAGAACCCCTCCACCGCGCGCCACCAGAGCACTCCCTGCAGCAGAACCACTCCGGCCGGGAGCCACGCCCGGCTCCCCCGCCGCTTCTTCTCTTCCGACATTACCCCCCGATCTCCCCCGCGCGGTGCTCTTTCGACCTCAAGTCGAGTGGTCTCAAGCGCCGCTGTTGCCCGATCGTATCCAGTGCGGTCTCCGCCCGATAGGCGAGCTCGGGCCCCGTGCTGCGGGGAGGCCCGGACGGGGCGAGAGGGGCTCACTCCTCCCCGTCCTCCTCCGCCGGCACTTCCGTCGACGCACCCTCTTCGGAGTCCTCTTCTCGAAGCCCCTCTCCGGCGGCGCCGAGCCACGCGATGAGGCGCTCGCGCTGCTCGGGAGTCGCCTCCGGGTCCCGCTCGAGCTTCCACGAGAGAGCGGGCTCCTCGGCGAGGGTGACCGAGAGGCGGAGGAGCTCGCCTCGGCGGGCGACGAGGAGGGTCACCTCGTCTCCCGGGGAGTACTGCTTCATTCGCGCAGCCCATCCCCCGCCGGTCACCCGGTAC
This sequence comes from Pseudomonadota bacterium, assembly GCA_017859655.1. Taxonomy (GTDB): domain Bacteria; phylum Planctomycetota; class UBA8108; order UBA1146; family UBA1146; genus JAFMMO01. The sequence goes on along the minus strand of JAFMMO010000044.1, from coordinate 14,770 downwards.
CGATCGACCGCGATGATCTCGTCGTCGACGTTCAGCCCCACCGCCGCCGCGGGGGTGCCGTGCTCGACCGCGGTGACGACGAGGTGACCGCCCCGGTCCGCGGAGCGCAGCCCGATCCAGCCGGGAGTGGGGTCGTGGGGGGGAGGGGTCTCCGGCTCCTCCTCCTCCTCCTTCACCGGGGCGAAGCGGAGTCCGAACCAGGCGAGCGCGTCGACGTATTCGAGCTCCTCGCGGGAGTCGACCGCACGGGTGAAGAACGGGGTGAGGTCGATGCCGGCCACCTCCGAGCAGCAGTCCCGGAACTCCCTCGAGGTGTAGCCCCGCGCTCCGGAGTGGCGGGAATAGGCGAGCCGCATCGCCTCGTCCAGACCCGCCTCCCCCCCGGACGCGCGGGCGATCTCCGCGTCGAGGAGGAACGCGACCACGGCTCCCTTGGTGTAGTAGCTGATCGAGGAGTTCAGCGAGTTCTCATGACGCTGGTAGTAGTGGGTCCAGGCGTCGTGGGAGGTCTCCGCGAGGGCGTGCACGAGTCGCCCGGGCGTCTTCTGGACCGAGGAGATCTGCTCGGAGAGCGCCTTCAGGTACTGCTTCGCATCGGTGATGCCGGCCCGGGCGAGCATCAGGTCGTCGTAGTAGCTGGTGATCCCCTCCACGACCCACAGGTCGTCGGTGTGCACCTCTCGCGTGTAGTCGAAGGGACCGAGGGCGATCGGTCGGAGGCGCTTCACGTTCCAGGTGTGGAAGAACTCGTGGCTGACGAGCCCGAGCCAGCGGCGATAGCGGTCCGGATCCCGGAACGAGTAGCGACTCGCCATCATGAGGGTCGAGTTCGAGTGCTCGAGCCCGCCCCCCGACTCGGTGATCATGTTCAGGAACCGGTAGCTCTCGTAGGGAACGACCCGCCACATCGCGATCTGCGCCTCCACGATCCGACGGCAGTCCTCCGCCGCGCGGTCGTAGTCCCAGAGGTCTCCTCCCCCGTGGCAGACGAGGCGGTGCGGCACGCCCTCCACCTCGAACTCGCGGATCTCGAGGTCTCCGACGACGATCGGGCAGTCGACGAGGGTGTCGTGGTCGGGAGCGCGCCATGCGTGGGGAGCCCCGTCCGGGTGGGGAGGGAGGCCGGTCTCCGAGGCGGGCCACTCCGGGGGAGGTTCGAGGAGGACATCGAGGGGAGAGCCCTCCGTCCCGGTCGCGACGAGGAAGGTCGCCGCGCCGTTCAGCATCGCGAAGTCGCGCTCGATCCAGTTCGTGCGCACCGACATCTCGCGACCATACACCCGGTAGGAGAGGGTGAAGCGCTCGCGGCCGGCGCACTGCACTCGCCAGCGGTCCTTCCCGATCTTCTCGATCGGCAACGCTCCTCCGCCGGCATCGAGCGCGCGGATGTCCTCGAGGAAGCGGGCGTAGTCGCGGATCTTGTAGGAGCCGGGGGTCCACGCCGGCATCCAGAGCTCGATGCTGTCTTCTCCGCGGGTGGGGATGGTCGCCTCGACCTCGGCGTAGTGCCGGGCGCGATCGGGGAACCGGAGTCGGTAGCTGGGGGCCTCCGCCTCGCTCGCGCCCGCGTCGACCCCGCGGGGGGAGGAGACGAGGAGCGGGAGGAGGAGCAGGAGGAGCAGGGAGAGCGGAGCGCTGGGGCGGATCATGGGGGCCTCTCGTGGGGTGGAGCCGCGGCAACGGCCGAGGCCCCCGCAGGGATACGCCATCTCTCCCGCGAAGTCGACGAGGAGCCTCCGGATGAAGTGCGGCCCGTGCGCCCGGAAGGGTGCACGGGCCGCGATGTCGCTCCGGTCGGTGGGATCGGGCTCAGGGCCCCGCGACGATGTCGATCGTCCCGGTGACCGGCTGTCCGTCGAAGGTCACGCCGGCGGGGCCGACGACCAGCGGATAGGGCCCCGCGGTCACTGGCGCGTCTCCGGCCTCGAGGATCTCGAGGTTGTAGCTCCCCTCGGAGAGGGGGATCGTGAAGGACTGCTCGGCTCCATCGAAGGCGGTGGAGAGCTCCGCGAAGAGGTCGAAGACACCGACGCTCGTCTCCTTCATCAGGCGCACCTCGCCCGCGACGACCAGCCCTCCCTGCAGCAGGCGTCCGGTGACGACCTGGTGCGAGGTCGAGGCGACGGGGGCGAAGTCGAAGTCGATGATCTGATCCACCGAGGCGGGCGTGACCCGGACCGGGTCCGGGATCAGATGGGTCGAGAGGTCGACGAAGCCATCCGGCTCCACGAGCACCGTGAAGGTCCCCGCCGGCACATCGAAGGAGTACGCGCCCACGGCATCGGTGAAGGCGTAGCCGAGGGGGGTGCTCGTCGCGACATCGCACGCCATGACGAGGAGGTGCTGCACCGGAGCGCCGTCGACCGTGACCGTGCCTCGGATCTCGGCGTCCGCCGCGACGAGGGTCAGGTCGAGGATCTCCGAGCTCCCCGAGATCGTGACGGTGAGCAGCCCCGGTCCGACCTGGTCGATGGGCAGGCGCGAGGAGTCGAGGTACAGCTCGTACTCCCCGTCGGGGAGGGCGAGGGAGTACTGACCGAGGGTGTTCGTGATCGCGAAGGTGCTGAAGCCCTCCGCCTCGCCACCCACCGCCTCGACGAGGACCACCTGGGAGACCGCGGCGGCCCCGAGCGCATCGGTGATGATGCCGTCGAGGGTCGTGGTGGCGGCGGTGAGACCGAAGTCGATCGCACCCTGCATCACGCCCTCACCGGTCACCTCCGCCGTCGTGATGACGAGGTCGGTGGAGAGCGGTCCCGCGAGACCCGCGGGGATGGTCTCCGGCTCGATGGACAGCACGAAGTTCCCGGGCCCCAGCGTGACGAGGAACTCCCCGTCGTCATCCGAGAGGACGGCGGCGACGAGGTTCACTCCGGTGCCATCCGTCACCACGAGGGTGGAGAAGAGCCCGAAGCGCTCATCGGTCACCGCGCCGACGAGGGTGCGACCCGGGTCGGTGGCCGGCACCGTCGGAGTGAACTCGAAGTCGCCGCTGAACGCGGCGATCCCGCCGGTGTTCGGCACGGCGAGGGCGAGGGGGGCGGGCGGGAGCATGCCGGCCGGGAGCCCGATCGGTGCGGCGAGCACGGTGAGGCTCCCCTCCGGCAGGACCAGGTCGATGACGCCGCCCGGAGCGTGACCTCGGGTGCGGAGGACTCCACCCTCGAAGGCGAGGAGCTCCGCATCGATCGCGGCCCCGTTCACGGTCACCGCGCCGGTGAGTCGCCCGTGGGCGGCCCCGAGGTTCCAGTCGACGGCAGCCGCGGGGATCGCGACCCCGGCGATGGAGAGCTCGAGGACCCCGGCGTTCTCGACCACCGCGGATTGCAGGGGCAGGGGGAGCACCTCGTCGGCGATCGCCGAGGCGATCCGCATCTCGTGCGCGCCCACCGGCAGCTCCATGGTGTACAGCCCCGCTCCATCGGTCGGAGTCGAGAGGATCGTCGGACCGCCGTCATAGGGGCGCGCCTCGATGACCACTCCGGAGCGTCCGACCCCGCCCGCATCCAGGACAGAGCCCGTGACCGTGAGGGTCGGACCGCCGGGGTCGGCCCCGAGGTCGATGTCGAAGTCACCGACCAGGGAGGAGCCGTCGACGGTGATGGCGCCGCTGCTCACGCCGATCGCGTAGGGTCCGACGAGCAGGGGAGCGCCGCTCCACTCGGTGACGAAGAGCTGGTAGCTCCCGTCGGGGAGGGCGAGGGACCAGCCGTCCGCGATCCCGTCGAAGCGGGTCTGGAGCCGCGCGTGGACCTCGAAGCTGCCGGGAATGAGGCTGCTCTCACGGCTGAGAACGACCTCGCCGGGCCCGGGCTGTCCCGCGCCGATCAGGCGCCCGCCGAGGACCGGTTCGCCGCTCGTCGAGAGGTACGGGAAGTCGACCCCGGCCTCGTTCGAGCCGACGGTGATCGTGGTGCGGACCGGGGAGGGCGTGACGAGGAGCGAGAGGTCCGCTCCCTCGAGCTCGGCGCGGACGCCGAGGTCGCCGGTCGGGGCTCCGATCGTGAAGGTGCCATCTTCCGCGACCCCGACCACCGAGATGTCGGAGAGGGTGTCGGGGATCGACAGCAGGACCCGGGCATCCGCGGCCGGGAGCCCGTCGATGGTGACGGTGCCGGAGATCGTGCCGACCGCCTCGAGGAGGTTCCAGTCGAGGCTCACCGGGGCACCGGCGACCTCGACCTCCGCCTCCACCGGAGCGACGACGCTCCCCGGCAGGCTCGCGCCGTCGAGCGCGATTTCCCAGCGCCCGTCTCCGAGCAGGATCGAGGAGACCCCGGTCGAGTCGGTGATCGCGAAGCCGTGGACCGTGGGGGATCCGACGACAGACTCCGCCCGGTAGTGGACCACGGTTCCGGGGAGCGGCGTCCCCTGTTGGTGGGAGACCGCTCCGGAGACCGTGGAGCCCGTGGTCGCGAGAGCGAAGCCGAGCTCGCCCTCGACCACTCCGGGACCGTCGATGGTCCCGTTCGTCACCGTGACGGAGGTGGAGGAGAGGTTCTGGGCGCCGACCGGGACGCTGAGGGGCTCGACCGCGACGACGAACGCGCCGGGGGGGAGGGTCGTGCTCCAGAGACCGCTCGCCGGGGTCGAGAGCCGCGTCACGAGCTCACCGCTCGCGAGGGTCACGCGGATCGGGAGACCCTCACCCGCACCATCGAGGGAGACGAACCCCTCGAGGCCCTGCCCCGGCCGGACGACGGGGTCGACCGGGTCGAAGCGGAACGTGTGCTGGGTCGCCTCGACCGAGCCGGTGTCCGCCACCGCGAGGCCGAAGGGCAGCGGGAGGACGAGGGTCGGATCGAGTCCGGGCACGATGGCGATGATGTTGAAGTTCCCGGCGGGGAGGAGGAAGTCGAAGCTGCCTCCGCTCGTGGGGACCTCGAGGACGAGCTGGGCGCCGGACGAGACGAGGATCGAGCCATCGGTCGCGACTCCATCGACGAGGATCGTCCCGTTCAGGCTGCCGTGGCCGGTCGGGAGGATGAAGTCGAGGACTCCATCGACGGTGGGGACCCCATCGAACGCCGCGGTGAAGACGCCCGAGGTCTGCTCGACCTCCGCGATCACGGCCGAGGGGATCACCAGGCCCGCGGGCACCCCGGAGACGAGCTCGATCGAGTGGGCGCCGACCGGCAGGTCGAGGACGAAGTTGCCTCCCAGATCGGTCGTCGAGGACGCCGTCACGCTTCCGTCGGAGAGGCTGCGCGCCTCGAGACCGACCCCCGGGATCGCCGCGCCGGCGGCGTCGGTGACGGTCCCGCTGACGAGGAAGCCGTTCACGACGATCGGCGGGTCGAGGTCGAAGGTGAGGAGGTTGTTCACCAGGGGTACGCCATCCCGGGTGATCCCGCCGGCGTCGACGATCACCTCGATGGGGGTCGTCACGACGGGGGCGCCACCGGCGGCGGGGACCTCCACGCGGTAGACCCCCGGGGTCAGCGCGACTCCGAGCTCATGATCGACCCCGTTGAAGGCGGTCGTCCCCTCGAAGAAGTCGATGAAGCCGCCGATGGAGGCGCGCTCCTTGGTGAGCTCGAGCTCGGCCTCGACCGTGATCCCATCCTGGAAGACCTGGATGGTGAGGGGCTGGTGGGGGGTCGTCGCAGCGTCCTGCCACTCGAAGTCCACCGTCAGGCTCTGGCCCGCGGTGATCGAGAGCGGCTGCGCATCCGGGACGATGGTCGTGGCCGGATCGAAGCCGGTGGTCTCGGCGAAGACCAGCCAGGTGCCGGCGGGCACCGGGAGGGAGTAGCCACCCTGGCCGTCGACGAAGGCGTGGGTCACCGCGCTCAGCCCGTCCGAGCTGGTGAGGATCACCTCGCCCCCCACGGCGGGGGCACCCGCGATGGTGAGGAGCCCGCCGATGCTGGCGGTCGCCTGGGTCAGGGGGAAGTCGATGTTCACGGAGGCGCCGCTCGCCACGAACGCCTGCTCCGGCGGAGCGACATGGTTCGCGGGGATCGTGTCGGGGGAGACCCAGGCCGCGTGGGACCCGACGGGGACGAAGAGCCCGTAGATCCCGTCCGGCCCCGTGGTCGCGAAGCGCGGGGCGGCTCCGCCATCCAGCGGCTCCAGAACGACGATCGCGTCGGAGACCGGGGCGCCCGTGAAGTTCGTCACCGCACCGGTCACCTCGACGCCGGCGGTGTCGAGGGAGAAGACGAGGTGGTCGGCGACGACGCCGGCTCCGAAGATCCGGGTCGGCTCCACCGTGATGTGCGTTCGAGCGATCCCCGGGTGTCCGCTCGGCACATCCGAGGGGCGGACGGCGACGATCATGTCTCCCAGCGGGAGGGCGATCGCGAACTCACCGCTCGCATCGCAGGTGGCGATGCGGCTGAGGGCGCCGCCCGGCTCGATGAAGCGGACCTCCGCCCCTGGGATCGGCGCCCCGTCGGCGAGGACGGCACCGGTCAGGGTGCGGGCCGAGCCGGCGGTGACGGCGCTGAACGCGAAGTCGTGGGAGATCGCGTCGATCCCTCCGGTGACGGCGATCGTGACGAGCAGGGGGTCCGGGGCGAGGATCGTCGCCAGCGAGCCCGCGATCCGCGGGATCACGGTGAAGCTCCCGGCGGGGACGTTCACGTCGTAGAGGCCCCCGGGCGCCTCCGTCACCATGAGAAGGGTGGTCGCCTCGTAGATCTCGACCCAGGCCGGCACGAGTGCGCCATCGAGGGTGACGGCGCCGCTCAGGTTCCCATGGGCGGTGTCGAGGTTCCAGTCCACGACCGGCGGGTCGACCACGACCCCGCCGATGATCAGCTGCGCGGCGAAGACCTCGGCCTCGACCGGGTCGGGGAGGAGCAGGGAGCCAGGGAGCCCGGCGGTGATCTCCAGCGAGAGGGGCCCGCTGGGGAGCTCCACCGTGTAGGCGCCGGTTCCATCCGTCGCGTCGGCCGCCACCTGTCGCAGCACCGGGCCGTCATCGAGGAAGGCGCCGACCTCCAGACCGACGACCGGGTTCCCGGCGTCATCGGTCACCAGGCCGGAGACGGTGATCGTGTCCACATCGAACAGGAGCTCGTCCAGGACCTGACCGGCCTCGGTGATCCCCAGGCTGGGGTCGACGATGAGCTCGCGGGGACCGATCCAGGTCGGGATGCCCTCCAGCTCGGTGACGCGGATCCGGTAGGAGCCGGCATCGAGGAGGAGCAGGAAGCCCTCGCCCTCGGTGCTCCCCGCCGCGTTCGACCGCGCGAAGGACTGGAGCAGCCACTGTCCGCCGACCTGCTTCTCGATCCGGAGCTCCCCGGAGATCGCCGCGGCGGTGAGGCCGGGGAGGAGGGCGCCGGAGAGCTCGAACGCCCCGACGATGGAGGGGTCCGAGAAGAAGAAGTCGATGCCCGGGAGGATGCTGCCCGGAGCGATGGAGACCGCGATCGGATCGGGCTGGAGGATCGGGCCCGGCGCGGGGGCGCCTCCTGCGCCGGTGCGCAGCTCGACCGTGATGGTCCACTCTCCCGCGGGGAGCGCGAGGGTGTAGCTGCCATCCGGGGCCGTGTTCGTGAAGGCGATGAGCTCAGCTCCGTAGGCGAGGATCCGCCCCGCCACCGGTCCGAGGTCATCCTCGAGGAGGCCGGAGATGGTGCCGGCCGCGGCGTCGAGCTGGAGGTCCAGCGCCACCGGGGTCCCGTCGAAGGACTCCGGGACCGGCGTCGGGACGAGTTGCCCGGCGGGCACGGTCGCGGGATCGATGATCCGCTCGTAGGACCCATCGGGGATGAGCGCTTCGAAGAGTCCGGCACCATCGGTGAAGGCGACGATCGGCGCCGCCTCACCCTGGGGCGCCCAGATCAGGGCGCCGCCGACGACCGGGGCTCCGGCCGAGTCGATCAGGGATCCGGTCACCGCGGCGCCGATGGTGTCGAGGCGGAAGGAGACCGCCCCGAACGGTGCTCCGGGCCCGAACACGCCATCCTCCGTCACCTCGATGGCGAAGGAGGTGGTCCCCGGGAATCCGGGCGGAACGTCCTCGGGCGCGATGGAGAGCACGTAGCTGCCCGCCGCGAGGTTCACTCCCCACGCACCGGTGGTGTCGGTGAAGATCGTCCCGACGTAGGCTCCGGTCGAGGTGTGGATGTCGATCGCCACCTCGAGGGGTTGTCCATCACCGCCGACCACGCCGGAGACGAACCGCGCGGGGGGGCCGCTCTCCGGAGTGAGGAACGCGAAGTCATGCTCGATCGGGAGGATCACTCCCGTGTCGGTGACGACCAGCTCGAGGGGGAGCGGGAGGATCGTGGTCGGGTCGAAGGCGTCCGGCTCCGGCGTCACGGTCAGCGCGCCGATCGGGAGGTGAAGGGCGTAGCTCCCGTCCTCGGTGCGGACCTCGGTGACGACCCCGCTCCCATTCCGCGCGACGATCCAGCCGGGGAGAGGCGCGCTCCCGCCGCCGATCGTCTCGAGGAGCTGCCCGGTCAGGAGGGCATGGGATCGGGGGAGCACCCAGTCAATGGTGCCATCCACGGCCGCGACCCCGTCGATCTCGATGGAGTACGGCCCCGCGCCCGTGACGACGAGCGCCTGGCCGAGGGGGTCGACGACCCCGGCCGGGAGGCCGAGGAGGTCGATCCACCAGCTCCCCGCGGGGAGCAGGAAGGCATAGGCACCGGACGCGTCGGTGGTGCGGTGCGGACCGCTGGTGCCGAGGCTCGAGTCGGTCGTCGTGACCTCCACCCCGATGAGCGGATTCCCGAGGTCATCGGTGACGACCCCGTGGACGATGACGCCCTCGACCGCGACCTCGAGATCGAGGCGGAAGTCGCCTCCCTCCGGCGTCACTCCGATTCCGGTGATCGTGCCGGCGTCGACGGTGATGTCGATCGGGCTCGGTGCGATGTGTCCCTGGGCGGGGAGCTCCGACGACAGGATCCCCACCCGGTAGTCGATGGCGCTCTCCGCGATGGCGATCCGATAGGCCCCGGCGCGGGTCGGGTGGAAGCCGACCGGCCGCTCGACCGGACTGGTGCCGGAGAGATGGTGGAGGACCACCGTCGCGTCGAGGGCGAGACCCCCCGCGGTGACCTCACCGACGAGGAGGTGGGAGATGGGCTCTCCGGGAGCCCCGCCCCCACGAATGAAGTGAGGCAGGTCGAGAGTGGTGGAGTCCGAGGCGACGATCGACTCCAGCGGGAGCGGAGCGATGATGTCATCGACCATCGGGTCGTAGGCGGAGGCGTTGAGCTCCGCCCGCAGGATGAACCCACCATTCGGGAGAGGCAGCACGAAGTCGCCTGCCGCGGTGGTCTCGGCCGCCGAGAGCGCGAGGTACTCTCCGGTCGCATCGTCCCAGGCCATGGCGAGGACGGTGGCCGGCACCCCGACACCATCGAGGGTGATCGTCCCGGTGATGTCGCCATCCGCCGGGAGGAGGTCGAAGTCCACGATCTGGTCCTGCTCCTCGACCGCGACGAAGCGCGATGCGGGGGCGACGGCCCCCGCCGGGAGCCCGCGGGTCAGGGAGAGGTCGTACTCGCCGGCGATCAGCCCGAGCTCGAAGGTGCCTCCGAGGCCGGTGGTGACCGACGCGACCTCGATGCCCTCGGAGCGGGCGGAGATCCGCGCTCCGATCACCGGAGCGCCCTGGAAGGTCACGGCGCCGGAGACGAAGGAGGCCGGGGTCGTCAGATGGAAGGTGACGATGCCGTCGGTGGCGGAGCCGGATCCGTCGATCGTCGAGCCGTTCGGCAGGGCGGTGACGGGGATCGGCGCCGGCGCCACGAGCCCCGACGGGAGGGTCGGGGCGACGGCGCGCAGGAGATGGTCGCCGGCGACCAGCGGCAGGCTCACCGGGTTCGCGAGGGAGACCGCGCGCGCGAGGACGACCGCGCCGCTCGCATCGGTCAGCTCGATCTCACCGGGGCGCAGCGCGCCGAGCTCGTCGCGCAGCTCGACGAGGACCGATCCGACCGGCGTGCGGCAGTCGAGGGACAGGATGTCCGCCGCCGGAAGGTCCAGCGTCGTCCCGTCGATGAGGGTCGCGATCGATCCCTGGACCCCGAAGAAGGTGGGCGCGGGAGGGAGGAGTCCGGCCGGCAGTGAGATCGGATCGACCTCGAGGCGGAAGTCACCGTCGACGACCGGCAGCTCGAAGCGCCCGTCCGGTCCGGTGAAGGAGTCGTTGATCCACGCGCCGGTCATCGCGTCGAACTGGCGCACGAGGGCTCCGCCGAGGGGGAGGGTCCCGGCATCGAGGACCTCACCGAGGAGATGCTGGCTCGCGACATCGAGGTCGATGAAGTGGCGGCTGGCGGGTCCGGTGACGATGCTCGCGCCGTCGACGCTGATCGCCCCGCCATCCGCCACGAGGAGCGCGGGAGCCGGAGCGATGAAGCCGCTCGGCAGGCTCGAGGGGTCGACGGTGAGGAAGTAGACCCCATCCGCGAGGGCGAGCGAGAAGTTCCCGCTCTGGCTCGTGGTCGCCTCCGCGACCATCTCCTGGCCGCCGCCCGCCGCGTGCAGGACGACGACGCCGAAGGTCCCGACGAAGCCGGCCCCGAAGTCGGCGCGCAGCTGGCCGTGGAACTCGCTGTCCGCCGCGATGAGATCGATGTCGATGATCCCGTCGTTCGGATCGAGGTCGCCCGCATGGGGCGCCTCGGTGATCGTCACCGCACCCGAGATCGCGTTGATCGACACCGTGAAGTCCACGGGGAGCGGGGCGAGGAGACCGGCGGGGACGCTGGCCGGGTCGACGCGCAGCTCGAAGGCGCCCTCGCCGACGGGCAGGGCGAAGGCGAACCCTCCGCTGCCGTCCGGCTGGGTCCACGCTCCCGTGATGAGCGCGCCGCCGACGGAGTCACGGATCTCCACGAAGCAGCTCAAGGGGACCGTGTCGCCGGTGATCGGATCGGAGAAGGAGGTCCGTCCCGTCACCTCGATCGCGGTGGGGGAGAGGACGAAGTCCACGATCGCCGTGCCGCCCGGGGCGACCGTCACGCTCTCCATCCCCGGGGCGCTCAGTCCGCCCGGAACCGTGAACGGATCGAGCGCCACCTGATGGGTCCCGGGGCGGATGGCGAGGTCGTAGTCCCCCTGAAGGGTGGAGGGCGCGCTCGCGATGACCTGACCGGCCGCGTCGTAGGCGACGACCCGGGCCTGGACCGGCGCACCGGTCGCGGAGCTCAGGGTGCCGCTGATCGCGGCGTTCGCCGCGTCGACGGTGATCATCAGGGGAGGGGTCGCCATCGGATCCCAGTCGACCCCGAAGGCGTCGCCGACCGCGATCGTTCCACCCGCCGCGGTCACGGTGACCGGGACCGGGGCGAGGAGCCCGAGCGGGAGAGAGCCGGGCTCCACCGACAGCTCGTAGGTGAGCTCGCCGAGGGGGAGGGAGAACGCTCCGGTTCCGGGCGCGCTGATCGCGCCCCCGACGAAGCTCCCATCCGCGGCGTTCCGGAGCGAGATCACCCCGGGGACCCCGGCGCCGAGGCCGTCGACGAGCACCCCGTCCAGGGTGCTGACGGCCGGGGTGACGAAGAGGAGGCGACGCTCCCCGTTCGCCCCGTCCGCGCAGAGCTCGTGGTCTCCCACGGTCGAGAGGTCGCCGTTGTTGAGGGTCACGGAGAGCGCCGGCGGCGCCATGAGCCCGGTCGGCAGGGAGCTCTCCTCGATGCGCAGCTCGTAGGAGCCCGGGCCCACCGGCAGGCTGAACGCGCCGGTGGCGGGGTCCGTGAAGGTCTGCGCCACGACGATGGGCTCGGCCCCGGGGGTGGCCGGGGTCGAGGAGAGGACCACCTGACACGCGATCGGGTCGAGATCGATGTTCGTGGCGATGAGCGAGCAGTCGATGGCGGTCGTGTCGATGCCGTTCAGCGCACGGAGCACGTTCCCCGTGATCGCGCCGCTGGCGAGCGGAGCGATCCAGTCGAGCGTGGTGAACTGGTCCGTCACTGTGATCTGGAGCGGAGCCGGGGGGAGGAGGCCGGGGGGCAGGGCGACCGGGTCGAGGCGGAGGCGGTAGTTCCCCGCGGCCAGCGCGAGGGAGTAGAGCCCGCTCTCATCCGTGGAGGCCGCCGCGACGAACGCGCCACCGAACGCGCGCTCCGCGATCACGGTCGCCGGGACCGGGGCTCCGCTGCCGTCGAGGACGAGCCCCTCGACACCGCCGGTGAGCGGAGACAGCTCGATGACGAGCTCTCCCGCGATCACGTTCGCCGCCGCTCCGAAGGTCACGACGGAGCCGCTCACCGAGAGGGGGATCCGCGCGGGGACCGCGAGACCCGGGGGCACGGAGCCGGCGGCGATGCCGAGCTCGTAGACCCCGGAGGCGAGAGAGACCGAGAACGCCCCCGTGGCGAAGTCGGCCGTGACGCCGGTCACGAGCGCATCGAAGGCACCATCGGTGCCCGGCGCGTGGATCGTGACGAAGGCGCTCAGGGGAGCGCCCTCATCGTCGCGCAGGAGTCCGGTGATGATCGCCCCCGCGCTCTCGATGACGAAGTTGATGATGCCGTCGCCGACGGCGTTCGGAGTCGTCCCATCCGCGGGGTCGACGCCGATCTCGTTCCCTTCGGTGAGCACGCCCCCGTCGATCCAGAAGGGGACGGGGGCCGGGGCGACGAGCCCGGAGGGGAGCAGCGCCGCATCGACCGTGAGGAGGAAGGCCCCCTCCCCGGCGAGGAAGGAGTAGCTCCCGTCGGTGGGATCGCAGGACACGGTCGTCACGAGGGAGCCGGTCCCGACCTCGAGCACCCGCAGGGTGGCCGCGACCGGCTCACCGGCCGCGTCGATGACCCGTCCCACGACCGCCTCGGTCGCCGGGGTCGTGCGCAGCAGCGCTCCGGTGCCCGTGCCGAGGATGTCGGTCACGAGCTCGACTCCGGCGGCGAACTCCACCGCTCCGCCTGTCGCGAAGAGGTGGACCCGATCGGGCGCGAGCTCGGTCGGGGGGAGGGAGGGCGCGTCCACCTCGACGAAGTGGCTTCCGCCCGGGACCGGGAGGCTGAAGTCTCCCGTGAGGGGGTCCGAGGAGACTCCGCCGACGAGGGTCGGCGCAGCCGCCGGATCGGAGGTGGGGGTGAAGACCCGCACCGCCGCGACGAGCGGGGCGCCGGAGGAGTCCACGAGCCGCCCCAGGAGGATCGCTTCCCCGCTCTCGATGATCGGGTGGATCACGCCGTCGTTGGGGAGGTTGCCCTCTCCGGCGGTGTCCGCCTCCCCGATCCCGTTCGTCGTGACGGTGAACGGGATGGGCGCGGGGGGGAAGAGCCCGTCCGCGAGGGTGCCGGGGGCGACCCGGAGATCGAACGCTCCGGGGCCCACCGGGATGGCGAACCCCCCGCTCGAGTCGGTGTGGTGGATGATCGCATCGTCGGGGATCGCGTCGGCGGTCGCGGGGGTGACCACGAGCCCGGCGCCGATCCCGGCTCCGGTCTCGGTCTGGACGCGTCCGGTGAGGAGCGCGGTGGCCCCGCGGACCTCGAAGTTGATGATTCCGTCATCGAAGAGGTTCAGCGTCGCCCCGTCGAAGGGGTCGACCCCGAGGTCGTTGTTCTCGAGGACGCTGGTGCCCAGCGTGGTGATCAGGACCGGGGTCGTCGGGAGGGTCGGGAGACCGATCGAGGCGGTGGAGAGATCGACCGTCACCGAGCCGATGCCATCCGACGGGTGCAGGACATAGGTCCCATCCGCGGCGGTGATCGCGGAGCCGAGGAGGAGCCCGGTCCCGTCGGTCACCTGCACCAGAGCCCCCTCGACCGCGACGGCCGCGGCCCCCGCGTCGGGGCGGAACAGGACCGCCCCTCGGATGCTCGCGTCGACGAGCGGATCGAAGCTGGAGAGGAGGAAGTCGAAGCCGGTCCCCGTCTGGCCGGTCGTCAGGTCGGTCACGGTGCCTCCGGCGGTGACCGAGAGGGTCACCGCGCCGGGGGTGAGGGCCTGCGGGAGGATGGTGGCGACCGAGGCCGGGTCCAGGGTCACCCGGTGAACTCCCGTCGGGAGGGCGAGGGCGTAGTTGCCGCCCGCATCGGTCGGGATCGCGTGGATCGTCCGGCCGTCGGTGGGGTCCTGTGCAATCACGAGCAGGCCCGCCCCGACCGGGGTGCCATCGAGGGAGATGTTCCCCGAGATCGTGGCGGCGATCGGCGGGAGGACGAGGTCGATGTCGACTTCCGGAGTGCTCGGATCATCGTCGGTGTTCAGGATCATTCCCTCGACCACGGTCACCGTGCGGGGGTGAGCGGGGAGGATGACCTCGTTGGGGCCGATCCCCTCCGCGCGGACGAGCTGGAGGCGGTAGGTCCCGTCCGCGAGGTCCACTGTGTAGGCCGCGGCGGCGCCGATGGGGCTGAGGGGGATCGTCCGGATCAGCTCTCCCTGCTCGTCGAGCAGGAGGAGATCGACGAGCAGCAGGTCCGGATCCGGCGTGGTGCCGACCGCGCCGAAGACGATGCCGCTGAGAAGCGGGGTGTTGCAGACGAAGGTGAGGGGGTCCGCGATCGCCGTCGTTCCGGTGAAGGTGACGGTCCCCTCGCTCACGGTGATGCCGAGGGGAGCGGGCGTCGCGAAGGCCGGACCCGCGGAGCCGGGCTGCAGGCCGATCTCGTAGTCGCCGTCCTCGAGGATGACGGTCCTCGAACCGCTCGACGGGACCCAGAGCTCCGTGAGGAGATGCCCGAGGAGATCGCGGATCTCGACGAGCCCGCCCAGGGGGGCACCGACCTCATCCTCGATCGCGACCGTGAAGGCGGTGGCGAGGGTGATCGGGGTGAGCGGGATCGTGATGACGCCGGACTCGAGGGTCGCGGAGCCGGGGGCGAGGAGCGCC
>JAFMMO010000043.1 GCA_017859655.1 Pseudomonadota bacterium | reverse complement strand
GATCTGGCCCGGCTCGCCGTCTCCGGCACGAAGCCGCGGTGGACCCAGTCGCGCCAGCTCTTCTCGAAGTCGCCCGAGGCGCTCCCGCGGTGCGTGTCGCGGACGAGGTCGTAGGCGGACTTCGGGTCGTCGTCGAGGAGCAGCCCGAGGACCTCGGCCGCGTTTCGACCCCCGTAGAGCGCGTCGATCAGGGGCTGGGTGAGCGTGACCGTCCCATCCCAGCTGCGGCCATCGATCCAGGTCTCGAGGTAGTGCGCCTGCGGCAGGTGCCACGCGCACGCCTCGCTCGTCTCGTCCTGGTGCTCCCCGAGACGGAAGCTCGCGGAGAGCCCTCCGATCTTCGCCGCCAGCCCGAGGTCGGCCGGGGCGTCGAAGACGGGGTTTCCGCCGATGACGAGGAGGCTCTTCACCGCGCCCGAACCGATGTCGGCCGCGAGCCGCTCGATCGCGTCCACCGAGCGAGGCCGATCCTCGGTCGCGACGTAGCGGACCGTCTTCCCGGCGGAGTCCAGCGCCACGTTCATCGCGTGGGCGAGGGCATGGACCTCAGGAGGCTGATGGGGTCCGGCGAGCACGAGCACCCCGCCCCGCTGGGCGTTCAGCTCTTCCGCCACCCGAGTGACGGCGGCCTGCCGCGCCGAATCGACGGTCGCGGCCCCGAGGGCCGACTTCATCCCGTCCGGGATTCCGGCCGGATCGACGGCGTGGAGAATCGCGGCCCCGAGGCGCGCGACCTCGGAGGGCTTCACGGCCCAGCGCTCATCCGCCACCGACCCGGTCACCGAGTGACGGGCCTCGATCGAGATCATGCGATGGTGGGTCGTCCCGGCGCGCCGCGCCGCGCGCATCCGCCCGAAGCCGCGGGAGTTCGCGAGGGCAGAGGGGTGCTGGACCAGCAGGTCGGCGTCGAGGCAGAGCACGGTGCGCGCCGCCCCGAAGTCAGGGACCGCCCGGTAGGCGCCCCCGAAGAGGAGCCGGAGCCCCTCCTGCTCGTTGTCACGTCCAGTCGGGGAGTAGTCGTACCAGCGGGAGCCGGAGACCTCGGAGCGCAGACGCTCCTTCATCCGCTGCACGGTGGGCGAGTCGGAAGGAGCGGAGAGGACGGCGAACCCGCCCCCGGCCGCGGCGGCGCGGAGCGCGTCACGGGCCGCAGCCCAGTCGCTCGACTTCGAGCCCTGGACCACCTCGCGGCTGCGCGCGGGATCGTAGAGGTCGAGGACCGTCCCCTGGCCGATCAGGTCGAGGGAGCCGACCCCATCCGCCTGCGGATGCTCCGGGTTCCCGTCCACCTTGATCGGGCGGCCGTCGTAGCTCGTAGCGAGGAGGGCGTGGGCGACCCCATCCCGCTCGAGCGCGGTCGCGAACTGGACCGGAACCCCGGGCAGGCGTCCCTCGGGACGGCTCGCGAAGGGGAGGATCTCCTCCCGCGGCCAGCGCAGACACCCGGTCAGACCGCCCATCCCCGCGAAGGCGAGGGAGGCCCCCATCACCTTGAGGAAGTTGCGACGGGAGGAGCTGGAGAGCGCCTCCGGCGCGTGAGTCGGGAACTCCTTCGCCACGAACCGTCGGAACTCCTCCGTGTCCGCCACCTCATCGAGGGAGCGCCAGAGTTCCTGCCCGGTCACGACGTTCGTCTCATTCGAGAGCCGTTCGTTCATCGGTGACCCGTTCATCGATGGCGTGCCTAGCGGTGGCACGTGGAGCAGCTGGTCAGAAGTTCGAGACGCACGGTCGGGATCCCCTCGGCGTCGAGGAGTCCCCGCTCCTTCATGAGGTGCGTTCCCATCGCCTTGCGGTCATCCCGGGTGAACTCGCTCCCCCACCCGAGGTTCGTGACGCGCGCGTCATCGAGAATCGCCCTCGGGTCGAGGCCGCCTTCGCCCTCGGTGCCGTCGGAGAGCAGACCCGCCGCGATGAGGGACTCGACCTCCTCGACCGACACGGGGCGGAGGTTCTCCGCCGGCGCCCGGTGGCACTCGAGACACCAGCCCATGCTGAGCATCTCGACCTGGTAGACCTCCTCCATCCTGTCGACCCGCCCATGGCAGGAGACACAGCTGACACCACGAGTGACGTGGGCGCTGTGGTTGAAGTAGGCGTAGCCGGGGAGGTCGTGGATCTTGACCCAGGGGATCGGCTCTCCGGTGGAGAAGCTCTCCCGGAGCGGAGCGAGCTTCGGGCTGTCGGTGTGAAGCTGGTTGTGACAGCCCATGCAGGTCTGGGTCGGGGGGACCGCAGCGTAGCCGGTGTGCTCCACCGAGTTGTGGCAATACCTGCAGTCCATCCCGAGCTCACCGGCGTGAAGCGCGTGGCTGTAGGGGATCGGCTGCTCGGGCATGTAGCCCACCGCGTACATGTTGGGAGAGAGTCCGAACGTGGCGAGGAACACCACGTACACGCCGCTGAACGCGGCTCCCATCCCCAGGAGCTTGACGAGGTGATCGGTCCAAGGCGGGAAGATGAGATCCCGCTTGCGCCCGTCCCCTCCCTCGACGCCACTCTGCTCGACGTCCGTCTGATCTGTGTCCGACACGATGCTCGGCTCCTCCGTGCTTCAACACCTTGGGGTCGGCGCCCGGTCGGGAGTCCGACCGAAGCGGCCCCTGCGCCGTGGGGTGTGGACGCCACATCCGACGACTCGCAGGGTGGACGCGCCCGAACCCGCACGAGGCGCGGCACCCGGTCCTCACAGACCTTGGGCCGCGTTCCGCTCACCCTCGTGCTCTACGGGAACCCCGTCACCATCCACTCCGAGGGAAGGAGCAGCCGCTCCCTCCTCGGACCGACGCGCGCGCTCGAAGTCTTTCCCGCTCAACCTTGGTCGGGCTCGGGAAAGACCCCGTGGACGCACACTTGCGTCGGTCTCCGATCGCCGGGAAAGGTAACAAACGGCCCCCCAATGTCTACCGCTCCGACCGGATTGCGGCGGATGAATCGCAGGGAGCGGGATCAATCCCGAAACCACAGAGACCGGGAGACGGAGCGCCGGCGCGAGGGTCCGGTGCGAGGGCCCGGGTGTCAGGCGGCGGGGGCCTCCGGGGCCGGCTCGCCGACCAGCCGCCAGACCCGCAGGAGGTGAACGACCACGACGGAGAGCACGAGCGCGCCGGTCGCCTGATGACCGGTCGTGACGAGGGACTCGAGGCTGCCGCTCGTCCCACTGCTCGGCGCCGGGTTCTGGGGGAAGGCCAGAGCGAAGAAGCCGAGGAACAACTGAAGGATCAAGAGGAACACCAGCGCGAGTCCGCTGCCCCGCACCGCCGGCAGGTCCTCGTAGATCCCCACCGCGCGGGCCGCGGTCCAGACCGCGACCCCGCCCACCACGATCGCCCCCAGGATGTGGGGAAGGACCCAGTCCGCCCGGATGAGGTGCCGAGTCAGCGCGCCGAGGAGCAGCTGACCGAGGACGAGGGCGAGCAGCGCGGCGGTCAGGGTGCGCTCCGTCCGTCGCCGCTCGGGGACCGCGCGGTCCCCGGAGGTCCACGCGGCGGAGTAGAAGGTGGCGAGGGCCACGAGGAGGGCGAGGAAGACCTGACCCGTGACCCCGTGCGCCACCCGGAGCGCGAGGCTGCCGGCGCTCTCGAGGGTCTCGATGTTGTCGGCGAGGCTCACCCGAAGCCCCCCCATGGTTCCCTGCGCGACGACCAAGAGCGCCGCGACCCCGCCGAGCCCCTTCACCCAGCGCCGCGGCTCCCGGCGGGCGAGGAACAGGGCCAGCGTCACCGTCGTCAGGCCCACGAGGGCGCCGAAGAGGCGATGGGCGTGCTCGTAGTAGACGTCGCTCTGGCTCACCATTCGGGAGAAGGGGAGCAGGAACATGTTCGCCTCGAAGCTCGTCGGCCAGTCCGGGACCGCGAGCCCGGCCTCATGGGTCGTGACGATCCCTCCGATGATCACGAGCAGGAAGGTCGCGCAGGCCGCCACCCGGGTGAAGACCCGCTCCGGGTGGAAGGGGAGGCGATCCGGGTGACGCCCGGCGAGGATTCCCATGAGAAACCCCAGAGCCGTCCCCGCGAGGAGAAAGCCCCCCACGGAGGCGGCGACCGTTCCGGGGGGCTGCTCTCCCCCTTCAGTCAGGAAAGACGCGAGAATCAGGAGGTTCAGGAGAGAGACGAGGAAGCCGGTCAGCAGACCCGCCGCGCGAGGCCGGGCCGAGCGTCGGGCCGCCGCCCAGGCCCCCCGCAGATGGACCGCGATGAGCACGATGAGGGCGAGGCGTGGGACACGAAGGGCCTCGAGGTGGGCCACGTAGCCGACCGCCCACATCGTCACGGTGGTCGCGAACGCCACGGGGACGGCGACCGCACCCAGGCCCAGCCCGAGGGAAGCGGGGGCTTCGCTCGGCGTCTCGGCGGCGCGGCGAGGCTCCGCAGGTCTCGTCGAGGTCTCCGGGCGGGTGGTCATCGGCCTCCTTCTGGGTCTCGCCTCCGAGAGTCAGTTATCCCCGCAAGTCCGCCCGGATTCACCACATTGTGTCGAATTCGACCTCGCACCGCGCTCTGAGCCGCGTATCATTGGCGTTGGGGAGTTCCGATTCCGGGCGGAGGCGCCGAGCGTCGCCGACCGGGGAAAGGCGTAGGCCCGAAAATCCGACCGGAGAGCCCGGCCACCCGCCTTCGGCCGGCGCGCAACCTGCGTGCATTCGGTGTCGGTGGGCCAGCCCTCGGGAAGCTCCCTTGGCTCGCTCCTCTGCGAATCCTCCGGAACCGCTTCACCGAAGCACCCGACAGGTGCGCGGCGGCTCCGAGGTGTCGCGCCAGTGTCCGATTTCAACGGGGGCTCCCGCCCCTCACGGAGAAAGGGTGAGAATGATCGAGGTCAAGACCAGCGGGCTCCGGCCCACCCTGCTCGGGCTCGTCGCCGTGGCGCTCTGCCTCGTCGGCGCTCCGGCGGCCATGGCCCAGGGTCCGGACGTCATCGTCGGCGGACTCCCGTCCACGAACTCCTACGGCACCAGCGGTGGAACCGGGATCTACGCCTATTCGGTCGCGACGACGTCCTGCAACGTCGGCTCCTCCAACCTGAGCTGGGTCGCGAGCACCAACGCTCACCCCGTCATTGCTCAGGACATGTGGCGCCTCAAGGACGGCCGCTTCACCCAGATCGGGAACAGCTGGCTCAAGCACGGCTTCTGCGCCCTTCAGCAGAACCTCTGCGGCGCCTGCCCGGGCGGCGGCGGCTGCCCGTCCTTCCTCCAGCCGGGCTGCTCCGATCCGTACAGCGCGAGCCTCAACGGCCAGCAGGGAAACCTCGGTCCGCGCTCCCAGGTGAACGCCGCCACCGGCTTCTTCCCCTACCCCTTCTCCGCGCCCCCTGCCTCGGGGACGATCGCTCGTCGCCTGCAGGTGCACCAGGATGATCTCATCGCCGCGCAGAACGTCGGGGCGCTGTACTTCGTCAGCGGGCAGTACGTCGCCTCGGATGACGCGGCCTTCGGGAACCAGGCGAACAACGCCAGCTACCGGCAGGTGACCGTCAACCAGAACTCGACCTTCTCGCTGAACATGATCGGTCCGACGAATCAGACCCAACCCCCGATCCAGGCGTGGCAGGACTTCCAGCCGACCGTCACCCTGGTCGATGTCATGGCGGACGGCCTCTTCATCGTCGGCTTCGACGTCATCGACAACGGCAACGGCACCTGGCGCTACGAGTACGCGGTCTTCAATCTGTACTCCGACCGCAGCGGTGGCAGCTTCACCGTGCCCCTCCCCTCCGGCGTGACCCTCACCGATGTCGGTTTCCGCGGGAACCAGTGGCACAGCGGTGAGCCGTACTCCGGAACCGACTGGATCACCACCGTCACTCCGGGCTCGGACATCACCTGGGCCACGTCGCCCCACTCCACCGACCCGAACGCCTTCGCCCTCCGCTGGTCGAAGATGTTCAACTTCTACTTCACCGCCGACGCGCCCCCGGCCACCGCGACCGGAGCCCTCGGCCTCTTCAAGCCGGGCGCCGGAACGGACAGCTTGGGCGTCGACCTCGCGGCGCCGTCCGGCAACTTCATCGCCGCGCCGGGTGACGTCACCTGCGCCCAGATGATGCCGACCCAGTCCACCGCCGTGCTGAACTGGACGAACGGCACCGCCTACGACTCCATCGTGATCCAGCGGGACGGCGCCACGATCGCCACCCTCGCGGGCACGATGACCTCCTACACCGACACCGGCGCCTCCTTCGGAGAGAGCCTGTACACCGTCCAGGGCACCGTCGGTCCCGACTTCACCGCGCCGATCCCCTGTGAGTTCTCCGCGACTCCGATGCCGGTCTCTGGGGTGACCTGCACCCAGACCGACCCGAACCTCACCGACTTCACCGTGAACTGGTCGAACGGCATGACCTACGCGGAGATCCGCGTCTATGTCGACGCCAGCCTCCAGGCCACCCTCGGTGGCGGCATGACGACCACGACGATCAGCGGTCAGGCGGTCGGCCTGCACACCGTGGACATCATCGGGGTGGTCGACGGGGTGGAGAGCGCCGGCACCGGCTGCGCGATCGACCTGCTGCCCCCGCCGCCTCTCGGCTTCACCATGCGCTTCGGTGGAGGCGCCGGCGCCTACGAGAGCGGATCCGGCGTGGGCACCGCCGCGGTCGACCTGACGGTGCAGGAGTCCGCCGCCAACACCGGCTTCCCGAACCCTGTTCAGGGCCTCTCGGCCAGCGTCTCCTACGACGGAGGTCTCCTGTCCGCCTCGAGCGTGACGGAGGACCCGGCCCTCGGGGGCGTCAGCTTCTTCAACGCCGAGCTGGTCACCGGTGGGTTCACCATCGGGATCGTGGTCGACTTCGCCAACATCACGACCCTCGACCTGAGCGGCGAGACCACCTTCGCGAACGCCTCCTTCGCCACGAACTCCGGCGGCCTGGCGGGGAACACGACCGGGGCGGACGCCTCGATCAACTTCACCGACGGACTCGGCTCGGGGCTCCCGGTCGAGAACCTCGTGGTCGCCGACTTCGTCCCGGTCGCTCCGGAGATGATCTCCGGCACGATCACCCTGACCCCGGGTGGCTCCACCGGCTTCAAGCGGTCGGACGCCAACGATGACGGTTCGGTCAACATCGCGGACGCGATCGCGATCCTCGACTACCTGTTCTCCGGAGGCTCGAGCACCTGCCTCGACGCCCTCGATGCGAACGACGACGGCTCGACCAACATCGCGGACGGCATCTTCGTCCTCAGCTGGCTCTTCAGCGGCGGCGCCGAGCCGCCGGCTCCCTTCGGCACCTGCGGGGCGGACGCCACCGCGGACGGGCTGGAATGCGACTCCTACGGGGGCTGCTGAGCACCGCACGCGAGCTGCGTCTCTTCCGGAGCGGCCGGAGATCCCTCGGGGTCTCCGGCCGCTCCCCATCCGGGCGGGTGGTTCGGTGCCGCGACTCCCGCGCGGTTCGCTCCACGGAGTCCCCCGCGCAGCGGGGGCGGGCGGCGTCGAGTCAGAGCCCGCGCGTCCACTCCGGTCGGAGCGGTCGTCCCCCGCCGAGTGCCTCATCGATGGCCCGGAGGATCCTCGTCCGATCGCGGGGCAGGCGACCTCCGAGCGCGAGGTGGTTCGAGGCGTGGTTCGTTCGGAAGAGCGCGTCCGAGGTGTCCACCTCGGCGACGAAGGTCCGGAGCTCCCCGAGAAGCTCCCCGATGGAGGGGAGGGTGAAGCGACCCCTCTCCTCGAGCCGCGCCTGCGGGGTCCCGGGGATCACCGTGAGCGTGAGGGCGGCGAGGTAGTCCGGGTCCATCCGGGTCGCGAGGCGCGCGCTCTCGCGGGCGTGCGCGTCGCTCCGCGCCACCCCGCCCGCCCCGAGCAGGAAGATCGCGGAGATGGACATCCCCGCCTCCTTCGCCCGACGGGCCGCCTCCACATGCTCCTCGTGGGTGCTTCCCTTTGCGATCCGACGGAGGGTCGGGTCGTCCCCGGACTCCGGGCCGATGTAGAGGAGGGAGAGCCCGCCCTCCCGGAGTCGGCGGAGGTCCGCCGGGTCCTTCTCGAGGATGTTCCCGGCCATCGCGTAGCAGCTCACCCTCCTCAGACGAGGAAAGAGCTCGCGGGCGCGCTCAAGGATCGCGAGCCAGTGCTCCGAAGGGAGGATCAGGGCGTCGCCGTCGGCGACAAAGAGCTTCTCCACGTGAGGACGCAGCTCCGGGGGGACCGAGGAGAGATCGCTCAGCGACTCCTCCAGAGGGCGCACCCGGAACTCCTTGCTCCGGTACATGTCGCAGTAGGTGCAGTGATTCCAGGAGCACCCGATGGTCGCCTGCAGGATGAGGGAGTCCGCCTCGCTCGGCGGGCGGTAGAGCGTCCCCTCGTAGCGCATCGATCCCTCCTCCCTCGGCGCGGGAGCCCTCCGGGCTGAGGGCTTCCCGATCGGTGATGGTGGATGATCGCACAGAGCCGGCGCGGTCGCACTCGAAGCGGGTTTCCTTCCCGAAACCGACACCGCCGAGGATACTCTTCTGGGCAAGACCCCTTCGTCCGACCGGGAGGCCGAACATGCACCGCGACTCCGACCGCCCGACCCCGCACCGAGCCTCCCTCGTACGCGGCTCCCTCGGCGTCGCCCTCCTGGTCCTCGGCCTGCTCGCCCTCCCGGCGGGACGGCCTCTCCTCGGGCTGCCCTCCACCGCAGACGAGCCCCTGCGGGTCCGACTGATCCAGTTCGATCCCACCCTCTCCGGAGTCGACATCGAGTGGGAGTGCGCGCTCCCCGCCGAGACGATCTCGGTCGAGCGGGCCGGCGGGGTGATCGGCCGGGCCGACGTCGCCGACGGATACCTGACCGACGAGGCCCCCGGGTTCGGAGTCCACCGCTACCGCGTCACCGCGCACGGTCCGGACGCCCCGCTCGCGACGGCGGAGGCCACGATCACGGTGCTCCCCGCCCCGCTCGGTGGTGTCTACTGCACCCAGCCCGACCCCCTGACCCGGACGGTGGTCGTCGAGTGGAGCCTCCCGATGGAGTACGACTCCCTGCGCGTGCGGCATCGGGACGAGCTGATCCACACCCTCCCGGGGCGCGCGACGCGAGTGGTCTGCCCCGACCTCCCCCGCGGCCGCGCGATGATCTCGGTGACCGGGGTCGTCGCCGGCGTCGAGTCCCTCCCCGACTCCTGCCGCAGCAACCTCACCGAGCCCCCGAGTCATCGGTTCACCCTTCGGGCCGCGGACACCGTCGCGACCTACGACCCCGCCACGGGGGTCGCGACGGTCCAGGTCCGGATCACGGCCCGGGAGGAGGGTGCGCAGCCGGGGGAGGGGACCCCGGTGCAGGGGATGCAGGTCGGCGCCGGACACGATGGGTCCGTGATGACCCCGCGGGAGATCAGCCCCGGCTCCGCCCTCAGCTCCCCCGACTTCTTCGATGGTCAGCTGCTGCCGGATGGGATCACCGTCGGAGCCGTCCTCGACTTCAAGGGGGGCACCACCATCGACCTCTCGACCGAGAAGGAGGTCGTGGTGGCGACCTACTCCGTGACGGTCCCGGAGGAGCTCCGCGGGGGGGAGCTCGAGCTCCCGATCGGCTTCCGCAACGGGCTCGGCACCGGTCCCCCGATCGACAGCTCCGTCGTCGTGGAGGGGCGCTCCGTTCGTCCGACCCTCATCAACGGAACCCTGACCCTCCGCCCCGCCGGCGGCGCCCCCTTCCGGCGCGGCGACACGGATGGGAGCGGGGTCCTCGACCTCGAGGATGTGGGCGAGCTCATCGCGAACCTGCTGGAGCCGGAGGCCGCCCGCCCCCTCGACGACTGCCTCGACGCCTCCGACCTCGATGACTCCGGCACCATCGACATCGTCGACCTCGGGCTGCTCGTCTCCCGGATCTTCGGCGAGAGTCCACCCCCGCCGGCCCCCGGGGACCGCGACTGCGGCCTAGACCCCACGACGGATGATCTCCCGTGCCGACGCTCCGCCGCCTGCGCGGAGTGAGCCCCCGGGACCCGCCCTCCCGCAGCATCAAAGAGAGCGAGGGGGGGGCGGAGCCGCTCGCTCCTCCCCCCCCTCGCCCGAATCGCGCGCCGGCCCGCGGCCGACTCACTTCCGGCCGGTGATCTTCCGCATCAGCCACATCAGGGGGTCGTAGTAGCGATCCACGACGCGCTCCTTGAGCGGGATGATCGCGTTGTCGGTGATCCCGATGTGCTCCGGGCAGACCTCGGTGCAGCAGCGGGTGATATTGCAGAGCCCGGACCCGAACTCGTCGCGGATCTCCGGCACCCGATCATCCGTGTCGAGCGGGTGCATCTCCAGACTCGCGAGGCGGATCATGAAGCGGGGCCCCGTGAACCTCTCCATGGCGTCCTGGTCACGAAGCACGTGGCAGACATCCTGGCAGAGGAAGCACTCGATGCACTTCCGGAACTCCTGCACCCGATCGACATCCTCCTGATACATCCGGTGCTCCCCGTCCTTGCCGCGCGGGCGCGGCTTGAGGGGGCGGATCCGCGCGTTCTGGCGGTAGTTGAAGGAGACATCGGAGACGAGGTCACGGACCACGGGGAAGGTCTTCATCGGCTGGATGGTGATCGTCTCATCCGGACCGAAGGTGTTCATTCGGGTCATGCAGGAGAGCTTCGGCTTGCCGTTGATCTCCATCGAGCACGACCCGCACTTGCCCGCCTTGCAGTTCCAGCGGCAGGCCAGGTCCTCGGCGTGCTGCGCCTGGATCCGATGGATGCAGTCGAGGACCACCATGCCCGGCTCGACGTCGATGGTGTAGTCGACGAACTCGCCCCCCTCGGAGTCCCCTCGCCAGACGCGGAAGTGACGCTCAGACACGGTTCGCCTCCAAGTCCTCGATCGACGCATGGGCGATCCGGGCGAGCTCCTCGGGCGGCTCCGGGCGCGCCTCCTGGCGCAGGTCCATCGAGCCGTCCGACGCCTGCACCACGACGTTGTTGTACTTCAGCTGGTCCTCCCGCTCCCCCTCGAAGTCGAGGCGGGTGTGGGCGCCTCGACTCTCCTGACGGGAGAGCGCGCTGCGGGCGGTCGCCTCCGCGGAGACGAGCAGGTTCCGCAGGTCGATGCAGGTGTTCCAGCCGGGGTTGTACTGGCTCGAGGGGTGGGCCTTGACCCGCTTCGCCCGCTCGACGAGCCCGGCGAGCTTCTCGATCCCCTCCTCCAGCTCCCGCCCCTCCCGGACGATCCCGACATGCTCCTCCATGGCGACCTGCAGGTCGTCCACGACCACGTAGGGGTTCTCCCCCTCCTCGCGGTTGAGGAAGCCGACGACCTCGTCGATCAGGTCGTTGACGTGATCACCCTGCGGCTGCGGGGTCCCGGAGAGGGAGTCGAGGTACTGCTTCGCGCCCTGTCCCGCCCGCGCCCCGAAGACGATCAGGTCGGAGAGGGAGTTCCCACCGAGGCGGTTCGCGCCGTGCAGGCCGGTCCCGCACTCCCCGGCGGCGAAGAGCCCGGGGACGTTCGTCATCTGCGTGATCGCGTCGACCCGGATCCCCCCCATGTAGTAGTGGAGGGTCGGGCCGACTTCCATCGGCTCCGCGGTGATGTCGACCTCCGCCAGTTCCTTGAACTGGTGGTACATCGACGGGAGCTTCCGCTTGATGAAGTCCGCCGGCTGCTGGGTCGCGATGTCGAGGAAGGCTCCACCGTGCGGCGAGCCCCGCCCCTCCTTCACCTCCTTGCGGATCGCCCGGGCCACGACATCCCGCGTGAGGAGCTCCGGCGGGCGACGGGCGTCCCGATCCCCTTCCAGCCAGCGCGCGGCCTCCTCGACGCTGTCCGCGGTCTCGGCCGCGAAGCGCTCGGGGATGTTGTCGAACATGAAGCGGACGCCCTCGGAGTTCTTGAGGATCCCGCCCTCGCCCCGGACCCCCTCGGTGACGAGGGTGCCGCGGACCGACGGAGGCCAGACCATCCCGGTCGGGTGGAACTGGTTGAACTCCATGTCCATCAGCTCCGCCCCGGCGCGGTAGGCCATGCCGAAGCCATCCCCGGTGTACTCCCACGAGTTCGAGGTGACCCGCCAGGCCTTGCCGGCCCCGCCGGTGGCGAAGATGACGGCGGGGGCCTTGAAGAGGACGAAGCGGCCCGTGTCGCGCCAGTACGCGAGCATCCCGGCGACGCGTCCCCCGTCGAGGGCCAGGTCGACCCCGATGCACTCCATGTGGAAGTCGATGCCGTTGTGCACACCCGCGTCCTGGAGCGTGCGGATCAGCTCGAGGCCGGTCCGGTCTCCGACGTGGGCGAGACGGGGGAAGCGGTGTCCGCCGAAGTTCCTCTGGTTGATGAGACCGTCGCGGGTCCGGTCGAAGACGGCTCCCCAGTCCTCCAGCTCGCGGACCCGCTCCGGGGCGTCCTTCGCGTGGATCTCGGCCATCCGCCAGACATTGAGGAACTTCCCTCCCCGCATGGTGTCGCGGAAGTGGACCTTCCAGTTGTCCCGGTCATCCACGTTGCCGAGCGCCGCGGCCATCCCGCCCTCGGCCATCACGGTGTGCGCCTTGCCGAGGAGGGACTTCATGATCACGCCAGTCGACAGCCCGAGGCGTGAGGCCTCGATCGCCGCCCGGAGTCCGGCGCCGCCGGCCCCGACGACGAGGACATCGTGCTCGATCGTCTGCAGCTCGTTGATGTCGCGCATCAGTGGCCTCCCATCGCTTCACCCCAGGTGTTCAGGTCGGAGATCCAGCCTCGGGAGACCGCGAGGATGTAGAAGTCGGTGAACCCGACCCAGAAGAGACTCGCCCACGCGAACTTCATGTGGCGGGCGTTCAGCCACGAGACTCCGCGCCAGACCCGGTGGGCCAGCCCGGGGGCTCCCACCGCGTTGGTGAAGCGATCGAGGCGTCCTCCCACGAGGTGGCGGAAGGAGTGGCAGCCGAAGGTGTAACCGGCGAGGAGCGTGGCGTTCATGAACAGGACGAGGGTCCCCACCCCGATCCCCCACTCGCCCCCTCGCCGAAGGGCGAGGAAGGCGTCGTAGTAGAGGATGCCGATGAAGGCGAGCGCGCCGTAGAGCGCGTATCGGTGGAGGTTCTGAATGACGAGGAGCCGCGTCTCCCCCTGGTAGTTCTTCTGGCCGATCGGGCAGACCGCGCAGCCGGGGGGGGTCCCGAAGAAGCTGCGGTAGTAGGCCTTGCGGTAGTAGTAGCAGGTCGCTCGGAAGGACCCCGGGAAGACGAGGATGAAGAAGGCCGGCGACAGCGCGAAGGGGAGGAACGACGGCCAGGCGTCGATGAGCGCCTGCGGCATCTCCCCGAACCACGCGTGGGCGATCGGCGAGCCGGCCCAGTGCTGCGGGTTTGCGTAGATCAGCGGAGAGTAGAAGGGGCTGAGGTAGGGCTCCACCCAGTAGTGGACCCCGCTGAAGGCGCGCCAGGTCGAGTAGAGGACGAAGGCTCCCAGGCCCGCCACCGTCAGGAGGGGACCCAGCTTCCAGTTGTCGGTTCGGACCGTCTGGAACGCCCGTGTGGGGTGCCCGCCCGGCTTCGTCCCGTCGGGGGCGGCCGCGGGGGGGGACATCGACGTCGCCATCCGAATGCTCCTTCTCGTGCTCCGGAGGGGGATGCCGCGCCGCAGCGGCGATCGAGACCGGAGGGAGGCTCTCCCGCAACGGGAGTGTGCACAGGTTAATGATTCGCACGGATGAAGTCAGTCGGATGTGATGAGTTGTGGAACGCGCGAAAGAACCCACTCCGGTGCCGGTACCGTCCCGAATCGGCTCAGCTCGCGAGCTCCTCCCGGAGCCAGTTTCCCCGGTGAACCTCGCGCGCGGTGAGGAGCGCGCGCAGGGCCCAGTCGGCGACCGTGGCGACCCAGACTCCGGCCAGACCCAGCGAGGTTTCCTGCGTGAGGATCCAGGAGAGCGGGACGCGCATCCCCCAGGTCCCGAGCGCGGTGATCACCATCGGCGCGCGGGTCGCCCCCGCGCCTCGAAGCGTGCCGTTCAGCGACTCGGTGAGCATCAGGAAGGGGATCTCGATCGCCCCCAGCATGACGCACATCGTCGCCGGTCCGATCGACTCCGGCACCTCGGTGAGCAGCTCGACGATCGATCGCGGAATCACGAGGAAGACCAGGAACATGGGGAGGGTGAGGAGGAGCCCGTAGAGGGCGTTCCGACCCGCCGCGCGGCGGGCGAGGAGAGGGTCCCCGCTTCCGAGCAGGCGTCCGGAGAGGCTCGCTGCCGAGGCGTAGAATCCGGCCGCGGTCAGGAAGCCGATCGACTGGATGGTGATCGCGACCCGGTGCGCGGCGATCGAGGGGGCGGGAAGCCCGAAGATCGCCGCCTGATAGACGAGGAAGCCGGAGTGGAAGATGAGGGCCCCGATGAAGGCCGGGCCGCTGATGCGAAGCAGCTCCCGCGCCGTGTCCCGACTCCAGTCGCGCCAGACCATCACCCGGACCCGCAGACGGGGGGAGCGGGAGAGGCGCAGCACCAGCAGCAGGAAGATGAGCTCCACCACCGGCGCGAGTGCGGTGGAGAGCCCCGCCCCCTCGACCCCCATGCGCGGAAGACCGAGGAGCCCGAAGATCAGCAGCGCGTTCCCCGCGACGTTCGCGAGGTTCGACACCACACCACCCCAGAAGGGGAGCAGGCTCTCCCCCGCTCCCCGCAGGACCGACTCGAGCGTCACGAGCACCGAGCGCAGGGGAAAGAGGAGCAGGTACCAGTCGAGGTAGCTCGCAGCCGCCCGTGAGACCGCCTCCCCGCCATCGTCACCGTAGAGGGAGCGGAAGAAGCCGACCCCGACCTCCCGGATGGGCCCGGCGAAGAGCGCGACGACGAGCCCGGCGAGGAAGGCGACGAGGAGAGAGACCGAGGCCGCCTTCGAGGCATCGAGCCCCCGCCCCTCTCCGATCCGCCGGGCGACGAGCGCGGTCGCCCCGACGCTCGTGATCGTGAAGATCGTCGCGAGAGACCAGCAGAGTGGTCCCACGACCGCGACCGCCGCCATCGGAATCGGATCCTCTCCCCCGAAGTCGGAGATCATCCGCGTGTCGACGATGAACTGCGCAGTCTGGAAGAGGTTCTGGAGCACGGCGGGGATGGCGAGCCGCCAGATCTCCCGCGAGAGACCCGACTCCGAGAGGCGATGGCTCAGTGGTCGTGCCCATCGTGGTCGTGAGACCCCTGCTCATCCTCGGCGATGGCAGCCGCCTGGCGCTCCGCCTGAACGAGTCGCTGCTCCGCCCGATCGAGCGCATCCTCGATCGCCGCGACGGTCGCCGGGTCCGGGGTGCCCCCGGCGGCGAGCAGTCCGGAGAGGCTCTCCTTGAGTGCGGCGAGCTGGGCCCGCGCCGCCTCGATCTCCGCGACCATGGCCGCGATCTCCGCGGCCGGAGCGCCTTCACCGGAGTGATCGTGCCCCGCGGGATGATCCGGATGGCCGTGGAGGCCCCCGGCGGGCTCGACCCGGCAGCCGGTGACGGACAGGAGGAGCAGGGGCAGCAGCAGAGTCGATCCCGATCGCCATCGGCGCAGCGTCATTGAGGTCCCTTTCCGAGGGAGTGGTGTCCGCGGGTCGGGCGCCACCGCCGCCGCGAGGGCCCCCCGCCCGGCGCCCCGGTCTCAGCGAGGGGGATGGGGGACGGCACCGGACCGAAGCGTGTCGCGGAGCGCGGAGAGCGGCGTGGAGACGAGGTCCACCCGCCCCGGCTCCACCGGGAGCGCGAAGGTCACCGCATCGCCGTCGCACTTCTTGTCCGATCGGACGAGAGAAAGCAACGCATCGAAGTCCGTCGTCGGTCCGGCGGTCTCGAAACCGCACGCATCGAGGAGGCGCAGGAGTCGCAGAGGGTGGCGATTCGAGGGATCTCGAGCCACGGCGTGGCGAGCGGCGAAGGCCATCCCCACCGCGACCGCCTCCCCGTGGGTCCGGCGGGGCGCCTCAACGGACTCGAGGGCCTCGATGGCGTGGCCCAGGGTGTGACCGAGGTTCAGTACCCGGCGCGGCCCGGACTCCCGCGGATCACACTCCACGATCTTCAGCTTCACCTCCACCACCCGCTCGAGCTCCTCCCGGGTCGGAGCGCGGAGGAGGTCCGAGACGGAGCCGGACGCCGACGGGGGGGTGGCCTCCCACTGCTCGAAGAGTGCCGCATCCCCGATCCATGCGGCCTTGATCATCTCCGCCCACCCCGACCGAAGCTCGCGGGCGGGGAGGCTCTCGAGGAAGGACGGGTCAATGCCGATCGCCTCCGGGGACCAGAAGGCGCCGATCGGGTTCTTCAGGGCTTCGAGGTCGAGGGCGGTCTTCCCTCCGATCCCCGCGTCGGCCATGGCGAGGAGGGTCGTCGGCAACGCGCACCAGGGCACACCCCGGTGCCACGTGGCCGCGGTGAAGCCGACGCCATCGCAGAGGGCACCCCCTCCGATCGCGAGCAGGAGCGAGCGCCGATCGATGCCCCGGTCGCGGCAGATCAGGGCCCGCTGCCGCCAGGCGTCGATCGACTTCGCGACCTCCCCCCCCGGGACGATCTCCACTGCCACGGGGAGCCGCGGCTCCCACTCCCGCAGACGCGCGGTCAGCGCGGCGCGACGCCGGTCGGAGAGGCCGTCATCGAGGAAGGCGAGGAGTCGGTTCGGCTCGAACTCGAGCGGGAAAGGCAGGAGCTCCTCCACGGGACCGAAGCGGGGGCGCTCCGCCGGATCACCACCGGAGAGGCTCCTCACGAATCACCCTCCCCGGGGTCGAGGGTCCCACGAGGGGGAGCGGGCACGGTGCGGCGACCGGCGCGCGGTCGACTGCGGACGCGGGCTGGCGCTCCTGCGCGGAGGTTCTGCAGCACGAGCAGCCCGAGACCGAGAAACGAGAACCCTCCGGCGAGAAGGAACGGAGTCCAGTCCGACTCCGCCCGCACCGGCGGGCGCACCCGCTCGAGGCGACCGGAGACATACTCGGGGACCACGGCATCCCCTCCTCGCAGCGGGGTGTAGCGATGGAGCCGGAAGAAGTCGACCTCCGCCTCGACCTCGTCTCCCGGCCCGAGGACCTCCGGTCGCTCCAGGAAGTCCAGGCGGACGATGTGACCGCCGTCGAGGTCGGTCGCGAACGCCTCCCAGTAGCGGTGGACCCCCGAGCGGTTCGGCGGCAGGAAGCGGGCGATCGGCTCCTCGATCAGCGAGAAGACCTTGCTCATCCGACGGCCTCGCAGGACCGGCGCGAACTGGGGGAGAGCACGCCACTCCACCTCGATCACCTCGATCGGGACGGCCGGTCCGCTCCTCCAGCGGTGGAAGAGCTCGATCAGCCCCTCCTGCTCGGGGAACCCGGGCTCGAGGAGCTCGTGATCCCGCACGGCCGCGAGGATCGCGGGGGTCGGTTCATAGGGCTCGGGGGCTTCGTTCTGCTCGAAGGGTAGGATGTCCACGGCCCCCTGCAGCGGTGAGCCGCGGAGCGGATCGGGCGCGCCCCCGCCCCCGGGCGCCGCGTCCGGGAACCTCAGATCCTCGCTCCCCCCCCGGGGGTCGGTGAGGACGCTCGTGGCCGGCTCCGCGGCGCGGCCCGGGGCCCCCTCGGAGGGGGCCTGCCACTGCTGGATCAGGATCATCAGGGAGAGCGCGAAGAGGAGGCCCGCCGGGACGAGCACGCGCGCTCTCTCCTTGGAGGACACCCCCGGTCGGGCGTTCCGGAATCTTCTCTCGCCGAAGTAGACCATGGGCGCAGTTTAGCGGGGGCCCCCCCGCCCTGCCACCGCGCCCTGCCACCGCGCCCTGCCACCGCGCCCTGCCAGCCTGAGACCCCTGCGCCCCATCACGCGCGATGCGGGGCGCCGCTCCTCAGCGAGCTCCCAGCAGTGAGACGATCTCCCGGGCTGCCGCCTCCGAGGCTCCCCCGCGCAGGCGACCCCGCAGGCGGCGGAGGCGGTCGGAGACCTCGCCGCGCCGCGCCTCCGGGAGGAGGCTGCGCACGCTGCGTCGCAGCGCCTCATCATCCTCGGCGCCGAAGAGCACCTCGGGGACGACCTCCTCCCCCGCGCAGAGATTCACGAGCGCGAAGTGGGGCGCCACGGAGAACTCCCGGTACAACTCCCGCTCCAGCTCGGAGGCGGCGTAGAGGACGACCATCGGGGTGCCGTACCAGCCGGTCTCGAGGGTCGCGGTCCCGGAGCAGACCAGCGCGAGGTCCGCCTCGCGCTGGAGGTCGTGGGGGCTCCCCGCGTGGAGCTCCACCGCGATCCCCACCTCCGCGATCGCGGCGCGGATCGTCCTCTCCAGGGCGGGGCGCTGGCAACTGATCACCGGGCGCCAGCGGGGGTCCGCGGAGACGACCTCCGCCGCCGCGCGCAGCTGGACCGCCGCGATCTCCCGCACCTCCTGCTCCCGGCTCCCGGGGAGCAGCGCGAGGAGCCTCTCCTGCGCCCCCAGGGAGAAGACCCGGGTCGCGGCGTCACCCCGCCGACCCTCGACCTGCTCGAGGTGATCGATGACCGGACTCCCGACATACCGCACCCGGGGGTGAACCGCGGAGAAGATCTCCTCCTCGAAGGGGAGGATGGGGAGGAGGAGGTCGGCGTGCCGCGCGTAGCGGTGAATCCGCCACGGACACCAGGCCCAGACCTGGGGGCAGATGTAACACGCGACTGGGACCCCGTGCCGCCGAGCGAGTCGAGCGAGATTGCCGTTCATCCCCGGATAGTCGACGACGATCAGGAGATCGGGCGGAGTCCGCCGCATCTCCTCCTCGAAGCGCGCCACCGTCCCCAGGATGCGACCGAGGGCGCGGAGCACCGGGCCGAAGCCCATCACCGAGCTCTCCACCAGGTCCTCCCGCAGCGCGACCCCGGCCTCCTCCATCCGCGGCCCCCCGAAGCCGACGAACTCGGTCTCCGGCCAGTGATCCCGGAGGGCCCGAACGAGGTTG
>JAFMMO010000246.1 GCA_017859655.1 Pseudomonadota bacterium | reverse complement strand
GACGTCGAGTCGGAGACCGCAGGGCTCCTGCTCGGCGATTCGACGGTCCGCTCCGTCGAGCGCCAGCTGCTGCGTGCCCTGACCCGCCCCCTCGGGGTCGAGGGGAGCTCCTACGCCGTCGCCTCGGAGCTCGGGATCCGGCTGAAGAGCGGCAAGATCACCTTCGACCGCACCGCCTTCGAGGCAGCGCTCACCTCCGACCCGGAGTCGGTCGAGCGCTTCTTCGGGGCGGCCCGCGCGCTCACCGCGGACACGGTGCTCTCCGAGTTCCGGAACGGCCTCGGCGTGCGGACCGCGGCGGGGGAGAACGACATCCGGATCGACCTGCGGGACGGGACGCAGATCGAGGTGGACCTCGACGGCGCGGAGACGGTCCAGCAGGTCCTCGACGCGATCAACGCGGCGGGGGGCGGCAGCGTCACCGCCGAGCTCGGGACCGATGGCCACCAGCTGGTCTTGCGCGACCTCACCTCGGGGAGCGAGGTCTTCCGGGTGAGCTCGATCCACTCCTCGGGGACCGCGAACGACCTGGGGATCGCGACCACCGCGGACATCGAGGGTGGCGGGGTCCTCACCGGCGCCGCCATCGACCTCACCAACGACCCGGGGATCGCCTCGCGCCTGACCGATGTCATCGAGGCGATCACCGATGCGAGCGACGGCGTCCTCCAGCGCCGATCGAACGGACTCGATGAGCTGATCGAGTCACTGAACGACCGCATCGAGAAGATCGAGGAGCGCCTCCTCGGGCGCGAGGAGATCCTCCGCCGTCAGTTCGCCAACCTCGAGCAGATCATGGCCCAGAGCCAGTCGACGATGGACCGCCTCAACGCCAGCCTGCTGGGTCTCGGATGATGCAGGACCCCACGCGACAGTATCGCAAGGTCCAGGTCGCCACCGCGGCCCAGGATGACCTCCTCATCCTCCTCCTCGACGGAGGGGTCCGCTTCTGCGAGAGCGCGCTGATCGAGCTCCGCAAGGAGCGCGGGGAGGACATTGAGAAGCGTCACGACCAGCTCCTGCGGGCGCAGAAGATCCTCCTCGAGCTGATGGGGGCGCTGAGCCCCGCCATCGGGGTGGAGCTCTACGAGCAGCTGATGCGCCTCTACCGCTTCACCTTCGAGCGCCTCTTCGAGGGGAACCTCGCCGCCGACCTGCGCCTGATCGAGGAGGGGACCGAGATGATGCACGAGATCCGCGACATCTGGCGCGAGGCCGTGGCTCGCGCGAAGTCGGAGCGGCGGAGCGGACCTCCGCCCCCGGCCGCGAACGGGACTCTCTCCGTACAGGGGTAAGAGCTCACACGTCCTCGCGGCGCTCCCCCTCCGCGGGCTCCCCGGATCCGGCGACTCTGACGGCCGGAGGGCCAGTCTCTCTCGAGAAGTCTCCACCCGTCTCCGCCTTCTTCGCGCTGCGGGGACGAGTGGGCACCGACTCGAAGCACGGTGCAGAAGCACGGTGTCGAAGCAAAGTGTCGAAGCACTGTGTCGGGGCGCCATGTCGAAGAGGCCAGGTCGGAGAACCCAGATCGCAGCATCCACGCGAAGGAGAAGCGCCACCGGTTCACCCGGCCGGGAGAGACCACCCGGTCCGTCGTGATCCCGAGAGTCGCGGGGTCTGGCGTCTAGCGCCCCTCGGGTCCGGGGAGACCGGTCCCGAGCGTGACCGTGTTCGGTCCGGCGAAGGGGGAGAGTCGGGGGCTCATGCGGTGGATCTCGGTCGACCGCGAGGTGCGCGCCGAGAAGTAGACATGCCCATCCCGGCCCCAGACGGGGTTCCACTCCGCTCCGGGAGTTCGGGTCAGGCGCGTCGGTCGCCCCCCCGCCTCGGTGATGCACCAGAGGTCATCCCCGTGGGGAGCCGCGCCAGCGCTCTCCGGCTCCCGGACGCTGTTGAAGATGATCCAGCGACCGGTGGGGTCGTAGCTCGGATTCACGGCACCTTGGTTCTCCCACGCGATCAGCTCCCTCTCCAGGCCCCGCTCGAGGTCGAGGAGGTGAAGGGAGTACCAGCGAGCGTCCCGCTGGCGGGCGCGCTGCACCACGATGCGGTCCTCGTGGGGGTGGAACTCGGGGAAGAGGCCCTCTCCGATCCAGCGATCGCTGCCGTCTCGAAGATCATGGACCCAGACCTCCCACGGACCGTGCGGCGATCGACGCATGTAGCAGACCCGCTCTCCCCGGCCGTCGAAGCAGGGGTGAATCGCCTCGTACGCCGCGGAGGTGAGGGGGACCGCGACCCCGCCCCGGCGCAGGTCGGTGATGCGGTAGAGGCGGAACGCGCCGTCCCGGTCGCTGGCGAAGATGAGGCTCCCGCCGTCGGGTGCGACGACCGCGTGGATGTCGTTCCCCGGACCCGAGGTGAGACGCAGGACACCCGGCGTGCCCGCCTCCTTCAGGAAGAGCTTCAGCTCCCGCGTGTGGCGACTCGAGGAGAAGACGACGCCGTCCCCGTGGGGGAGCGGCGCGGGAAAGAGGTCCTCCCCGGCGGCGCCCCCCGTCGTGATCCGGGTGATGCCGATCGACTCGACCGGCGCCGGTGGAGCGTTCACGGCGGCGCCGAAGGGACCGAGGAGCTCGCTGTCCTGTGCAGGGCCGGCGCAGCCTGCCGCTCCGACGCCCAGGGCGAGGAGCAGGAGACGCGCGAGGGCTCGGGGGTCGGGTCGTTCCATGGGTGTCTCCTTCCGGGGGGGCTCCGGCCGGTTTCGGGCGGCTCTCCCCCCCATCCCTATCGGCCGTTTTCGGGGCCCCCTCGACCCGGAAGGGAGGGGCGAGGGTGGATTCTCCGGGGGCGCGGGAAGCGGAGGCAGCGTCGGGGCCCCATCGAGGTCACAAATCCATGCGAACAAAGGCTTTGTGCGGAGGCCCACCGTGGGGGTCCGGTTGCAAAGAGGGCTCCGTCTCCCTACCCTCTCCCCACGCCCGGCCGCCGCTCGCGGCCGCCCCCCGTGGAGCGAGGAGTCCACCCCCATGGCCGACACCCCGGCCTCCGAACCCGCGCGCGTCGAGATCCTCGTGGAAGCCCGCGCTCTCTCGAAGAGCTATGGGCACACCCGGGCGGCGCGGGAGGTCTCGTTCCAGCTCGCCCGAGGGGAGATCCTCGGCTTCCTCGGACCGAACGGGGCGGGGAAGAGCACCACCCTGAAGATGGTGACCGGCATCCTCCAGCCCGATGCCGGGACCGCCTCCGTGGACGGGATCGACATCCTGGAGGACCCCCTCGAGGCGCGGCGACGCTTCGGGTACCTGCCGGAGAGTCTGCCGCTCTACTGGGAGATGCAGGTCGAGGAGTACCTCCGCTTCATCGCGCGGGCGCGGGGGCTCGAGCCCGCCCGCGCGACCGCGCGGATCGACACCGTCATCGACCAGCTCGACCTCGGGCGGATGCGTCGCCGGACCACCGGCGCCCTCTCCAAGGGCTTTCGACAGCGGGTCGGCATCGCCCAGGCCCTCCTCCACGACCCCCCGGTGCTGATCCTCGACGAGCCGACGAACGGACTCGACCCCCAGCAGATCGTCGAGATCCGCGCGCTCCTCCGTGAGCTCGCCCGCGAGCGGGCGATCCTCTTCTCGACCCACATCCTGCAGGAGATCGCGGCGATCTGCTCCCGCATCATGGTGATCCATCAGGGGCGCAAGATCGCGGACGGGAGCCCCGACGAGCTCGCGGCGGAAGAGACGGAGTCACCGTGGCGCGTCCTCGCCGCCGGTGGATCCCCGCTGGGAGAGTCGGCGCGGGATGCCCTCCGCCTCGGGGAGCCGACGGGCACCGCGGAGCGGCGGTCCTATCCCGCCGGGGCGGAGGTGCCGGATCTCCCGGCGATCGAGCGGGAGGTCGCGGCCGTGGGGGGGAGGGTCGTCTCGTGCGAGCGGGCGCGACCGTCCCTCGAGGAGGTCTACCTCCGCCTGACCGGCGGGCCCGCGACGGTCGGGGCGACCGCGTCGGAGGGGGAGAGCGGCGCATGAGCGGGACCCTCGCGATCTACCGACGGGAGCTGAAGGCCTACTTCGACACCCCCATCGCGGCGATCTTCATCGCGATCCTCGTCGGCCTCCTGAGCTACTTCCTCTTCAAGGACTCCCTCTTCTTCGTGCGGGAGCGGGCGGAGATGCGGATCTTCTTCCGGCAGATCCCCGCCGTCCTGATGGTCTTCGCGCCCGTGATCACCATGCGGCTCTGGGCGGACGAGTACCGGGTGGGGACCGCGGAGATCCTCGGCTCCCTTCCGATCTCCACGCGGAGCCTCGTCCTCGGCAAGTACCTCGCCGCGCTGACGGTGCTCGCCGCCGCACTCGTCTGCACGATCGGCGTCCCGATCTCCATCGCGCGTCTCGGCGAGCCGGACTGGGGTCCGATCATCGGGGGCTACATCGGGAGCTTCCTGCTCGGCTCCTTCTTCATCGCGCTGGGTTGCTGGACGAGCAGCCTCTCCGAGAACCAGGTGATCTCCATGCTCATCGCGGTCCTCGTCGGCGTGATCTTCACCTTCATCCTGACCCCGAGGCTCGCCGCCGTGATCGCCGGGGAGAGCGCGACGCTCGCGCGAGCGGTGGAGGGGCTCGGCGTGACCTCGCACTTCGACAGCATCGAGCGGGGGGTCCTCGCGCTGCGGGATGTCAGCTACTTCCTGCTCGGGACCCTCTTCTTCCTCACCCTCAACGCGTTCCAGGTCGAGTCGAGGAGGGTCTGAGATGAGTGTCTCCCCGCGTCGTCGGTTCCTCGCCCGCTGGGTCCCCTTCCTCCTGCTGCTCCTCCTCGCCATGGGTTTGACGCAGCGCCTCGCGGGGCGT
>JAFMMO010000245.1 GCA_017859655.1 Pseudomonadota bacterium | reverse complement strand
TCGCCGATGCCTGGCGCGGGACCGGGCCCGGGGGAGGGCCCGGGGGAGGATCGATCCTCCCCGGCGGGATCGTGGCCGATCTCCTGTTCGGAGGTGTCCCCGATGGTACGATCCCGAGCCCGCGGCCTCCGCGGGCGGGCCGGCCTCCCGGCCAGGCAGCTCTGTCGTCGCAACTCTCTTTCCGGAAAGGGTTTCCGGGGATGTTCACGGGGATCATCGAGCGGGTCGGGACCCTCGCCAGATGCGAAGATCGGTCAGGCGCGCGTCGGTGGGTCGTCGATCGCGGCCACGCGCCGGCGGACGATGGACCTCACGCGCCGTGGGGGGGGCTCGAGGTGGGGGAGAGCATCGCCGTGGACGGCTGCTGCCTCACCCTCGTGGAGCACGAGGGGACGACCCTCTCCTTCGACATCATCGAGGAGAGCCTTCGCTGCACCAATCTGGGTGGGCGGAGCCCCGGCGATGCGGTGAACCTCGAGAGGGCGCTGCGGATCGGCGACCGACTCGGCGGGCATCTCGTCACCGGCCATGTCGACGGGGTCGGGACGGTGGTCGAGGTGTTGAAGACCGGGGGGGAGACCCGGCTCACCGTGGAGGTCCCGCCGGGAAGCCCGG
This sequence comes from Pseudomonadota bacterium, assembly GCA_017859655.1. GTDB lineage: Bacteria > Planctomycetota > UBA8108 > UBA1146 > UBA1146 > JAFMMO01. The sequence goes on along the minus strand of JAFMMO010000245.1, from coordinate 4,194 downwards.
TCCGGGTGATCCACAAGGGCTCGATCACCATCGATGGAATCAGCCTCACCGTGGCCGCGACCGAGGGGAGCCGCTTCACGGTCGCGCTCATCCCGCACACACTCGAGATCACCAGCCTCTCCGAGCGCGGGGTCGGGGACACGGTCAATCTCGAGATGGATCAGATCGGTCGCTGGGTCGAGCGACTCCTTCTGGAGCGTGGCCAGCTGCCGGGAGGCGTGGCCAATGCCGATCCGGGAGCGTCGACGCCCGAAGAGACGAGTCGAGGAGGATCGAGTTGAGCGCACCTCGTGTCCGCATCGCGCCGAGCCCGACCGGGGACCCCCATGTCGGCACCGCCTATGTCGCCCTCTTCAACCGGACCTGGGCGACGCGCGAGGGGGGCAGCTTCCTCCTCCGCATCGACGACACCGATCGCTCCCGCTACCAGGCATCTTCGGAGGAGCAGATCTTCCGGGCCCTCCGCTGGCTCGGCCTCGACTGGGATGAGGGCCCCGACATCGGAGGTCCTCATGCTCCCTACCGCCAGTCGGAGCGACAGGAGATGTACGCGGAGAAGATCCGCGAGCTGCTGGGCACCGGCGCGGCCTATCGCTGCTTCTGCACCCAGGAGCGGCTCTCGGCCCTTCGCGAGGAGCAGAACGCGCGCAAGGAGCGCCTCGGATACGACGGCCACTGCCGCTCGATTCCGATCGCGGATGGCGAGCGTCGGGCCGCGGCGGGGGAGACCCACGTCGTCCGCCTCCGGGTTCCGGAGGGGGGATCGACGACGTTTCGTGACGAGCTCCGCGGCCCGATCGAGGTGCGGAACGAGGAGATTGACGACCAGGTCCTGATGAAGTCGGACGGCTTCCCCACCTATCACCTCGCCAACGTCGTCGATGACATCGCGTTCGGTGTGACCGAGGTGGTGCGGGCGGAGGAGTGGCTGATCTCGACCCCGAAGCACGTCCTCCTCTACGCGGCCTTCGGGGCGACGCTGCCCCGGTTCTTCCATGTCCCGCTGCTGCGGAACCAGGACAAGAGCAAGATCTCCAAGCGGAAGAACCCCGTCTCCCTCGACTGGTACCGGGAACAGGGCTACCTCCCCGAGGCGCTCCTCAACTTCCTCGCCCTCATGGGGTGGGCGAGCCCGAGCGGGGAGGAGGTCTTCGATCGGGAGCACTTCGCCGAGCACTTCCGGTTGGAGGACATCTCCCTCGGGGCACCCATCTTCGATCTGGAGAAGCTCGACTGGCTGAACGGTCAGCATCTCCGCCGTCTGGACGCGGCCGAAATCACCGCCCGACTCGAGGCGGAGGGGATGATGCCGGAGGGCGCGGACGCCGAGGGCCTCCGCGTCATCCTCCCCGTCGTGCTGGAGCGCCTCCATCGCCTCCCGGATGTGGCGGAGAAGACGCGCTGGTTCTTCGGGGAGGCGGATCCCTACGAGGCCGCGGACCTGACCCCTCCGAAGGGGGATCTTCGCGATGTCCCCGCGACGCTGGGCCGGGCGGAGGAGTGCCTCCGGGGGGTCGATCCGTGGGAGCTCCCCGCGATCGAGGCCGCGCTCGAGGCCGCCCGCGCCGACCTCGGGGTCAAGAAGCCCCAGCTCTTCATGCCCTTGCGGATCGCCCTGACCGGCCGGAAGGACTCGCCCGGAATCTTCGAGGTGATTGAGGTCCTCGGTCGGGAGCGGAGCCTGGAGAGGATCGCCGCGGCCGCGCGGTGCGCCGGAGAGGCGGTCGACGCCTGACCTCGCTGCTCCGGCCCTCCGATCGCATCGACCTCCATGTCCACAGCTCACGCAGCGACGGCGTCGATGCGCCGATCATGCTGGCGCGAGCGCCCGTCTCGGTCCTCTCGATCTGCGACCACGACACCCTCCGTGCCTACGACGACCTCGCCGATGGAGGATGGTCGACCGGGACCCCCGGCAGCGCGGCCGCCCGCCCCTGCCTCCTCCCGGGTGTCGAGGTGACCGCGCGGCTCCCCGAGCGGGAGATCCACATCCTCGGCTACTTCCCCGATGGCCTCCGCCCCGGCTTCCGGGCCTGGATCGACGAGCGCGAGGCGGATCGGCGGGCCCGGGTCCGGGCGGGAGTCGCCGCGCTCCGCAATGACGGGATCCCGCTGCGCTGGGCGGACTTCGACGCGGAGGTGGGGGGCGGGGTGCCCTGCCGCTCCCATGTCGCGCGTTGTCTCGTCCGGATCGGCTGGCCGCGCAATCCCGAGACCCTGTACTCCGGCTTCATGAACCGCTCCCGCTTCGCGATGACGGAGGTGCGGACCGGCGAGGTGATCGCGGCGATTCGGGATGGCGGGGGGGTCGCCGTGTGGGCCCACCCGCCGGAAGCGGAGGTCGCGCGCCACGGAGCGAGGCTGGTGGAGGAAGGGCTCGCGGGGGTCGAAGTCTTCTCCCCGGCGGTACGGGGGCGTCGCCGCGAGGTCGCCCTCGAGCTCGCGCAGCGGCACGGCCTCCTGCTCTCGGGGGGGACCGACTCGCACGGCGGGGCCCGGAAGCGCCCCGGCTGGTATCGCGTCACCGCGGGCCAGGTCTCCTCGGAGCTTCTGCCGATGGCGGTCGGTGGGATGGCATGAGGCCGGGTGGGGTCAGGCCTTCAGCGAGGTCAGGAAGACATCGTTGTTCTCGAAGGAGCCGACTCTCTCGCTGAGGAGCTCCATTCCCTCGATCGGGTTCACGTTGGTGAGCACCCGTCGGAGCTTCCAGATCTGATCGATCTCCTCGGGGGAGTAGAGCTTCTCTTCCTTGCGGGTCCCGGAGAGGGTCACGTCGATCGCGGGGAAGACCCGGTGGTCGGCGAGCTTCCGGGAGAGGACCAGCTCCATGTTCCCGGTTCCCTTGAACTCCTCGAAGATCACCTCGTCCATCCGACTGCCGGTCTCGATCAGCGCGGTCGCGATGATCGTCAGGCTCCCGCCCCCCTCGACGTTCCGGGCGGCGCCGAAGATCGCCTTGGGCTTCTCGAGGGTCTTGGCGTCGACCCCTCCGGAGAGGGTCCGCCCGCTGTGGGCGGTCTCCAGGTTGTACGCGCGTCCGAGGCGGGTGAGGGAGTCGAGGAGGAGGACGACATCGCAGCCCGCCTCGAGGAGGCGGTGACAGCGGTGAAGGACCATCTCCGCGACCCGGACATGGTTCTTGGAGTTCTCGTCCGAGCTCGAGGCGTAGACCTCCGCGCGAACGCTCCGCTTCCAGTCGGTGACCTCCTCGGGCCGTTCGTCGACGAGGAGCGTTACGACCGCCACATCCGGATAGGTGTGGGTGATCGACTGGGCCATCTTCTGGAGGAGGACGGTCTTGCCGGTCCGCGGCGGCGCGACGATCAGGGAGCGCTGCCCACGACCGATCGGCGCGATGAGGTCCGCGAGGCGCATGCTCAGGTCGCCGTTGAGGCCGAGCTGGAACCGCTCGGTCGGATCGATGGAGGTGAGGTCCTTGTAGAACGGGCGGGACGGAACGTGCTGGGGGGGATCGCCGTCGACGGTGTGGATCTCATTGAGGGAGGGGCCGCGCCCCTTCGGCGCGCGATGCCCGCCGGTGGTCCCCACGATGTAGTGTCCCGAGCGGAGGCGATAGCGCTGGACGAGATGCTTCCCGACATGAACGTCGGTCGGCTGGATCCGGAAGCTGCGCTGGGAGTCCCGGAGGAAGCCGAAGCCCTGGTTGCCGATCTCCAGGATGCCCCGGACGAGCTCGGGCTTCATGCGCTCGCCGCGGCTTCCACCTCCACCCTCGGGGACCGAGAAGTCGCCGCGGGAGTCCCGCTGCTTCGGGCGACGGCGGGCCTGGTGGTCGACGCTGCCCCGCTTCACACCGCCGCGGTTGTCGCGCGAGCTTCGAGAGCGACGGTCTTCGCGTGAGTCCCGGCCCTCGCGCCCGGAGCTGCCCTCGCGACCGGCGCTGCCACCACGACGGGCGCTGCCACCGCGACCGGCGCTGCCACCGCGAGTGGAGTCGCTGCGACTGCGGGAGCCACCGCCCGGTCGACGGCGGGAGCGACCCTCCTTGCGCTCGTCGGACTCGTCGCGGTCGCTCCGTCCCCCGCCGCTGCGGCGGCCACCGCTGCGGGAGCGGCCCTCGCCGGAGCCGCCCTCCCGCGCGCCCCCATCCCGGGAGCGCTCGGGGGATCCGTCCTCCTGGCGTCGACCACCGGAGCGTCGCCCGGAGCCCCCCCGCCGATTGGGAGAGGAGGA
>JAFMMO010000042.1 GCA_017859655.1 Pseudomonadota bacterium | reverse complement strand
CTTCGCTTCCTCTCCCTTCGACTCCGCGGATGGGGGGCGGACCGCGACGCGCAGGATCTGGATCTGCTCCTGGCGGTACTCGAGCAGCTCCCCGCGAGCATCGGTCCACAGCTTCGCGGAGAGGGCCGGCCCCGTGACCGTCCAGCGGCGCCGCGGCTCATCGCCATCCCGCTCCTCCCGATCGAAGCGCACGCGATAGCCGGCTGCCGAGCGCGTGGTGGGGGCGTAGAAGCTCACTTCCGCCCCGGAGGCGAGGAGCGGCAGGTAGGGGGCCCAGAGGACCCAGTGCTCGGGCGCGTCCCGGTCGAGGATCCGGATCGGGTCAGGGAGGGTCTCCACGGTCCGCGTGAGCTCCCCCGAACCGTCGTCCGTCGTGATCGTGGCGGACCGTCCCTCGAAGGTCGCCAGAGTCCGCTCGTTGACATCTCCGCCTCGCAGGGAGGTCTCCTCCGCCGTTCTCTCGTATCGCGAGGGGCGGGGGAGCGCCCCCTCGAGGAAGTGCAGGCGCGTCTCCGCCGAGAGAGTCCGCCCATCGCGGTCGTAGTCCAGCGTGGCCGTGAGCTGGAGCGAGCGGGGAGCGCCCTCCGCCGCGTCCGACTCCCCCGGTGTGAACCGCAGCCTCGTGGTCGCGAACGGCTTCCCCTGCAGGAGCCATTGGTATTCATACTCCGCCCCGAGAGCGTAGGGGGTGGGGACCAACTCCCGGGAAGAGCTCCCATCGGCGGACGGCGCGGGAGGGGCCGGATCTGGAGTGGTTGGATTCTGGCCGGTGATCGGGGTGGGGGTGCAGAGGAGCGCAGCCAACATGAGGTGAGGAATCGAGTTGGCGAAATCAGACATGATGGACCTCTCTCCGCAGGGACCTTTTGCGCGGACCTGTCGCACGAACCCATGTGTCTTCTCCGGCACAGGGGCGCCGAGAAACTCACTCCTCCCGAAAGCGACATCTCCACAGAGCGGGGGGTTCCCAATCCGGTTCAAGCGGTACGATCGGGGAGGTGGAAGGCCTTCCAGCGCTCCGGACCCGCGGGTCTGAGCTTCTCGGGGGCCGACTGTGGAGTTCGTCTCCGAGCAAGGGGACGAGACGTATGGAGTCTCTCTCAGGGTCCTGATTCCGATCAGATTATTCGATCGGACGCAGGAGCCCGCACGGAATTCTCGATTCTCACCGCTGAGAGCGGAGGAGTGCGCCGTCGATCGGGCCCGCGCCACGATCGGTGCTCCCCTCCAGCCCCAGTCCGTCCGAGTCCCACCGGGTCTCGAGCCAGGCTGCGGTCCCGCTCTCTCCACCTTGCGGAGTCCCGGGCGTGGAGTGCCGGGGCAGGACCTTCCGCGTGCGGGGACTCCTTTGGTGCGAAGATTGCAAATGGTGCGATGGCACGCTCGCCTTCCCGGCGCGCGCGCCGGAAAAGCCCGCCGGCCAAGGGACACGGAGTGGGTCCCGGGTTGGAAATTGGAGTGTCGGAAGGGGTCCTCCGGGACCTCGGGAGCTTCTTGGAGCTCCCCCCGCGGGATGGTGCGGGTCCTGGCCTCCCTCCTCGATGCAGCAGTGGAAATCGCCCACCGGGTGATTCCTGACCACATTTCCGCCGCCTCCCCTCGGGGAGCGGAGGTCTGAGTGGTGCTCGAGGAGAGGGATGGGAAGGGCAGGGGAGAGCATGCGGCGAGATCTTTCGCTGATTCGACGCCTCGAGAAGATCGAGAAGGAACTCGGCTACTGCCAGATCAAGCTCGAGAAGGAGCAGCGCCTCACGATCCAGGCCCGCTTCATCTCCTTCCACCGTGGACAGGTCTCCGCGGCGGTCGACCGCTATCGCGCGCTCACCCCCGGGGAGGAGCTTCACGGGAATCGCCTCGGGGAGCTGCGCTTCCCTCAGGTGCAGCTCGAGGTCGGGACCGGCGTCCGTCCCGACCGCGTGGAGGAGCTGCACGAGCGCTTCCGCAGTGTCGGACTCGTCGAGCCGCTCGAGGCGGAGCTGGTGCTGCTGGACCGGGAGCTCGGGGAGATCCGCGAGAAGCTCGGCACCTTCTCCGCGTTTCACAGCAAGAAGGAGGGGCTCCAGCAGGAGCACCGGGTCGCCCTGCGCGGCTTCCAGCTCGATGGTCGGGAGGAGATGCACCGCATCTCCGAGGAGTTCGAGCGCATCGAGCACGACTGGAACATCCTGACCGAAGACCTGATGAACTACGACGAGGCGCTCTTCCACGTCAGTCGGGTCTCGGACTATCTCACCTCCGCTCGAAACTTCATCCTCGGCGCGAGGAGTCAGTTCTCGGTGGAGGAGTGGGTGCAGAGCGGCTACCTGATCGACCTCTTCAAGCACAGCCCCGTGGGCCGGACCCGGGAGATGGTCGAAGGGGCGGACCGCAACCTGAAGCTCGCGCTCCGCGAGCTGCTCTGTCTCGAAGACTACGAGCCGGAGTTCTCCGACTTCGAGCAGCTCCTGCTCCCGTTCATCGAGACCCTCTTCGACGACCTCTTCCTCGAGGGCCGTCTGGTCGGGATCCTCAAGTTCGTGGAGGTGCGCCTCGCTCGCGCGAACGCACTCCGGACGACGCTCGAGGAGCGGCGGGAGGCGGTCTATCAGGTCCAGTCGGAGAAGGAGCTCACGCGGGAGAGGCTCTTCCAGCAGATCGGGGATGAGCGCCGCAAGCTCTCCCTCGTGCCCCCGCCCTAGGAATTGCGCGCTCCCCTGGAGGGAGGGGAGCAGGGATCGAGGTCGAGGAGCGCCCGAACGCGAGCCTCCCAGTCTTCGGTTTCCCGTCCGCGATCCTCGGGTCTCCCCAGCTCCGCGCGTCGGGCACCCTGCGCATCCTCGGCCGGGGTGCGGTCGCACGCTTCGGGTGGGACGCCCCGGATCGAAGCCGAGTTCTCGTCCGGCCCGATGAGGAACCGCCCATCGGAGAAGACGGTCAGGGACGCCAGGCCACCGCGGGCTCGAAGGCGCCCCTTCGACTCCTCGACCGTCCAGCGGGTGGTTCGATCCCGTTCGAGCGCGGCCCTCCACGCGGCGAGACTCCGCTCGCTCCACCCCTCCCAGCGAGTGCGACCGCAGATCGGTCGAAGGCTTCGCTCGTCCGGTGCGCCCTCCGAGGCGGGGCCGCATCCTCCACACGCGGGGTCCCTCTCCAGGCGGCTGGTCCGCACCTCTGCGGTGCCCACCTCTCCACGGCGGATCACCGTCCACTCCACGGCCGTGGGATCCTCTCCGCGCGCCCGCGCCTGCAGCCAACCGTAAAGGGCGGAGATCCCGTGAAGCGCGGCGAGCGCCGGTGCGGGGGGGAGCACCCCCCGCGTCTCGCAGCTTCCGAGCACCGAGAGGGGGATGGGGTCCGGGGAGTAGCAGCGGAAACAGGGGCCGATCGCACTGGCGAACGGGATCACGGTCCAGCTCGCCTCGATGGCGGCGAGGTGGATCCAGGGGCGCCCGAGCTTCCGGCATGCGGCATCGATCCAGTGGCGGGCGGGGAGATGGTCGGTCGCGTCGAAGACGAGGTCGAACGGCTCGATCAGGGCCTCGGCGTTGCGGGGATGGAGCGCGAGCGCGTCTCCCGAGACTCGGGTCCGCCCTCCGATGCGCCGCAGCTCCTCGAGCGCGGCCTCGACCTTCGGGCGTCCTTCCCGGGCATCGACATCGTGATAGAGCACCTGCCGCGCGAGGTCGGTGGGGGAGACGGTGTCAGGGTCGATCACCCGCAGCTCGCCGACGCCGGCGCGGGCGAGGAGCTGGAGCAGGGGGGCTCCGGTCCCTCCCGCCCCGACGACGAGGACCCGGAGGGCCGCGAGGAGCGCATCGACTCGAGCCCCGCCCGCCCCGACCGCCGCCTGTCGTCTGTATCGCTCCATTCGCCGCCCTCCGCCGCGGAGGTTAACCCCTGCGATCGGTGGAGCGAGCGGTTGCCGCGGATTCGTCGGCTCAGGCGTCGGCCGGGATCTCGGGGGCTGGAGACGGAGAGGGAGGGGCGAGGGCGAGGAGCTGCGCGATGGCCTCCTCGATCGTGCGGGAGCGGTCCCGACTCTCCTCGAGGTGTCCGTTGATGGTGTGGACGAGCAGGGAGAAGTCGCGCTTCAGGGTGGCGAGCGCTCCGGCGTCCTTGGCGGGAGCCCCCTCCGTCGGCGGCACCGCCCCCGTGGCCCCGGGGGGCGAAGCGAGCGCCTCGTGGAGAGCGCGGAGTCGGTCCTCGATTCCCTTGAGGCGGGCCTCCGCCTCCGGGAGGCCCGGACGGTCGGACTCGCTCCCGAGGCCCTCGAGGGCGGCCTCGATCCGTTCGAGTCGGGTGAGCAGCGCGTCGAGTTCGGCGAAAGGCTCACCGGGCGCGGCATCGGGGGGACCCGATCGCTCCTCCAGAGCGGCGAGGCGTGCCTCGATCCTCTGGAGGGGAGAGAGCAGCTCCGCGAGATAGACACGCGGGTCGCCGTCCGCGGGGGCGGCCGGAGCCGAGGAGTCCGGGCGCGCTGGGGCACCGACTCGGTGATCGATGGTCCGCAGCAGGCGCGCCTCCACGGCGTCGACCTGAGCGAAGAGGGCGCGCAGCGCCCCGGGGACAGCCTGCGGCGCGGGATCGTCCGCAGGACGGCGAGCCGCGGGGAGGGAGCCGCCGGCCGGGGGGTCGGGGGACAGAGGAACCATCGAGACCTTCCTGCGTCGGAGCTCCGAGCCGCTTGCATCGATCCGGGCGGACGGGTGTCATCCCTGCGCCGAGGCCCGCACTTCCGGGAGCTCACCGGCTCCACGAGATCGGGAGCACCTCGGACGCCCCCCGGACAGGCCGCGGGGATCATTCCATCGAGGGAGCAGCCTACCGAAAGGTACGATGCCCGCGATGATCGGACCACCTCGCCGAATCATGGTGACGGGAGCCCCCCGGTGACGGTCGCCGTGGACCCCCTCGTCCTGCTCGGGTCCTTCCTCCTCGGCGCGGTGCCCTTCGCTCTGCTCCTCGGCCTCTCTCGCGGTGTCGACCTTCGCCGCGTGGGGAGCGGGAATGTCGGCGCAACGAACCTCGGTCGCAGCGCGGGGCTCGGATGGGGATTCGTCGCCTTCCTCCTCGACGCCGCGAAGGGCGCGCTGCCCACCCTGTTCGTCGCCACTGCGGGGTTCGCGAGCGCGGCCGATCCCGCGCAGGAGGGCGCAGCGGTCCTCGCGGGGGGGGCCGCGGTGCTCGGCCACTGCTTCTCTCCCTTCCTGCGCTTTCGGGGCGGGAAGGGTGTCGCCACGATGGCGGGGGTGCTGCTGGCGCTCGCGCCCGGCATCTGCCTCCCGCTCCTCCTCGTCTGGGGGGGGCTGGTGGCGTGGCGACGGAACATCGGCCTCGCCTCGGTGGGAGCCGCGGCGGCCGCTCTCCTCACCGGCATCGGTCTCGCGGCGGGCAGCGCCGGGACACCCCGCCCCTGGCTCGCCACCCTTCTCATCGCGCTGCCCGTCGTGGTCATCGCGCGTCACCGCAGCAACCTCCGGCGGATCATCGCGGAGCGGAAGGAGCGATCGTGAGCGCACTCGTCCTGGGATCGGGGACCTGGGGGACGGCTCTGGCGATCGTCCTCGCCCGCGCCGGGCGTCCCGTCACCCTTCTCTGCCGCCGTTCCGAGGTCGCGGATGCGATCCGTGGGGGGACCCACCCCTCCTTCCCGGGGCTGGCACTCCCCCCCATGGAGGCGCGGGTCTTCGGGGAGCCGGTCGAGGATGCGCGGTTCGTCATCTCCACCGTCCCTACCCAGAAGCTCCGAGGGGTCCTCGCCGAGCATGGGGCCTCCCTGCCCCGCGCGGTCCCCTGGGTCTCGGGCTCGAAGGGCCTCGAGATCGGCACCCAGCGGCTCCCGACCGAGATCATCCGCGAGGCCGGAGTCGAGGCCGAGGTGGGGATCCTCTCCGGGCCGAGCCACGCCGAAGAGGTGGTGCTCGGGGTCCCGACCGCCGTCTCGCTGGCGGTCCGGGACGCCGAGATCGGGCGCTGGCTGCAGGAGGCGATCTCCGACTCCTCCTTCCGTGTCTATACGAACAACGACACGGTCGGGGTCGAGTGGGGGGGGGTCCTCAAAAATGTGGTGGCCCTCGCCTCCGGTATTGCGATCGGTCTGGGATTCGGGGACAACACCATTGCGGCTCTGGTCTCCCGAGGCGCGGCCGAGATCTCCCGTCTGGGGGCGGATCTCGGGGGTCACCGCGAGACTTTCTTCGGCCTGTCCGGGGTCGGGGACCTGGTCGTCACCTGCTTCAGCGAGCACTCGCGCAACCGCGCGTACGGAGTCCGCCTCGGCGCGGGCGAGGATCCTCGGGCGCTGCTCGAGGACACCCGCTCGGTGGTCGAGGGCGTTCACACATCCCGGGCGGTGCATGAGCTCCGCCAGCAGCACGAGATCGACATGCCGATCGCGGAGGAGGTCTTCCGCATCGTGCACGAGGGGCGCGACCCCCAGCGTGGGGTCGAGGCCCTCCTCGCGCGCGAGCTCCGCGAGGAGTGACGCACGCCGGTCTCGGGGGAAGAGGCCCATGAAGTACGTCGTGGCCGTGATCCCCCCCTCCGCGCTGGAGGCGGTGCAGGCGGCGCTGGAGGCGGCGGAGGTCTACCGCCTGACGATCTCCGAGGTCGAGGTCCCCGTGCTGGGGCAGGACGCCCCTCCCGGTGGGCTGCCTCAGGGGCTCCGGCTCGAGATCGCGGTGAATGATGCGTTCCTCGCCCCGACTCTCGCCGCGTTCGCGTCGGCGGAGGAGGTCGCGGGGGAGGCCGGGGTCCACTTCCCGGTGCAGGTGAGCATCCTCCCCCTGGAGGACTCGGTGCGAATCCGCACCGGAGAGCGAGGGCCGGAGGCGATCTGAGCCGGGCGGAGAAGCGCCGGCTCGATCCGTGCGTCAACGACAACGATCCGGTCCCTGGGGGTGGGGCGGGTCGCGGGAGTTCTCGGAGGACTCCTCATTCAGCGTTCGGACGTGCCACGGGTCGGCACGCCATTCGACCGATCGGTCGTGAAAGGGAACAAGGTGACGGTTCAAGAGGTTCTCGAACGTGTCAAGCAGCAGGGAATCCAGGCCGTGGACATGCGGTTCATGGACTTCCCGGGTCTCTGGCAGCACTTCACCATTCCCGCCGGCCATCTCGACGAGGACACCTTCGCGGAGGGACTCGGGTTCGATGGCTCCAGTCTCCGTGGCTGGAAGGGGATCGAGGCGAGCGACATGGTCGTCGTCCCGGACCCGTCCACCGCGTTCGTCGATCCGTTCTCCCGCATCCCCACCCTCGTGCTGATCTGCAACATCGCCGAGCCGAAGACGCTGCAGCCCTACAACCGGGATCCGCGGACCATCGCCCAGCGGGCCGAGGACTACCTCCGCTCGTCGGGGATCGGTGACGATGTCTACTTCGGTCCCGAGGCCGAGTTCTTCATCTTCGACGACATCCGGTTCGATCAGAACGAGCACTCCGGCTACTACTTCCTCGACTCGGTCGAGGGACGCTGGAACACCGGGCGGGATGAGGGCCCCAACCTCGGCTACAAGCCGCGCTACAAGGAGGGGTACTTCCCGGTCCCGCCGACCGACAAGTTCCAGGACCTGCGCAACGAGATGATGCTGAACATGATCGAGTGCGGTCTCGATGTGGAGTGTCAGCATCACGAGGTGGCGACCGCGGGTCAGGCCGAGATCGACATGCGCTTCGACAAGATGGTGCGCATGGCGGACCAGCTGATGATGTTCAAGTACATCGTCAAGAACACCGCGCTCCAGCACGGCAAGACGGTGACCTTCATGCCGAAGCCGATCTGGAACGACAACGGCAGCGGGATGCACACCCACGTGTCGATCTGGAAGAACGGGAAGAACCTCTTCGCCGGGGATGAGTACGCGGGGATGAGCGAGGCGGGCCTCTTCGCCATCGGCGGGGTGCTCCAGCACGCCCCCGCCCTCGTCGCCCTGACGAACCCGACGACGAACTCCTACAAGCGCCTAGTGCCGGGGTTCGAGGCACCGACCCGCCTCGCCTACTCGTCGAGCAACCGCTCGGCTGCGGTGCGCATCCCGAACTACTCGTCGAGCCCGAAGGCGCAGCGCTTCGAGTTCCGCTGCCCCGATCCGTCCTGCAACCCGTACCTCGCCTTCTCGGCGGTGCTGCTCGCGGCGATCGACGGGATCAAGAACAAGATCCACCCGGGCTCCCCCTTCGACAAGAACCTCTACGACCTGCCGCCGGAGGAGCTGGCGGAGGTGCCGTCGACGCCGGCCTCCCTGGAGGTCGCGCTCGACTCCCTCGAGCGGGATCACGAGTTCCTGCTCGCGGGGGATGTCTTCTCCGCCGACACGATCCGCACCTGGATCGACTACAAGCGGGAGAAGGAGGTGGACGCCCTCCGCCTCCGTCCGCACCCGTTCGAGTTCGCCCTCTACTACGACATCTAGTCTCCGCTCGCGGGGCTCGGGACCCGGGAGGTCCCGAGCCCCGCGTCGCATCCCTGCGGGAAGGGTCGCCGCCCTGATCGAGCCGAGGCCCCCGACTTCGAGCGGCGGCGGGGCGAGCCCGCCCGCCCCTTCGGACACCGAGGAGAGGCGCGCCCTCACCCGGATCCTGCGCCCCCTCCCGCGGGTCGCCGTCGCCCTCTCCGGCGGGGTGGACTCGGCGCTGCTCCTCGCGGTGGCGCGCGAGACGATCGGCGCGCGGGCCGTGGCGGCCACCGGAGTCTCCCCGAGCCTCTCCACCGAAGAGCTCGCCGTCGCGCGCGAGATCGCCGGTTTCCTCGGCGCTCCCCTCCTCGAGCTGCCCACCGACGAGCTGGCCCGACCGGGCTATGTGGCGAATCGCGGTGATCGCTGCTTCCACTGCAAGTCGGAGCTCTACGGCCTCCTCTCCACCCACCCCCGTCTCCACGGGCACGTCGTCTGCGACGGGACTCACGCGGATGATGCCGATGGGGACCGCCCGGGAATGCGCGCGGCGCGGGAGCTGGCGGTGCGCTCCCCGCTGCGGGAGGCGGGGCTGGGCAAGGCCGCGATCCGCCGCTGGGCGCGGGACCTCGGGCTCCCGAACTGGGACCGCCCCGCGCGCCCCTGCCTCGCCTCCCGGATCGCGGTCGGCACGGCGGTGACCCCCGCGCGTCTGGGCGTCGTCGCCGCTCTCGAGTCGGTCCTCGCGGAGGAGGGCTTCCGGGTCTACCGGGCGCGGCTCACTCCATCCGGCATCATCGTGCAGCTCGGGCGGGACGAGCTCGCGCGGCTCGGGGAGCGGCGCTGGCGAACGAGGTTCGCCGCTCGGGCCGCCGAGCTCGGAGAGCGGCGGGTCCTCGTCGATCGCAACGGCTACCGCTCCCCCGGAGAGCCGGGGGTCGGAGAGCCGGGGTCGGCCGCGATGGAGCTCGTCGAGCTCCTCTACGACGACCCGGTCCCGCCCGCGGTCTCCGACCGGGGCTGAGCCGTTGCTCCTGTTCGAGATCGCCTATCTGCTGCTCCTCCTCGTCATCTCGGTCTTCGGGGTTCACCGGGCGGTCCTCGCCATCGAGGTCGCCCTCCGTTCGAGGAGGACGGACCGGGGGGCGGAGCGCCGGGCGCGGGATGGCACCTCGGCCAGCGGCGCTGGGGAAGCCGGCGGTTCGGCCCTCTCTCTCGCGCCCGTCCTGATCCAGCTGCCGGTCTACAACGACGCTCCGGTGCTGCACCGGCTCCTCGCCTCGGTGTCCCGATGGGAGGTGGAGCCGACGCAGGTGAGGATTCAGGTGCTCGACGACTCGGACGACGGGTCGTCGGAGGGGATCGCGAGCCGGATCGATGCGCTCCGCGCGGAGGGCTGGCGGGTCGAGCACCGCCGAAGAGAGCGGCGCGACGGGTACAAGGCGGGGGCGCTCGCCGCCGGGCTCGAAGGGGCGACCGAGCCCTTCGTGGCGATCTTTGACAGCGACTTCGTCGTCCCCCCGGACTTCTTCCGCGCACTCCTGCCCGACTTCCGGGATCCGGGGCTCGCGTATGTCCAGGCGCGGTGGGGCTTCGCCAACGCGGAGGAGAACCTCCTCACCCGGGTGCAGGCGCTGATCCTCGACGCTCACTTCCGCATCGAGCATCGGGTCCGGTCCCAGGGGGGGCGCTTCTTCAACTTCAACGGCACCGCCGGGATCTGGAGGCGGAGCGCGATCGAGGACGCGGGAGGTTGGAAGAGCTCCTCGATCACCGAGGACCTGGACCTCTCCCTGCGGGCATGGCTCCGCGGGTGGCGGATGCGGCTGCGCGACGATGTCGTGGTCCCCTGCGATCTCCCGACCGATCTCCGCGCGTACCGGATCCAGCAGAACCGCTGGGTCTCCGGCTCGATCCAGACCTGCGCCTCCCTCCACGAGCGGATCTGCGCCTCACCCCATCCCTGGACGCACCGTCTCGACGCCCTCCTCGCGTGCTCCGGGAACCTCGTGTACCCCCTGATCCTGCTCCTCCTGCTCACCCTGCCCCACGCGATCGCCATCCGGCTCGTGGAGCGCGATCGTCTGCTCCTCCACGCCGATCTGCCCTTCTTCCTCTGCGCGACCCTCTCCGTCGGGCTCTTCTACTGGTGCGCCTCGGCGCGGGGGGGAATGCTCGATCGGCTGCGACGCATCCTCGCGCTGATGGCCCTCGGGCTCGGGATGACGCTCCACAACGCCCGGGCGGTCCTGCGCGGACTCTCCGGGCAGGCCCGGATCTTCGAGAGGACCCCCAAGCAGGGAGGCGAAGGGCCCACCCGTGGGGGAGGGGACCGTCTTCTCTGGCTCGAGGGGCTCCTCATTCTCCACCTCGTCGCGCTCCCCTTGCACGCCCCCCAGGTCGCCCTCCACGCGCTCCCCCTGCTCCTCCTCTTCCTCCCGGGAGCGGGGTGGGTTCTCTTCGGGAGCATCCCCCCACGGAGGCGGAGGAGCGGGGCCTGATTCGGTTGCGGAAGTCCCGATGCACTCGTACCTTGTCGGGCTGTCGTGGCCGTGACGGAAGCCCTCCGGGGCGGTTCCGGCGCCCGCGGGGTGGGGCTCGTCCCCCCCTGGCTCGTCATGGGGGTTCGATCCCCCGGGGAAGGAAGCGGAGGTCCACGTGAACGCGTCGGACGCGCCGTCCCCCGGAGGTGAGCTCCGGAGACCCCGGGTCGTCACCATCGATGGCCCCGCCGGTTGCGGCAAGAGCACCGTCGTCGCGCGGCTCAGCGAGTGGCTCGGCGCGCGAGGAGTCGCGACGGTCGGGTTCTCGACCGGTCTCGTCTACCGCGGGCTCACCTGGTGCGCGCTCGAGCGAGGGATCGACCTCGCCGATGCGCGTGCGGTCCGGGCCCTGCTCCGCGGGGTGGAGCTCGGAGGGGTGGAGCTCCGTGTCGTCGAGCTGCGGGGCGAGCTGCGGGTCGAGGTCGATGGCCACGATCCCGGGGAGGCTCTCCGGACCACGCGGGTCACCGATGCGATCCACTGGATCGCCGACGATCCCGAGGTGCGGGCGGCCCTGCTGCCCCTCCAGCGAGCGCTCCCGGCGGGCCCGGTGATCCTCTCCGAGGGGAGGGATCTGGGCACGGTGGTCTATCCGGATGCCGCGGTGAAGGTCTACCTCACCGCCAGTCTGGAGGAGCGCGCTCGGCGCCGGCACTCGGAGTTCCGGGACCGACTCGGGGAGGAGATCTCCCTCGAAGAGGTTCAGGAGCGGATCCGGCGGCGCGATGAACATGATTCGGAGCGGGAGGCGGCGCCGCTGCGTCCCGCGGAGGACGCCGTCGTGATCGACACCACGACCCTTGCCCCCGAGGCGGTGGTCGAGGAGATCCTCGCGGAGTTCCCGGACGACTGGTTCCCGCCGGCTGCGCCCTCGGGGGCGGGCGGCGGGGCGGACGAATGAGAGCGGAGGAGCCAGAGGTGCGCGCCGCGCACCCGCTGGTGATCCTCCTCGCCCGGCTGGTGGTGACCCCCATCGTGGTGGTCTACTTCCGGCTTCGGGTGAAGGGCGGTGGGAGCGTCCCCCGGCGGGGACCGCTGCTGCTGGTCGCGAACCATGCGAGTCACCTCGACCCGCCCATCGTGGGCTGCTCGACGCTTCGCAGGGTCTCGTACCTGGCCCGCAGCTCGCTCTTCCGCCCGGCTCCCTTCGGGTGGCTGATCCGGACGCTCGGCGCGGTGCCGATCGAGCGGAAGTCCACGGGACTCGGAGGGATCCGGGCCACCCGGCAGCTCCTCGCCGCAGGAGGCGCGGTGGTCGTGTTCCCCGAGGGGACGCGATCGACCGACGGCCGACCGGGAGAGCTCCGGGAGGGCTTCATCGCCGTGGCGAAGCACACGGTGGCCGAGGTCCAGCCGGTCTGGATCGAGGGGAGCCACGCGGCGTTCCCCCGGGGAGCGCGGATCCCGCGGCCTCGATCGGTGCAGGTTCGCTTCGGCGCCCCTTTCCGGGTGCCCGAGGGGGCCAGCAACGCCGAGGTCGTGGCCCATGTGCGCGACCAGTGGGGCGCCCTCTCGCGGGGCGCTCCGGTCCCGGCGCCGGGAGGCCAGCTCCCGAGCGCGGTGAACGGGAATTGAGAGACAGGAAGTGAAGGCCGGATCGGCCGGACTTCCCGGGCGCGGTGGGAGCGAAGGTCGCTCCTCCGTCGGGGAGGTCGGAGATCCACGGAGCGTTCCGAGCGCGAGGGCGGGCCCCAGGCGGCCCGGGTCCGGACGCCGGTCGCAGTTCAGGTGAGTGATGGCGCGCAACGAGTTGCTGAAGCAGTTCGACATGTCCCGGGACAAGCTCCAGGAGGAGCTCGACAAGGTGCTCGGCGGCGAGAGCCCCGACCAGCTGGAGGGCATGGTCAAGGACTCGGTCAAGGACTTCGAGACCGACAAGATCATCCAGGGCAAGGTCGTCTCGATCTCCGACGAGGTCATCATGGTCGATGTCGGCTACAAGTCGGAGGGCATCGTCCCCCGCAGCCACTTCGAGGATGAGGTCAAGGAGGGGGACGAGATCGAGGTCCTCGTCGAGGACATTCAGGATGAAGAGGGCGAGATCCTCCTCTCCAAGCGCAAGGCGGACCGGATCCGCGGCTGGGAGAACGTGATCTCGACCTACAACGAGGGAGACCTCGTCACCGGGCGGGTCACGAAGAAGATCAAGGGAGGCCTCCTCCTCGACATCGGGGTGCCGGTCTTCCTCCCCGCCTCGCAGATCGCGATCCGTCGCGTGGGCGATGTCACCGAGTTCCTCGGCCGCGACCTCGAGTGCAAGATCATCAAGATCGATGAGCCGAGGATGAACATCGTGGTCAGCCGCCGGAAGCTCCTCGAGGAGAAGCGCGAGGCGGAGAAGTCCACGCTCCTCTCCGAGATCGAGCTCGATCAGATCCGCAAGGGTCAGGTGAAGAACATCACCGACTTCGGCGCGTTCGTCGACCTCGGCGGCATCGACGGCCTCCTCCACATCACCGACATGTCCTGGGGCCGGGTGAACCACCCGTCCGAGCTGCTGAAGATCGATCAGGAGATCGACGTGAAGGTGCTCAAGGTCGACAAGGACCGCGAGCGCATCTCCCTCGGCCTGAAGCAGATCCAGCCGAGCCCCTGGGACAACATCGAGGAGCGCTATCCGATCGGCGCCAAGGTCACCGGCAAGGTGGTCAACGTCCTCAGCTACGGCGCGTTCGTCGAGCTGGAGGAGGGGATCGAGGGTCTCGTCCACGTCTCCGAGATGTCCTGGACCCGCCGGATCAACCATCCGAGCCAGGTCGTCACCGCGGGCGAGGAGCTCGAGGTGGTCGTCCTCGACATCAAGAAGGACAAGCAGGAGATCTCCCTCGGCATGAAGCAGGTCGAGGTGAACCCGTGGGAGCTCGTCGCCGAGAAGTACCCGGAAGGGCACTACATCGAGGGCGTCGTGCGCAACCTCACGAACTACGGGGCGTTCGTCGAGCTCGAGGACGGGATCGACGGTCTGCTGCACGTCAGCGACATGTCGTGGACCCGCAAGGTCGTTCACCCGAGCGAGCTGCTCAAGAAGGGTGATCAGGTCCACGCCGTGGTGCTCCAGGTCGATCAGGAGCGGAAGCGGATCGCCCTCGGTCTGAAGCAGATGGAGGAGGACCCCTGGCTCCGGATCATCCCCGAGACCTACCAGGTCGGCACCGTCGTGCGGGGTGACGTCACGAAGACGACCAACTTCGGCGCGTTCGTCCAGCTCGAGGAGGACCTCGAGGGTCTGCTCCACATCTCGGAGCTCGCGGACGGCAAGGTCGAGTCCCCCGAAGAGGTGATCAAGGTCGCCGAGCGGGTCGACGTGAAGGTCATCAAGATCGACATCGAGAACCGCAAGATCGGGCTCTCCCTCAAGGACGTCACCGACGAGGAGCGCACCGCGCTCGACGAGGCGGAGGCGGCCCTGGGTGGTGGCGAGGCTGAAGAGGCCGCTCCGGCCGCGGAGGCGTCCGCCGAGGCTCCCGCGGAGGAGGCTCCGGCCGCGGAGGCATCTGCCGAGGCTCCCGCGGAGGAGGCTCCGGCCGCGGAGGCATCTGCCGAGGCTCCCGCGGAGGAGGCTGCGGCCGCGGAGGCGTCTGCCGAGGCTCCCGCCGAGGATGCGCCGGCCGAGGAGGCTCCGGCCGAGGATGCGCCGGCCGCCGAGGATGCTCCCGCGGAGGAGTCGGAGAAGCCCGACGCCGAGTGAGCTCCTGACCTACGGTGACCCCGGAGCGCGACGACGCGTCGTGCTCCGGGGTCGTTTCCTCTCCTTGGACCGGAAGGGGTGTTCCCGGATGGCCCAATCGATCCCCGCCCTCTCCGCCGCGGCCTCGAGGCGTCGCCTCCGGCTTGCGTGGGGCCCCCTCCTGCTCCTCACCGCGCTCCTCTGCCCCGCGGCAGGGATCCTCGCCGCGCCGCCCGCGACCGGGGCCGCCGACTCTCCCTGGAGCGAGCCGCTCCTCCCCTTCCTCGAGGGCCGCTTCGCGGAGGCGAAGCGCGCCTACGACCTCGGGCTCTTCCACGAAGCGTGGCGGACCTGCGAGGCGATCCTCGTGCTCGCGCCGGAGGTCCCCTTCCGCGAGGAGGTGCGGGCTCTCCGACGACAGGCGCAGGGGAGGCACATCGGCCGCAGCCTCGTCGTCGTGACCTTCGAGCCCGGCGCGGCGGAGGCCTTCCCCGTGACGGAGCTGAGCGGCGCGGTGGTCATCGAGAATCACTCTTCGGAGCCGATCGTCATCGGGCGCGCGGAGGACGATCCGGTGCTCGGGATCCTGCACTACGTGGATCGGGCCTTCAGCGCGTACTCGATGGGGGAGTCCCGGAACGAGGGGACCCGTGTCGTGAGGATGCCCGAGCAGATCCGGGTCGAGCCGGGGGGGCGTCATCGGATCCCCGTCTCGGTCGAGCTGCCCCCGCGGGATCGCGGGACGGTCCTGCAGCGCTGGACCGTCTCCGGCACCCTGCGCCCGATCACCGTGCGGCTCGGCGATCGTCTCCTGACGAGAGGGGTCCCCTGGGTCGTGAACGAGGGGTACTGGCTCACGCCCGAGGCGGAGGGGGTCGATCGCCTCCCCCTCGCGCAGCTGCGCCGGGCGCTCCTCACCGGAGATCCTCTCCCGCTGATCGCCGGCGCCCTCCTCTGGCTCGATGAGCTGGAGTCGGACCGGCAGGGGCCGGGCGATGACGGCGCGGCGGAGGAGAGCGCCCTCGTCCTCGAGGAGCTGCTGGGAGCTCTGGGCTCGCACGACGGCGCCCTCGACCGCTGTCTCATCTGCATCCTCGAGCTGCTGACCGGCGAGGTGCGCGAGCGCACCGTGCGGAGTTGGCAGATCTGGGCTCTCACGCGGCCGAGACCGAGTACACTCCCCCCGACGGGCGGTCGGGAGATCGCCCCCGGGGGGCGACAGGGGAGCGATGGCCGAAGTGACCGGCAACAGCGATGAGGGCGGCCTGGAAGCGGGCCCGGAGGAGGTCCGCCTCCTCGCGGAGCTGACGCGCGGCGCCGTCACGGTCGACACCTCCGAGGAGCTGACCCGCAAGCTCGTCCGGGCCCGACGCCGAGGCGAGCCGCTGCGCGTGAAGCTCGGCGTCGACCCCACGAGCTCCCGCCTCCATCTCGGGTTCACCGTCCAACTGCGGAAGCTGCGCCAGTTCCAGGATGCCGGCCATCGCGCGGTCCTCATCATCGGCGACTACACCGCGTGCGTCGGGGATCCGACCGGGCGCAACGCGACCCGCCCGACCCTGACTCACGACGAGGTCCGGCGCAACGCCGAGGGCTATCTCCAGCAGGCGTGGAAGGTCCTCGACCGGGACCGGACCGAGGTGGTCTACAACGGGGACTGGTTCTCGCGGATGTCGTTCCTCGATGTCATCGGGCTCTGCGCGCGGACGACCGTGGCCCGCCAGCTCGAGCGGGACGACTTCTCGAAGCGCTATCGGGCGGGCACCCCGATCTCGGTCCACGAGTTCGTCTACCCGCTGATGCAGGCGTATGACTCCGTCGAGGTGAAGGCGGACCTCGAGCTCGGGGGCACGGACCAGACCTTCAACCTGCTCCTCGGTCGGGACCTCATGCGCCAGGAGGGGATGGAGCCCCAGGTCTGCCTCACCATGCCCCTCCTCGTGGGGACCGATGGCGTGCAGAAGATGTCGAAGAGCTATGAGAACGACATCGGCATCTCCGAGCCGCCGCACGAGATGTACGGCAAGGTGATGTCGGTGCCCGACGCCGCCATGCGGGACTACTTCGTGCTCGTGACCGACTTCACCCTCGAGGAGATCGAGGAGGAGCTCGCGCGGGGCCCGCGCGACGCCAAGGCCTCGCTCGCCCGACGCATTGTGGGGATGTACCACGGCGAGGAGGGAGCGGCCGAGGCGGAGGCGCACTTCGACCGGGTCTTCCGACAGCGGGAGGTGCCCGAGGAGATCGACGAGCTCGTCCTCACATCGGAGGACCTGGAGGACGGGCAGGTCTGGGTCGTGGCGCTGGTGGTCCGGGCCGGCCTGGCGGCGAAGAACAACGAGGCCCGTCGGAAGGTCGAGGGGGGCGGGGTGAAGCTCGACGGGGACAAGGTCGAGGACCCGAAGGCGCGCATCACCCCGAGCGACGGCATGGTCCTCAGGGTCGGCAAGAAGGGCTTCCGTCGGATCCGGCTCGACGGTTCAGTCGCGCCCGCCGCGGATTAGCCGCTCCACCGCGGCCGGGTACACCCGGCACTCCTCCTCGAAGACCCGGGCGGCCAGGGTCGCGACATCGTCTCCCGGCCGCACCGGCACCCTCCCCTGCGCGACGACCTCCCCATGATCGTAGATGTTGTCGACCTGATGCACCGTGCAGCCGGTCTCGGCGTCTCCCGCCTCCAGCACCGCGGCGTGGACACGGTCGCCGTAGTAGCCCTGTCCGCAGTGGCGGGGGATCAGCGACGGATGGATGTTGAGGACCCGACCGAGCCAGTGGTCCGGCACATGGAGCAGGCGGAGGAACCCGCCGAGGAGGACCAGCTCGATCCCCGCCTCCTCGAGGGCGGCGAAGATCCGCTCCCCATCCTCGCGACTCCGACAGGGAAGCACCCGGGTCGGCACGCCGCGCCGCTCCGCCCGGGCGAGCCCGCCCGCTCCGGCGCGATCGGAGACCACCATCCTCACGACCGCGAGGTCGGGGCGTGGCTCGAGCCACCGCAGAAGATTCTCCAGGGTCCTCCCTCCGCCGGACAGGAGGAAGCCGATCGGGGTGGGGGATGAGAACCGCGCCAAGGGGCCGCCTTTCCGCCGGGGATCGACCGCGCCCGGTGGTGGAGCGGGGGCGGTCTCGGGCGGAGACCTTCGCAGGTGAGTCGCGGGGAGGCAAGCCCCGGGGGCCGGGATGAGGAAGGGCGCGGCACCCCCGGTGGGGGGGCCGCGCCCTGCGGAGCTCGCGTCCGCCCGGCGAGGGCGGAGCCGGTGCGAGCCCTAGAGATCGCTGAGGCTCGTGAGGATCTTGCCGATCAGGCCGTACCCGAGGGCCTCCTCGGGGCTCATCCAGCAGTCACCCTTGGTGTCCTCGGCGACCTGCTCCGGGCTGCGGTCGCACTCCTGGCCGATCAGGACGTTCATGCGGTGGCGCAGCTTGTTGATCTCAGTCGCGGTCGTGAGGATGTCCGAAGCCTTGCCCCGCACTCCGCTCGAGGGCTGATGGATCATGATGCGGCTGTTCGGCAGGGCGAAGCGGTAGTCCTTCGGGGTCGAGAGCAGGATCACGGTGCCGGCGCTCGCGTTGAGGCCGTTCGTGATGCAGAGCACGGGGCTGCGCACGAACCGGATCGCGTCGTGGATCGCGAAGCCGTCATCGGCCGATCCCCCGGGGGTGTTGATGAAGAGGCGGATCGGATCGTCCGACTGCGAATCGAGCCAGAGGAGGCTCGGGACGATGCGGCGGGTGAGCTTCGGGCTCACCTCCTCGGAGATGAACAGGGTGCGCTGCTTCTCGAGGAGGTCCCTCGCGACCCGGGCCATCCCGCCCGGTCCCTTCGGCTCATCGTCCTTCTCGCGTGCCAGATCGGTGAAGTCCGTCATTCCCAGTCCATTTCCAGCCCACCAACTCGTGGGCAGGGCCCGCGCCGTGGCGCGAGGGAGTTTCAGCGTTCGCTCCTCCGGTGCCATTCCCCGGGTCCGGGGTCAGGAGAGGAGACGCACGACCATCTTCGTCAATTTCGGCTCGGCGGTGCCTGCAACTTGAAGGATCTCCTCCACGGAGACCGATTCGAGGTGATCCGGGTCGCAGAGATCGGTCACCACGGAGATCGCGGCGACCCGCAGTCCCTCGTGGACCCCGACGATCACCTCGGGGACGGTCGACATCCCCACGACATCGGCTCCCAGGCTCCGCAACATCCGGTATTCCGCGCGGGTCTCGAGGTTCGGGCCCCCGACCGCGACATAGACGCCGGGGCGCGCCCGAATCCCCTCCTCCTCGGCGATCTGCAGGAGTCGGGCGGACATCTCCCGGTCGTAGGGCGCGCTCATGTCCGGGAAGCGGGGGCCCCACTCGTCGTGGTTCGGGCCGGTGAGGGGGTTCCCCTTGAGCAGGTCGATGTGGTCGTCCAGGACGAGGAGATCGCCCCGCTGGAGGTCCAGATTCATCCCCCCGCAGGCGTTGGAGATGACGAGCTCCTCGACGCCGAGGCGGGCGGCGAGGCGGACCGGCAGGGTGATCTCCCGGAG
>JAFMMO010000244.1 GCA_017859655.1 Pseudomonadota bacterium | reverse complement strand
GAGCGAGAAATGCAAGAAACGATCGATCGCCTGAAAAAGAGCCGGGCCGGGCACGGCCCGCGGGCTCCCCGGGTGCGCTCCGCATCCGCTGGGGGCATGCTCCTCGTCCCCGCCCTGCTGCTCTCCCAGCTCCTCCTGACCCCGGCCTCGGTCGAGGCACAGGTCGCCGGGGGACAGGTCAGCGGGGGAGGGAGCGCCAGCATCGAGACCGCAGGCTTCCCTCGTGCAGGGGAGATCCGTGGCAATCGCGTCAACATCCGCACCACGCCGAGCACGAATGCCCGGGTGATCATCCAGCTCCCGGATCGGACCCCGGTGATCGCCACCGGGCGCAACGGGGACTGGGTGCGGTTCTCGCTGCCCCCCGAGGTGAAGGTCTGGATCAGCCAGAGCTTCCTCGAGGCGGTGCCCGGGGACACCCGTCTCCGCGTCCGAGGCAACCGGGTCAATCTGCGCACGACCCCCGGGACCAAGTACCGCGAGATCGGTCAGGTGGCGGCGGGTGCGCTGCTCCGCCCGACCGGCCATGTCGACACCATCTCCGATCCGGCCCGCGGTCCGTGGGTCGAGGTCGACGCGCCTCGCGAGGCGAGCGGCTGGATCTTCGGAAAGTACATCGCCCTCGATCGGGCGCTGACCCCGGCCGAGGTCGGGTCCTTCTACCGCCCCGCGGCGAACCCCGAGCGAGACGCCGCTCGGGCGGTCTCTCCCGTCGCTCCGACCGCGCAGGCGACTCCGGCGGTCGCGAAGACCCCCGGGGAGCCGACCCCCGCGAGCGCGGGCGACGCACCGAGCTCCCTGGCCTTCCGCTTCCCCAGCGTGGGGCAGGAGCCGCTCGTGGAGATCTACGAGCGCATCAACGCGGTCTTCGTGAAGCCGCTGGAGGAGTGGAAGTTCGAGCCGATCGTGGGGGAGCTGCAGGAGCTCGCCCGCACCAGTGAAGATGCCGTCGTCTCCCGATACGCCCTCGAGTGGGCCGGTCTCATTGAGAAGCACTGGCTCCCCACTCAGAGGAAGGT
Source organism: Pseudomonadota bacterium (assembly GCA_017859655.1). Classification (GTDB taxonomy): domain Bacteria; phylum Planctomycetota; class UBA8108; order UBA1146; family UBA1146; genus JAFMMO01. The sequence continues at coordinate 3,840 of JAFMMO010000244.1, read as the reverse complement.
CGAGGAGATCACCCTCAGGAAGAATGCCGCCGACCGGGCCCAGCAGGAGGCCCAGGCGAAAGAAGAAGAGAGCCGACTCGAGAAGCCTCCGATCCCGACGCCGCGAGAGAATGACTTCTCCGCCGTCGGGTGGGTGGCGACGCTCGGGAAGTTTCGGAAAGTCGATGGAACGCACCGCCTCCTCAACGGGAACAGGCTCCTGTTCTACTTGAAGAGCGAGCAGTTGAAGCTGGACGACTACGTGGACAAGCGAGTGGGGATTCGGGGGGTGATCCAGGATCAACCTCCGAGCGCCGGAGCACAGCTGATCCTGGTGACCTCGATCACCGTGCTCTCGGACTGAGCCCCGCGAACCTCCACCCGACTCCAGTCGCTCCGGTGCGGAGCGGGGGCCGCCGTGCCCCCGCCCGTGGTCCGTCGACCCCTCCGATCGAGCCCTCCCTCTCCCTTCGGGAGCCGGGGACGGGCCGTCTTCCCCACCCGTCGCTTCCCGCGCGTGAGCGCCCCCGGAGCCTCCCCGAAGAGGGGAGCGGGGTCCGGCGCTCCGTGATCGGAGACCGAGAGCTCGGTCCCACACGAACACGGGAGAGAGTGCACGAACGATGGATGTCACGTCCCTCTTGATCGGTGCCGTCGCGGCGGGAGTCCCCGCCAGCTTCATCGTGGCGAGCATGCTGACGAAGCGCTCGACGAGCACCGCGCAGGTCGAGCGCAAACGGATCCTCGATGAGGCAAGCCAGGAGTCGGAGCGCCTCCGCCAGGAGGCCCGGACCGAGGCGAAGTCGTGGATGCAGGATCAGCGGGAGGATCTCCAGAAGGAGGTCCGGGAGACCCGGAAGGACCTGAAGGACGAAGAGCGTCGCATCTCCAAGCGGGAGGACGAGCTCGAGCGCCGGATGGACCTCCTGAAGGGCAAGGAGCGCAAGGTCGAGAAGGGAGAGGCCCATCTCGTCCAGCGCGAGACCCGCGTCTCCCGGATGGAGGAGGACACGCAGCGTCTCCAGGAGGATGCCAAGGAGACCCTGCAGAACATCGCGGGCATGTCGCGAGAGCAGGCGGAGCAGACCCTGCTCACCCGCCTGGAGCAGGACCTCGAGCATGAGAGCGACGCCCTCGTCGCGCGCATGGTCGATCGGACGAACGAGAAGGTCGAGGAACGCGCCCGCGACATCCTCGCGACCACCATCCAGCGACTCGCCTCCAGCTACTGCCAGGAGGCCACGAGCACGAGCATCGAGCTGCCCAACGACGAGATGAAGGGGCGGGTGATCGGGCGCGAGGGGCGGAACATCCGGGCCTTCGAGAAGACCACCGGCGTCGATGTCATCGTCGACGACACACCGGGTGTGATCAACCTCGCCTGCTTCGACCCGATCCGGCGCGAGATGGCCGCTCGTGCGCTGACCCAGCTCATCGCGGACGGTCGGATCCATCCGAGCCGCATCGAGGAGGTGGTGGCGGAGACGAAGCGGGAGATGAACGAGCTGATCCAGAAGACCGGTCGCCAGGTCGGGCTCGACCTCGACATCCCCCGTCTTCATCCGAAGCTGATCACCCTCCTCGGTCGCCTCCGCTTCCGCAGCTCGTACGGCCAGAACGTCCTCGACCACTCCGTCGAGTGCGCGAACCTCGCAGGGATGATCGCGGGAGAGATGGGCCTCAATGTCCAGCTCGCCAAGCGTTGCGCCCTCTTCCACGACATCGGCAAGGCCGTCGATCACCAGTTCGAGGGAGGGCACCCCGAGATCGGGGCCAGCCTCCTGCGGCGCTACGACGAGGCCCCCGAGGTCTGCAACGCCGCGGCTTCCCACCACAACGATGTCCCGCAGGAGACGATCTACGCCGTCATCACTCAGGCGGCGGACTCCATCAGCGGCTCCCGCCCCGGAGCGCGCGGGGAGTCCCTCGAGCGCTACATCCAGCGCCTCGAGAAGCTGGAGTCCCTCGTCACCAGCTTCGCGGGGGTGAAGAACGCCCAGGCGATCCAGGCGGGTCGTGAGGTGCGGGTCTTCGTCAACGCCCAGCGGGTCACCGACAAGCGCGCCATCCGCCTCTGCCACGACATCGCCAAGCAGATCGAGTCGGAGCTGACCTACCCGGGGGAGATCAAGGTCACGCTGATTCGCGAGACCCGGGTCACCGAGTACGCCCGCTGAACGAGGGACCGCCTCGACCCGCACCCCTGCCCGCCCGGATGGAGACGAACCGGATGGAGTCGCCGTGGCCGCGTCGCGCCTGAAGATCCTCATCATCGGCGACATCGTCGGGAAGCCGGGGCGTCGCATCGTGCGCGAGCAGCTGCCCCGCCTCCGCCGCGAGTGGGGGGTCGACCTCGTCATCGCCAACGCCGAGAACTCCGCGGCGGGCTCCGGCATCACCTTGCGGATCTTCCGTGACCTTCGTGGCGCCGGGATCGACCTGATGACCATGGGGGATCACGCCTGGAAGCGTCGGGACAACCTCGATGTCTACCAGAAGGAGGATCGGATCCTGCGGCCGATGAACTACCCCGAGGCCGCCATGGGCACCGGGCGCATCGTCATCGAGACGGAAGGCGGCGTGAAGGTCGGGGTGGTGGTCGTCCTCGGCCGGGTCTTCATGGAGCACGTCGACTGCCCGTTCCGCACCCTCGACGCCGTGCTCGACTCCTTCGAAGATGATGTGAAGGTGCGGATCGTCGAGTTTCACGCGGAGGCGACCAGCGAGAAGATGGCCGCGGGATGGCATCTGGATGGCCGCGTGAGCTGCGTCTTCGGGACCCACACCCATGTCCCCACGGCCGATGACCGCATCCTCCCGGGCGGGACCGCCTACATCTCCGACCTGGGGATGACCGGCCCCTACGACAGCGTCATCGGCCGCCGAGCCGATGCCGTGCTGCACAAGTTCCTGACCGCCATGCACGCCCCCTTCACCGTCGCGGAGGGGAATGTCCACATGGCGGGGGCGCTCCTCGAGGTCGATCCCGCCACGGGGCGCGCGATCACCTTCCGCCGCGTCGATGCGCGGGAGGCGGGCGCGGGGGAGTTCGACATCACCGGGCCGCTCCGGGTGGAGGGACCGGCGGGCGAAGGAGCCGAGGACGGCGATCCCACCGACTGACCCGAGGCGGCGCGCCGGACTCGGAGCCCCGGCGCCCGTTTCACGGGAGCCCCCTTCTCCCCGCCTCTTGGTCTTCCTCAGGAGAAGAGATCGAGGGTGCGGCTGATGATCGCGTCCGAGGTCTGGAACGACCTGAGGTTCATCTGATAGTAGCGCTGGTTCACGATCTGATTCGTGATCTCGGTCGAGGGATCGACGGTCGAGGACTCCAGCGCTCCCTGGATGAGGCTCCCGAAGCCCTGCTCTCCCGCCGTCCCGCTGATCTCATCCCCGGAGTTGGGCCCCTTCACATAGAGGTTGTCCCCGATCGCGAGGAGCCCCGCGGGGTTGCGGAATCGGGTGAGCTCCAGCTGTCCGAGCTCCGTGGTGACGCCCTCCGCATCGAGGGAGAGGACCGTTCCGTCCCGCTCGATGATCAGGTCCTCGGCGTCCTCGGGGATGGTGATCGGCGGGTCGAGGAGCTGCCCCGCGGTCGTGGTGAGGTTTCCATCGCCGTCGATCCGCAGGCTGCCGTTCCGCGTGTAGGCGGTCCCGTCCTGGGTCGCGACCCTCAGGAACCCCTCACCGGCGATGTACAGATCGGTCTTCGCGGCGGTCGCGCGCGGGGCGCCGACCTCCTGGCTCTCCCGGATGCCGAGGACCTGCGTCCCCGGCGAGCTGAGGGTGCCGGCATCGACCATGCGGCTGCGGAAGCCATCGGTGGTGAGGTTCGAGAGGTTGTTGGCGATCACCGACTGC
>JAFMMO010000041.1 GCA_017859655.1 Pseudomonadota bacterium | reverse complement strand
CAGCTGCGGGGCGAAGGCGGCGGTCGCCCCGAGGGCGAGCCCCGAGCCGATGAACGCCCGACGGTCGATGCTGCGGTCGCCGCTCACGCGGCACCTCCCCGGACCGCGACCGCCTGCTCACTCCCCCGTCGGTAGAAGAGGAGCAGCCCGGCGAGGCAGGCGAGGGACATGTAGAGCGGAACCGAGAAGAGCTTCGTGTAGTCGGTCACCCCGTCGACGGTGGCGTAGCTCCCGACGACGCTCGTCGCGAACCAGCTGCCGACGATGATCCCGATCCCCACGATCACCAGGTTGAAGAGGTTCTGGGCGCTCGCCCGCACATCCGCGGTCGTCTCCTCGTCGACCACCATGAAGGCGACGAAGATGAAGCACCCGAAGCAGAGGCCGTGGAGCCCGACTCCGAAGAGGATCGGGAGCATCGACTCGGAGTGGGCGAAGATCGCCATCCGCCCGGCGTAGGCGAGGATCCCGATGGCGAGGAGCGCCTTGCGGGAGAACTTCCGGGTGAGGAGCGGCATCATCGCGAGGACGAGGATCTCGGTCATCTGACCGATCGTCATCAGGCCGCCCCCCCCGACCCCGAGGATCTTGTTGATCGAGTTCGCGAACCCCTCCGCCTCGCTCACGCGGTTCTGCAGCTGGGTGAGGAACTGCGAGGTGTGCACGAAGTAGAACTGGTGGATCATGCTGATCGGCACCGCGAGGAGAAAGAGGGTCAGGAGCGGCTGGCGCTTCACCTCGCCGAGCGCCTCGAAGGAGGCGTTCTTCGCGGCCGAAGAGGCGGACGGGGGCGTCTTCGGGAGGAAGAGGCAGTAGACCGCCATGACGACGCCGAGGATCGCGCTCAACTGGAAGGCGGTCGCCCGCCCCGCGTTTTGGACCGCCTCGGCCGTCGAACCCTCGGGGATGGCGAGCCCCCCGAGATAGTGCCCGACCCCGATCCCCACAGCGATCCAGCCGATCGTCCCCCAGACCCGGATCCGGCCGAAGTCCCGGTCCCGGTCGGGGAGGTGATGGAAGGCGAGGGAGTTCGTCAAGGCGAGGGTCGGAGCGTAGATCACCCCGTAGAGCAGCGAGAGGATCAGGAAGGTCTGGTACTCGGCGGTGCTCGCGAGGAACCAGACGACGACCGCGCCGAGGAGATGGCTGATCGCGAGGAAGCGCTCGGTGTGGAAGTAGCGGTCGGCGATCTGCCCCGCCACGAACGGTCCTACGATCGCCCCCACCGCGCCGGCGGCGAGGATCGTGCCGGTCTGGTCGAGGGAGAAGCCGCGGTGCCCCATGAGGAACGGGTAGAGGATCGGCAGCCAGGACCCCCAGATCGCGTACTGGAGGAACATCATCCCCGAGAGCTGCGCGTTCAGCCCGGAGGAGAGGGGCGGGGCACCGGAGCTTGGGGGTGTCCCATCACTGGTCGTCACATCGCTCAAGCGGCCTCCCATCGCCTCACCTCGCCCCGGCGGAGCGCGGTGCGGTCGAGTTGCGGGGTGAGGGGGATGCGGGGGCGCTCGTTCCCGATGCCCGCGCGCGAGCGGGGAGGACCCCAGCGGAGCGCCCCCCCGGACGAGTCGAAAAAGTAGCGGAAACCCGCCACGGAGAACAGGGGCGGCCCGCGCCGCCCCCGGGCGATCAAGGCCGGAGGAGCACCTCTCCCCCGCACCGGAGGCTCTCCCGCTCCGCCTCGATGAGGCGCATCACCGCGGCCGCCTCCGCGAGGGTGGGCTCCGGGGCGCGGCCGGCGGCGAGGGCCCGCAGCCAATGGGCGATCTCCCCCGCGTACCCGTCTCCCGCCGGCAGCGCGGGGTGCTCGACCCCGGACGGGGTGTGGAGCCGGAGGATCGGATCGGTCTCCAGGGAGAACTCCGCCACCCCCCCCTCGAAGACCGCGCGGTACTCCATCCGGAAGGGGGCCGCGGCGGAGGGGAGCCACCCCCCCTCCGCCGTGACGAGGGCCGGTCCGCCTTCGTACCGGTAGCGGGTGAGGAGGTGCCGCTCGGAGCCGCTGGCGGTGACCCCGGTCGGCTCCCCCAGCGCCCAGCGAATGAAGTCCACATCGTGGATGTGGAGGTCGACGATCGCGTTCCCGGAGCGGGCGGGGTCGAGGTAGAAGTCCGCGGACCACCCCGGGGGCGCCCCCACCCGCGTGCAGGCGAGGGCGTGCAGGGGGCCGAGGGCGCCATCGCGCACCCGTTCGCGCAGCCACTCCCATCCGGGCCAGAAGCGCATGCACATGGCGGGCATCACCGTCACCCCGTGCTCCGCCACCGTAGCCGCGAGGGACTCCACCTCCTCCGCCCGCAGGCAGACCGGCTTCTCGATGAGGATGTGCTTCCCCGCCGCCGCGGCCCGGGTGACGAGCTCCGCGTGGCTGTCGGTCGGGGTGCAGATGCTGACGGCGTCGATCCCCTCGTCTGCGAGGAGTGCGTCGAGATCGTCGTGGACCCGCACCTCCGCGGGGTCGAAGAGGGGCTCCCCCTCCGTGCTCGTGATGTTCCCCTCCACGCCGGCCCCCGTGGGATCGACGGGGTGGAGGGACCAGACCGCGACGGTGCGCCCCGGCTCCCCCGCCGCCGCGAGACTCCGCAGCGTGCCGAGGTGGACCCCGCCCATGAACCCGAGACCGATGACGCCGACGCGGATCGGGGCGGAGCTCATCGGGCCTCCTCCTCGAGCGAGGCGAGGGTGCTCTCGACCACGGTGCGCGCGGTTCGGATGTCCTCGACGCGGCGCTCCCCCGCCTCCCGCTCGACGACGAGGTCGACCTCACGGTCGAGGGCGCGGACCGCCGCGAGGAAGCGCGGCCACTCCACCTCCCCCTCTCCGACCGGGACCTCCGCCCCCCAGGTGCCGGGGACCGCGGTGGCAGTCGCGTCCTTGATGTGGACCTGCGCGATCCGCGCCGCGAGGGCGCCGACCGCATCGATCGGGTCCCCCATCCCGTAGAGGATCATGTTCGCCGGGTCGAAGTTCACCCCGGCTTCCGGTCGGTCGAGGGCGTCCAGGGCCGCGAGGAGCGTGCCCGCGGTCTCCTGCCCCGTCTCGAAGGCGACCCGAACTCCCTCCGCCGCGAAGATGTCGACCATCTCCCGCAGGCGTCCGAGCATGGTGGTGCGCTCCGCCCCCTCGTCGTGGGGGATGAAGCCGGCGTGGAAGGTGACGAGGGGGAGCCCGAGCTGCGCCGCGAGTCGCGCGTTCTGCTGCGCGGCCCGGCGGTTCTCCGCCCAGGTCCCGTCGGGGCGGACCCCGCCGGTGACCGCGATCGCCTCCAGGGTGGAGTAGTCCTCCCCCGCCATCGCCATCATCCCGCTGACGAGCTCGATCCCGGCGTCGGTGAGGCGCTGGTCGGTCTCGACCGGGTCCCAGTCCCCCCGCAACGGATCGAGGGCGAGCTGGACGGCGGGGAGCCCCGTGGCGGTGATCCGCTCAACGAGGGTGGCGGGAGAGTCGGGGGTCAGGGACCAGCTGCAGACGGCCAGGGGCACGGTGGACCTCGTTCCGGTTCAGGTTCGCATCGATGGCGCGACGACGGCGGCATGAGCGGCGTTCGCCGGGGCATCACGAGGGCCCCGCTTCCCGCCGAGCCCCCGACGAAGGACTTCAGATCACGACGACTCGCCAGATCCCCGGTCCCCACTCGAAGACGGAGTTCTGCTCGTACTCTCGGGCGAGCTTCAGGAGCGGGAGCACCGGCGGCGCGACCACGGCGAAGCTCGGCTCCCGCCACTCCCCCTCCGCGTCCCGCCCGAGGGCGGGGAAGATGCTCCACCCCTCCTCGCGCATCCGCGCCTCGAGCTCCCCGTTGCGGCGCTCGTTCTCGTCTTCGTCGAGGCGCTGGGAGAACGGGTTGCACGCGGTGATCACGAACCCGTGAGGGGAGAGCACCGTCGGGAGCATCCGGGGGGCCCCCTCCCGCACCGGCGCGAAGGTGAAGCGCCCCTCGTCGAGCTCGACCTCGACCCAGGTCTCCTCGTAGGCGCCGAGGAGCTCGGGGGGGATCGGATCGGTCATGGGGGCGTGCCTTCCCGGCCCGGGGCCAGCGCGGAGGGAGGGGCGAAGCGGGGGGCGACGCCCCTCGCGGTCCGAGTTTATGGGAACCTCCACCCCACGGGGAGTGGAAAGCGACCGCTCCCCCCGCCTCGCCGAGGTCGCCCTTCGATTCCGGGAATGCGGCCGTTTCCGCCGCTTGACAGATCGATGCCGCGGGATATTCTCTCGGCTCTTCGGAATCGCTGCGCCCCCGCGTGCGCGGAGCCGAAGAAGGATGGTAGTCTCCGAAGACGAGCTTGCGCTCGTGAAGGAGCCCCTCCTCGGAGGGCCGTCCACCGCCGAAGGATCCCTGGCTAACGGGGACGTAGCTCAATTGGTTAGAGTCCCGGACTGTCGATCCGGTGGTTGCGGGTTCGAGTCCCGTCGTCCTCGCCAGTCAGAGATCCTCGGCACGCCCCCCGCTCCCGAGCGGCCGAAACGAAGAGCCCCGTCACTCCGAGGAGCGACGGGGCTCTTCTTCATCTCGGGGTTCCTGCATCCCGGATCCCCTGGGTCCAGTCTTCTCCTGCTCCCCCACCTTGTCGCGTGGTCTCCCGTCCGGCGTGTGCACGACCGACGCTCGAGGTCCGCACGGCACGCCCACAGACGGGCCTCATGCCCTGGACCGCCCCGTCGGACCGTGACAGAGATCGACCGGGAACGAGGGGGGGAGAGTTGGAAGGTGCGCGATCCGAGGAATGGGCGATGCAGGGCTCGAACCTGCGACATCCACCTTGTAAGGGTGGCGCTCTACCAACTGAGCTAATCGCCCCGGGGCCTCGTGGCGGGGGGAATCGTAGCCGCCGACCTCGCCGGTGACAATCGAAGGAAGGGCGCGGAGCGCGCCACCGAGGGGGATGCGGGCGCCGTCTCAGCCGGAGATCGGGGAGCCCGGGGGAGCGGGCGCGCGGCGCGCCGAGCGCTCCGGACTCCGGCTGCGGGGAGCGCGGTTCAGGAGCATCCCGAAGAGGTTCGCCCGGGCGTTCGCCAGGAGCTGCTCCGCCGCGCGGAGCTCGCTCTCCCGGACCTTCCCGGCGCCGACGACGAGGAGCGTGCCGTCGGTGGCGGTCGTACCGGTGAGGGCGTCCGCGCCCTCGTTCAGCGGCGGGGTGTCGAGGATGACGAAGTCGTAGCGCTCCTCAAGGTCCGCGATCCGCGCTCGCAGCCGCGCCGATCCGAGGAGCTCGATCGGATCCCGGGTCCGGGGTCCGCTCGCGACGAGGTCGAGGTCGGGGAACGGGCTCCGCTGGACCGCCGCGCCGGTGCCGAGGGGCGTCCCGTCCGCATCTCCATCGGTGAGGACTCCCTCGATCAGACGCGGCTCCCCCTCCTCTCCTCCGAGGAGAGTCGACACGCCAATCCCGTTCGCCATCCCGAGGAACTCATGGAGGCGCCCCCGGCGCAGGTCTCCGTCGACGAGGACCACGCGGCTCCCTCCGCGCGCGAGCGCGAGGGCGAGGTGGATCGCCACCGTCGACTTCCCTTCTCCGTCGATCGCGCTCGTCACCGCGATGGAGCGCAAGGTGGTCTCCTCCGACGCGGCGCGCAGGAGAGCCGCGACCGCGTGGAACCGCTCCTGCAGCTCCCGCGCGCAACTCTCGTCCGGGAAGCGTGGGTCCGCGCCCAACGCGCCCGACGCGCCCGCCGCACGAGGGCTGCACCCGAGGAGAGGCAGGTCGAGGATTGCGCGGAGCGCCTCCTCGTCATCGACGGTCGCGCGCTCGGAACGGGGACCGATCGCGAGAGCGAGCAGGACGAGCGCGGCGATGAGGACGGCGACGGGAGGTGAGAGCGACCCCCGTCGGCTCCCTTCGTTCGGCTCCGCCTGGAGGGCGGCCTCCACCCCCGGCACACCTCCGGCCGGGGTCGAGGACTCGGCCCGCGCGAGCGCCGCCGACAGCTCGGATTCGAGCCGCGCGGACGCTGCGCGGCGCTCCGCGAGGGCGTGCTCCACGGGCACGAGGCGCTCGCGGCGCTCGGAGAGGGCGGCGAGCGCAGCATCCACCGCACGGGTTCGCTCGGCGAGGCGCCCGCGCTCGGTCTCGAGGGTCGCGCTCTCTGCGATCCGCGCGTAGGTCTCCTCGGTGGCCCGGCGCTCCTCCTCGAGGCGGAGCTCCGTCCGCGTCTCCCGCAACAGCGCCTCGAGGCCGTCGACGATCTCCTGCTTCTCCAGAACGATCGGGTGGAGGGCGGAGAGGGTGCTGCGCGCCCGGTCGAGGTCGATCCTTGCCTCGATGAGCCGCCGGGCGATCTGGCGCAGGAGCGGGGTCTCTGCGGTCCGCGCCGGGAGGGGCGACGAGGCGCCGAGCGCCTGCTCCTGCAGGCCCCGACGGATGCGCTCCTCGTTCCGCTCGAGCTCGAGGCGGAGCTGCTGATCCTGACCATCCAGCCGGAGGCGCAGCTCTTCGAGTCGCGCCGCCTCCTCATCGATGGTGGCCGCCATGGATCTGCCGCGCAGGTCGTCGAGGATCCGCTGCTCGCTCTCCGCCGCATCCCGCGCGGCGGCGAGCCGCTCACGGGCCTCCGCGACCGACCGCTCCAGCGCGTGACTCCGCTTCTCCCTCGCCTCGCGCTCCCTCTGGACCACCGCCTCGGCCAGGGCCCAGGAGCGAAGGAGCGCCTCCTCCTCCGTCTCCCCCTCGCAGCGGATCCGCACTTCACCCGAGGGGGAGGGACCCGCGTCGAGGAGAGAGCCCCCGATCTCAAGGGCGAGGGCGGCGAGCGCGGAGGCGTCGGGGGAGGTCGACTCCTCTCCGAGGTGTCGGCGCAGGGCGGCGGTCGCCGCGGCGACTCGGGGGGCGAGCGCGCCCTCGGCCAGCGCCTCGCTTCGGAAGGGGTCCACCCCCGCGGCGAGGCGGGCCGCGCTCTGGAGCACGGCCGGGCTCGCGAGGAGGTCGGAGGAGAGGGTCGACTCCCCGGCCGCCTCCGGGATCACCCGCGAGGTCGCGAGGAAGCGGGCGGACGAGGTCGGGAGAGGGACGAGGATCGAGGCCCCCACCCCAAGCAGGGCGAGGAGGAGGACAAGGGGACGCCACCGACGACGCAGGGCCGCGAGTCGCAGCTGGAGGGGCATCGTGCGGCCTTTCCCGAGGTTCCGGGCGGTGGTGCGCGCGCGGGCGTCGCGGGTGCTCTCCGCCGCGTGCTGGCGGCGAGGCTGCTCGTGGACGGAGCGCTTGCCCAGACCGGACGCTCCGACAGGGGGTTTATCGGCAGGGCGAGGGCGACCCCTTGAGCCGCCGGGCGTCATTCCGGGGGGAATCCGGGGATCCTGCGGTGGTTCTCGCCCCCCGGCGGAGCGAGCCCCGCGACCTCCCGACGAGGAGTCGATGGAACGCCGTCCGGTGCTACACTGCGCCGGCGCGATCGCGCCCCGAGGCCGGCGAGGGCCCTCTGCCCCGGCCCACCGACCGACTGCGAAAGGTGCCCCGATGCTGCTCTCTCCCGCTCTTCCTCGGCTGCTCCCCGCCGGACTGCTGCTGCTCCTCGCCGTCGGCTGCGTCGGCTCCCCCGCCCCCACCCCGGTCGAGAGCCTCGAGCCGCAGGTCACGGAGCGGAGCTACCGCACCGTCGTCGTCGACGCCAACGGCCGGGAGGACCACGAGTCCTTCGTCTGTTACCTCGGCCGTGCCCGCGTCACCGCCGCGGACTATGACGGGGACTACGAGACGGTCACCTACATTCAGGACTCGCGCTTCGTCGATCAGGGGTACTTCCTGAGCGGCGGCGCGACCTACCGCCTTGATGTCGATCGCACCGGAGAGCTGGAGCAGGTCTACCTCGGCGTCTTCGAGCCCGCGCAGAGCGTGGAGGCGGTGACCGGGGCGAGCGGACCGTTCCGCTTCGTGAACGGCCTCTGATCGGGCGGGCGAGGAGCCCGATGAGCGACCATTTCCGTTCCCTGACTCCGAGTGCGCTCCCCTTCCCCGGGTGGTCGGGCGCGGGGAGGCCCACAGGCAGGTCCCGGCGCGGACCGAAGCCCGGGCTGCGCCTGCTCGCCCTGCTCTGCCTCTCGTCCGTCTTCGGTGGCTGCGGTCCGGGAGGCGCCCCCGCTTCCGTGGAAGAGCGCGCCGCGCGACTCTTCGATGAAGGTCGCGTGGAGCAGGCCCGCCGCATTCTCGAGGCGGAGCTCGCGGAGAACCCCACCCACGCCCCCGCCCACCTCCAGCTCGCGCGGATCCTCCTCGCGGAGGGGAGCGCCGACGGGGCGGAGGCGCATCTTCGCACGGCGACGGAGAGCGCCCCGGAGTCGGTGGAGGTCTGGACCGCGCTGGGGATCTTCCTCCTCGGGGCCGAGCGCACCGCGGACGCGGTCACGGCCCTCGAGCGCGCGATCCGACTGGACGAGACCTACCCGATCGCGCGGACCACCTACGGCCAGGTGCTCGAGGAGGGGGGCTTCACCGCGGACGCGCGGACCCACTATGAGGCCGCGCGGAGGCAGGACCCGGGCACCCCGCTCCACTGGCTCCTCGAGGCGCGCATCCTCTGGAAGCTCTACAAGCCGGAGCTGGCGCGGACCGCGCTGGCCGCCGCGCGCTCGAAGGCGGCCCGCCCCCTCACCCCGGCCGAGGAGAAGCTCGCGTGGGAGGTGAACGACGACCTCGAGGTCTGGCCCGAGGGCCCGCCCTACAACGCGCCCCCTCCGGCGGACGAAGCGGGGAGCGCTCCTCCCCCGGGCGATGATGGCGTCGATCCCCTCCGGGGAGAGACCCCCGATCCCAACGGTGCGAGCGAACCGTCGCGGGAGAAGCCTCAGTCGCGGTAGGGGCCTTATTCGCGGTAGAAGACGGTCAGATACTCCCGCTGCTGGCGGGGCTCGCCGGTCGCGTCGATCCAGACATAGTTCCCCACCGCGATGTCCAGGTCCCCATCCCCGTCGGCATCCGCGATCGCCACCGACGGGTGCAGGGGATCCCCCCGCTCCAGCGCATGACGCCGCCACCCCTCGGGAATCCGCTCGAAGAGGACGACGGAGTCGACGCGCTGGCGCCGCCACTCCTCAGCGGGGATCTGGGGCAGAAACGCGACCGCGACCACATCGAGGTCTCCATCTCCGTCGACGTCGCCGGCGGTCGCCGCCTCGCAGCCGGGGAGCGGCCCGATGGAGTGGGCTCGATAGCCTCCCTCCGCGGTCCGCTCCAACCAGCTCACCCCGTGGTAGGGCTTCACCACCGGCACATCGAGAGTGTCCCCATGGCTGAGGAGGATGTCCCGGTCCCCGTCCCCGTCGAGGTCGTGGAGCTCGATGCCGGAGGTCCCCCACCCCGGGTGGGCTCCCTGATGGATGACCCGCGGCGTGAACTGCCCGGTGCCGTCGTTGACGAACTCGAGGACGAGCTCGTGCTCCTGGGCGAGCGCGGCGACGAGGTCGAGGTCGCCATCTCCGTCGACATCACTGGGGATCGCCTCGACGAATCCATCGCGCTCGTCGAGGAGGTGGACCGTCAGCCCGTCGGGTCGCTGCTCGTACCAGAGGAGCTGGCCCGGCCCGCGCCAGCCGAAGGCACAGACGACGAGGTCGGCATCGCCGTCGCCGTCGAGGTCCCCCGCCCGGACCGAGCAGGCCCGCGCGAGGTCGGCGCCGATCGGCTCCAAGCCTCCTCCACTCCCGCGCTCGAGGAGGACTCCCCCCTCGCGCTCGTTCGTCGGGTTCATGCCGCCGAGGGAGGCGACGAGGCGATCGATGCGGCCATCCCCGTCGTAGTCCGCGTGCTCGAGGCGCGCGGGGTAGTTCCAGCGGAGCGGCACATCGAGGACGAGGTCGGTCCGCTCGCGGGCCTCCCGCGGGAGGCGGAGGAGGGTCCCGCTCCTCATCTCGGTCAGGAGGAGCGCGGGAGGGGCGCCGCTCCTGCGGTCCGGGGTGATCGAGGAGACGGCGGGGATCCGCTCTCCGATGAGGGGCGCCGGCGTGTAGGAGCGCGGTCGGTAGGTCGGCGGGTCCGGCGCGGAGGCGGGGGGGCGGGCATCCCACACCTCCGGGGCGTGGGTGGTGTACCAAGCGATGGTGTCGGCGAGCTCCTGAGGCGTGAGGGGGGGGATCCCCTCCGCGCGCGGGTAGCCGGCCATCTCCCGGATCTGCTCCGCCCACGCCTCGCGCGGCAGCGCATCCGCCGGGGGGATGGTGTGGCAGCGGCCACAGGCCGCGAGCCGCGCCTCCTCCTGAAGCGGGAGCGCCCGCGGAGGGGGGAGGCCCCCCTCGACGACCGGCGCCTCCCTCCCGCACCCCGGGGCTCCCCCGAGGATCAGGAGCGCAGCGGCCAACGCAACGCCGGCAGACCCCCTCCGTGATCCGGGGGGGGGGAGATCCGGGCGAGGCTGCGCGGGCTGCATGGAAGGGTCCTCCCGATTGGGGATGCGGGGCCGTTCCGCGAAGGGTACCGTCTCCCTCCGTCCGTTGCCCACGAATCGCGGCGAGCCTCCGCGCCGCCCCAGCCTGAGGAGCCCCGGTGCATCGCTCCCCCCTGCGCGTCGCCATCGATGTCTCCTCCGCGGTCGACCCGAGACCGACGGGGATCGCGCGGACCATCACAGGGCTGGTGACGGGACTCCAAGCCCACCCCGGGGTGGAGCTCACCCTCCTCTGCCGCTCGTCGCGCTGGCGCCGCGCGCGTCCGACCGCGCTCTTCCCCGGTCTCCCTGTCCGACGCTGGCTCGACCTGGGCACCCCCCGCGGCGTCGACCTCCTCCACTCTCCGGACCTGCGTGTGCCGCGCCGTTGCCGCGTCCCTCTGGTGGTGACCGTCCACGACCTCTCCGCCCTCGAGCGGAGCGACCACGCGAGCTCCCGCTTCATCGCCAAGAAGCGAGCCCGCCTCGACCGCGCCGGACGGAGCGCCGACGCGCTCCTCACCTCGTGCGCATCGGTCCGGGACGATCTGATCGAGCGGCTCGGTCTCCCCCCCGAGCGCGTCACCGCGGTGCCCCTCTGGCCCGGGCTCCCCCGCGGGGAGACCCCGACCCTCCCGCCGGATTCCCCTGCTCGACGGGAGCTCCTCCTCGTCGGGGGTCCGAGCCGCCGCAAGCGAAGCGATTGGATCGCGGGCTTCCTCCCCCGGTGGGATCGCCTGACCGGCCTCACCGAGGAGCGGGTCCTCTGGTGCGGGAGCGCCGCCGAGTCCGAGGCTCGCGCCTTCCTCGCCTCCCTCCCGCGGGAGATCGCCGCCCGCATCGACTGGCTCGGGCACATCACGGACGCGGAGCTCGATCGGCTGCTCGGACGCGCCCGCGCGTTCCTGCAGCTCTCCGACACGGAGGGGTTCGGGATCCCGCTCCTCGAGGCGGCGATGCGGGACTGCCCGATCATCGCGACCCGCTGCGCCACGGCGGAGGAGGTCCTCCCGGCGGATGCGGTCCTCTGGCTCGACGGGGAGGCGGGAGAGCGAGGGCTCGAGGACTGGGGCTCTCCGGAGGATCGAAGGGCGCGCGGGGAGCGCGCTCGCGCCGCCGCGGGGCGCTACACCCGGGAGAGGACGGTCGAGGGGACCCTCGCCATCTACCGACGCGTGCTCAGCTCTTCGGGAGCCAGCGCCTCGGCTGGATGACGGAGCCGCGCATCTCGCCGATGCCGACGACCCGGCCCTCGCACCAGATCACCCGCGGCTCCGCGCCGGGGTGCTCCTCGGGGGGGAGCGGATGCGGGACGCGCTGACCGAGGGCGAGCCGGGCCTCCTGCTCCGCGCCGACCTCCAGACGCGGCAGCCCCGCGAGGAGCTCCTCGAGCTCCTGCCAGGTGCCGGGACCGACATCACCCAGAGGAAGCGCACCCTCTTCGTCGAGCCCGCCGAGACGGTGCCGGACCAGGCCGCTGAGGTGGGCCCCGCAGCCGAGCGCGTCGCCGAGGTCACGGGCGAGGGAGCGGATGTAGGTCCCCGGTCCGCAGTCCACCTCGAGAGAGCAGTGCTCGACGCCCTGGGGCTCGTCCCCCTCGTCGACCTCGAGGAGCTCGATCCTTCGGATCTGCACATCCCGGGGAGGGAGCTCCACGGTCTCCCCGCGCCGCGCCTTGGCCCACGCACGCTCGCCCCCGATGTGGATGGCGGAGTGCCCCGGCGGAACCTGGGCGTAGCCCCCTCGGAAGCGATCGAGGGCGCGCTCGATCGTCGCGCGGTCGGGGAGCTCTCCCCGCGGCACCGGGGTGTGGAGGGGGCCCTCCGCATCATCGCTCGCCGAGACGACCCCGAAGGAGACGCGGGCGCGGTAGCTCTTGTCGTGGTCGGTGAGGAGCGCCTGGAACTTCCGCGCCTCGCCCCCGAGGAGGAGGAGGAGGCCTTCGGCGAGGGGATCGAGGGTGCCGGTGTGCCCGAGGGCTCCCGCCCCGATCGCCCGCTCCGCCCGGTCGAGCGCCTCCCGCGAGGAGGGTCCGACCGGCTTCCAGACGAGGACCCCCCCGGTGCGGGAGGGGCGGCGACGACGCGACAAGGGACCTCCTCGGGGAGTGGGGAGCCGGCCCGCTCAGCTCGGTGGCGCGGGCGTCGCGCGGTGACAGAGGGACTCGATCCCCCGGAGCGCCGCCTCCGTCTCCGCCGCGGGGCTCCCCCCATCGGCGCAGCGCTCGAAGTGGAGACAGGCGTCCGTGATCGGCTGGAAGCCGTAGCTCCCTGCGGCCCCCTTCAACTGATGGGCGAGGACCATCGCTCGATCCATCTCCCCGCCGTCGAAGGCGGCGCGGAGCGCCGCGGCGCGCGCGGGCAGCTGACCGACGAAGGACTCGAGGAGGTCCTCGAAGGTCGGGTCGCCAGCCAGTTCGCTGTGGAGGGGATCCCCCTGAGGTGCATCGCTCATCGATCTCGCTCCCGCCGCTGGTCGGAGACGCGGGCCCGGTCGGGGATCCGACCGGTCGAGCCCGAGGACGGCCCTCTGAGCCGTCGGAGGGAGGATGCGGGATGGGGCTTCCAGCATCCAGTGGTGCCGGGTCGGAGAGGAGGAAGTGGAGGCGCCGGGAGTCGAACCCGGGTCCCGAAACGCATTCAACAGGGCTTCTACAGGCTTATTCCGTCATTTGTCACCGCGTGACCGGCTCCGACGAACAGGATCCGTCGTCACGAAGGCCGAAGTGATTCTCGCTCTTGGGTCCTACGGCGCAGACCGTTCGAGCCAGCCCGGATTGATGGCCTCCCACCCGCCCGCGCCGGGCGAGCAAGCGGGGGAAGGGGCAGCGACTAGGCCGCCAGTGCGAAGTTGTTGTTCGCAGTTAAAAAGTTCGCCGGGTGTTTTAAGAGGCCTCCCGACAACCTCTGCCTGCAACCCTGCCTTCAGTCGCCCGGTCGAAACCGTTTCGCCCCCATCTCCTTCTCTCCGCGGGCCGCGACGAGCAGTGTCTCTTTCGAGGATAACGCAGAACCCCCCGGCGCGGCGAGGGGCCCCCGCGGATTTCACGCCTCCGCCGTCAATCGCGCCCCTCCGGGGCGAGCCCGAGGGACTCGAGGATCCGCGGGAAGTCATGGATCGTGACGATCCCGAGGAGTTTCTCCTCCGCGCGTCCGCTGTGGGAGATGAGGATCGCGTCGAGTTCTCGTCCCCGCCCGGCGAACTCCTCGAAGACGGTCAGGGCGTCCTGAGCGCTCGCCGCCCGGTCGAGGAGGCGATAGTGCTCCTCGTCCGCCCCGCCCTCCCGGTGCTCGAGAACCTCCTCGACGCGCGTCTCGAGCAGGCTCACGAGGTCGTTCCCCGACTCCGCGCCCAACCAGCGGCAGATCGTCTTCGCGGTGAGGAGCGCCACGGTGCGCCCCTCATCGATCACCGGCAGCTGGGAGAAGTCCCCGTCGCGCATCTCGGTGACGGCGGCCCCGATGGGGTCGTGGACCGCGCACCGACTCACCTCGACCTGGAACCCGGGGAGGAGGCCCGGAGGCGCGAGCAGCGCGTCCCGGACCGACTCGATCCGCTCGAGAACCCAGTCGTTCGGCTCGGCGATGACGAACCCGCCCCCGCGCTCGTGAACAATGGCGTTGCGGAGCTCGGCGAACTCACGCAGGTCGTCCTTGTAGCGGCGGACCGCGGGATCCGTGCGGGAGAGGCGGTCGACGACCGAGGAGAAGGCGTGCCCGCGCCCCACCTCCGCCCGCTGGCGGAGCCAGTGCTCCAGGTCGATGAAGGTCTGCAGGAAGAGATCGGAGTTCGGCATCGGTCCTCCCGAGGCGAGGGATCAGCGCCCCTTCATCGCCCGGTCGATCTGGCGCTTCGCCTCGCGGTCCTGGATCGAGCGGCGCTTGTCGTGGAGCTTCTTGCCCTTGCCCACGCCGACCTCGACCTTCACCCGCCCCTTCTCGTTGAAGTAGATCTTGAGCGGGACGATCGTGTGACCCTTCTGCTCCGTCTTGATCCGAAGCTTCTCGATCTCACGGCGGTGGAGGAGGAGCTTGCGCCGGCGCATCGGCTCATGATTCGAGTAGCCCCCGTGGGAGTACTCGGTGATGTTCGCCTTGAGGAGGAACGCCTCTCCCGACTCGATCCGGACATACGCCTCGGCGAGGGAGACCTTCCCCTGACGCAGCGACTTGACCTCGCTGCCGGTCAGGACGACCCCCGCCTCGAGGGTCTCTTCGACCGCGACCTCGAACCGGCCGCGCTTGTTCTGGGCGATCACCTTCACGGGGCGCTCCGGAGATGGGCCGGCTCGATCCGACCGCACGGGAACGAAGAGAGCCCGCACCGAGCGGCGCGGGCCCTCCCGAGTTCAATGGTGGGCGATACTGGATTTGAACCAGTGACTTCTACCGTGTGAAGGTAGCACTCTAGCCGCTGAGTTAATCGCCCACGACGATCGAAGGAATGCCGAAGAGAGGACTCGAACCTCCACGGGGTTAACCCCCACTAGGACCTGAACCTAGCGCGTCTGCCAGTTCCGCCACTTCGGCACGGACGGATCCCTTGGTCTCCCAAGGGTGGCGTAGTGTATCGAGGGTGTGAAGGTCGTCAAGCCACCTTCCCGGCGGGAGAGAGCCCCGCTGTGGTAGTCTCGGGGCGCCCCCACCACGGCGGACACCCGCCCGGGGCGTCGACCCGGGGACACCGCCCCCGTGGAGGTCGACCGAGCGGAGATCGTCCCGAAGGAGCCCCTTGCCGCACTGCGCCCTGATCCTCCTCGCCCTCAGCCTCGCCGCGCCTCCCGCCGGTCCCCCCGCCGACGACGGAGCGGATCCCATCGCCGCTCGGGCGGAGATCCGCCGGCTCATCGTCGAGGAGCAGGCACGACGCGCGCTGGTGCTCCTCGAGCCGTGGCTCGCCACGCGTCCCGAGGACCCGGCGTTTCACGCGCTCCATGGCGAGGTCCGCCACGCGCTCGAGGAGCACGAGGCGGCGGTGGATGCGTTCCGTCGGGCCATCCTCCTCGACCCCTCCTACGAGGGACGCCTCTTCCATCTCGGCCGGTCCCTCCAGGCCCTCGGCCTCGACGCGGAGGCGCTCCCCGTCTTCGAGGCGATGATCGGCGGCGACCAGCGCAGTCTGCAGGTGCGGGGGCACTTCGGCCTCGGCCTCTCGCGCCAGTCCCTCGGGGATGACGCGGGGGCCCGCGCCGCGTTCGAGGCGGCCCTCTCCCTCGACCCCGAGTTCCGGCGGGCGACCTACCGCCTCGCGCTCCTCGATCTCGCCCGGGGGGAGACCGATGGCGTGGAGCGCGCCCTCCGCTCGGTGCTGGAGAGGGATCCCCTCCACCACGGGGCCGCCTACAACCTCGCCCTCGTCCTCGGGCGAGAGGGGAGAGACGAGGAGGCGGAGCGCGCGCGGGTCCGCTACCGGGAGATTCTCGAGGGGAAGCAGCGCATGAGCCTCCTGCGCGACCGCCTCACCGGAGGACGGGAGGACCTGGAGGCGCTCCTCGAGCTCGGGGAGCTGAACGCCCGGCTGGGAGCCGCCGCCGCCGCGGCTCGCTGGTTCGGGAGCGCGGGCGCGCTCGACCCCCTCGACCCGCGCCCCGCCCTCGGCACGGTCGCGGCCCTCCGCGCGCTCGGCCGCCCGGAGGATGCGGAGGCGCTCTGCCGCGCGCTGCTCGCGCGACGCCCCCCCATCGAGGCCCTCCGTCCCCCCCTCATCGAGCTGCTGGAGGCACGCGGGGCGCAGGAGGAGGCGGATGCCCTGCGCGGTGCAGCCCCGCCGACCCGCGAGGAGGACTAGTCCTCCGGCGGCGGGTGGATGAAGAAGCTCGTCACCCAGTTGCCGGTGCGCGCGATGAGGAACGCGATCGCGTTCACCCGATGCAGGCGCACGCAGCGTCCCTGCAGGCGCCGCCGACCGGTGTGGAAGGCAGTGAACCAGAGGAGCAGCGCGGGGATCGAGAACGCGAGGTGCACGCGGAGGATGGTGGTGTCCGCCTCCATCGCCTTGGGGAGCGCGCGCCGCACCGCGACGATCGCGAGGACGAGGGTGATGTCGAGGATCCCCGCCACGGTCATGATCCTCACGTGCCGCGCCCGGTTCCGCCGCTGGCTCACGCCGTAGTAGATCAACCCGAGGATGCAGGTCGAGACGACGAGCGAGACATCCACGAAGAGCCGGTCGGCGGCGTTCACTCGCCGGCTCCCGTGGGGTCGGGGTCGGAGCTCGGGATGGATCCCACGAAGGTGCCCATGAGGATCAGATCGGCCAGCGCCGGCGGGTGGGGTCCTTGCGACGGATCTCCCCGCTCGCCTCACGGGAGCGGCGCGTCCCGATCATGATCGCGAGCGGGATGAGGTGCCCGAGGGTCACGATCCCGAAGACCAGCTCCCCGGGGAGATGCTCACCGATCGCGAAGGCGTCGCGGAACGACTTGCTCTGGGAGGCGCCCGCGTCCTGGTAGACCTTGAAGATCCATGCCGCGTAGATGATCAGGAAGAGGTAGCCGTAGGTCCGGGCGAGGCGTCTCCCGACCGCCTCCCACGCTCCCATCTTGTAGGTCGGCATCAGGAGGTCGTTGCAGAGGACCTCGCGCCAGTCCCCCTCGATGAGGTTCTTGTCGTTGTAGAGGGCCGGCACCATCAGGTGCACCTCGAGCATCCGAACCCGGGTCCGCCAGACATCGAAGAAGCGGTATCGACGCGCCTCGACGATGCACAGGAGGAAGACGAGGCAGGAGCAGAAGGGGAGGATCATGTGCTCGGAGTTGGGGTTGGAGAACGCGATCGAGACGAGCGCCGTGACGGTGATCACCGCCCAGTGCGTCGTCATGTCCATCTTCTGTCGCCAGACATTCGCCCGGGCGAGCTCGCCCCGATAGAGGTGGGCGAGGACGGTGAGGTTCCCGGCGGGGAAGCGGGCGGTGAGGGCGTTCTCCTGATGCTCCGAGCCCACCCGGGTCGGCTGATCCGGATCGGACTGGGGCGGAACTCCACTCGATTCGGGCTTCATCCTGGTCCCCCACCGGGGCCGCGGAGGTGGCGCTCCCCCGGGCCGCAGAGCGGATCGTGCCGAGAACCCCGGAACCGCGCAAGGGAAACGCCTCTCCGGAGAGAGCGGGTCACCCCACGCGGCGGCGGGCCTCCCGCCGCGCCGGGGAATCACTCGGGACCCGTTGACCGCAGGGGGGGAGTGGGCGAGACTTCCGCTACCATGAACCGGAACAAGCGACGAATCAAAAAGGCGAACCACGGGGCCCGCCCGGCGAACTCCCGTCGGCGCAAGGCTCGGAACCGCGCGGAGAAGCGGAACGGCTGATCGTTCCCGTCCGCCGGGTCCTCCCCGGACGCCCCTCGAACTCCCCTCACCGGGGAGCCCGTCCCTTCGTGGGCACAGACCGGGACAGGTCTCGCCCGCCCCGGGCCTCCGCCCCCCACCCCGAGAGGATCGATCACGATGGATCAGGACGCACTCCGCAGCATCGCGGCGGCAATGGTCGCCCCCGGCAAAGGGATCCTCGCCGCCGACGAGAGCCACGGGACGATCACCAAGCGCTTCGAGGCCCTCGGGATCGAGTCGAGCGAGGAGACGCGCCGCCGCTACCGCGAGCTGTTCTTCAGCGCAGGCGCCACCTCGGAGACGATCAGCGGGGTCATCCTCTACGATGAGACGATCCGCCAGTCCGCCTCGGACGGCACTCCCTTCCCGGCCTACCTCGGCGCCCGCGGCGTGGTGCCCGGAATCAAGGTGGACACCGGGGCGAAGGACCTCCCCGGACACCCGGGGGAGAAGGTCACCGAGGGGCTCGATGGGCTGCGGGAGCGGCTCGCCGAGTACCACCGCCTCGGGGCGCGCTTCGCGAAGTGGCGGGCCGTGATCACGATCGGCGAGGGCATTCCCTCCCGAGGCTGCATCGAGGCGAACGCCCACGGCCTCGCCCGCTACGCCGCCCTCTGCCAGGAGGCGGGCATCGTCCCGATCGTCGAGCCGGAGGTCCTGATGGACGGCGCGCACACCATCGAGCGCTGCCAGCAGGTCACCGAGGAGACCCTCGTCGAGGTCTTCCGCCAGCTCCACGTGCAGGGGGTCCTCCTCGAGGGGATCGTGCTGAAGCCGAACATGGTCGTCTCCGGGGCGGAGTGCGCGGTCCAGGCCTCCGTGGAGGAGGTCGCGGCGCGCACCCTCGACACCCTGCGCCGCTGCGTCCCCTCCGCCGTCCCCGGCATCGCCTTCCTGTCCGGGGGTCAGAGCGACGAGGACGCGACCGCCCACCTCGATGCGATGAACCGGATCGGCACCGCCCCCTGGCAGCTGACCTTCAGCTACGGGCGCGCGCTGCAGGCCGCCGCCATGCGGACCTGGGGCGGTCAGGAGGGGAACCTCCCCGCTGCGACCGCTGCGTTCGAGCACCGCGCCCGCATGAACGGGCTCGCCCGCGCCGGCCGCTACGAGGCGGCCATGGAGAGCGCGACCTAGTCGCGCTTCGGCGCCGCGATTCCGATCTCCCCGAGCGGAGGGATCCCGAAGGGGTCTCTCCGCTCGCGCCATCCGTCCCCCCCGCCGCCGCCGACGCCGGGGTCAGCCGACGCGGCGTCGATCGAGGACCCGCGCCCCGACCGCGCGCACCATCGCCTCGAACCGATCGACCTCCGCGACCCCGGCGAACCCGGAGTAGGGGAGCCAGACCCCTCTCTGGCCGCGCGGCTCGATGAGATAGCCCCCGCAGGTGATGAGGACCGCCTCGATCGCCTCTCGGGGGACTTCCCGCCACTCCTCCCCCTCCCGGATCCGGAGCCCCCCCTCCCCCCAGTGCACCTCGATCGCGCG
>JAFMMO010000243.1 GCA_017859655.1 Pseudomonadota bacterium | reverse complement strand
GCACCGAACGGGGCCGGCGGCGCGGCGCCGCCGCTGAAGGTGTACGCGAGGATGAAGATCGCGTCCGAGACGTCGATCCCACCGTCGTCGTTGCAGTCGAGGGCGTCGAGGCACGGACCCGCACCACCCGAGAACGTGTAGTCGAGGGTGGCGATGGCGTCGGAGATGTCGATCCCGGCGTCACCGTTCGTGTTGCCCCGGACGAACTGCTCCGGGAGGCACTCGATCGCGCAGGAGGCCGGGGCGAGGGTGATCCCGCACGCGTCGTGCGCGACGATCGCGATCGTCGAGAGGACCTCGGTGGTCGGGAGGGTGAGGGAGGCGGCCGTGGCCGTCCCCGGCAGGGTCTGGAGGAGCGCCCCATCGAGCAGGAGGTCGATCGAGGTGTAGTCTCCCTGGTTGTTGGTCCAGCTCGCGGAGACCGCGCAGGTTACGTGATCGATCGTGCAGGCGAGGCCCGACGGGGGCGTCCCGACCGGCAGGACCGAACAGCCGGCGAGGATGCAGGCGTCGGTGGCGGCGGCAGCGTTGGAGATCCCGCGCACGCAGTACTCCGCCTGGGCGCCGAGGGTCAGGAGGTGGCTGGTCGAGGTGCCGGGCAGGGTCACGAGGAGCGAGCCGTTCTGGAGGATCTGGATCGAGTCATAGGCGTAGTTGTTCGCCCAGGAGAGCTGCGCCGCGCAGGTGCACGGATCGAGGATCGTGCTCGTCAGCCCGGTGACGGGCGGAGTCACGACGGTCAGGAGACCGTTCTCGACGGTCGGCGCGATCGAGGTCGAGCTCACGCTGATGACCGCCGCCAGCGGCGGCGAGCCGAGGGAGCTGACCACGGTCACCGGGGCGCTGGTGCCCGGGAGCGCCGCGGGGTTCACCGTATAGGTGATCGAGGCGATGTGGTGCGTGCCGGCCGGGAGGGACTCGAGCGGCGGAGTCAGGCTCAGGATCGCTCCGAGATTGACGCCGGTGCCCCCGGTCGGGGAGAGGTCCTGAAAGAAGTAGTCCGCTCCACCGCCGGTGTTCGTGGCGAGCAGGGCGGGACCCTGATCGATCGCGGTCGCGGTGAGGAAGGTGCCCTCGTGGGCGACTCCGAGCTGGAAGCCCTGAGCGGCGGTGTCGAGGGTGAGAGAGATCGGCATCGTGACCGACTGGCCCGGCTCTCCGTCCATCTGGGGCAGGGTCAGGGTGATCCCGACCTGAGCGGAGGTGACGCTGCCGAAGCAGAGGAGCGCGGTGAGGGTGAGGAGGCTCTTAAGCATCTTCCCGAACTTCCTTCCTGAGGCGTGGGATACCGCTCACCGACACGGGCAGACGAATGCTGCCCGATCCGGACCGGCGAGGAGCGCGCCTCTGGCATAGAGTGTTGGAATCGGATGGGATCGACCGCTGCACACACCTTCGGTCGACCGTAACTACCGCGATGGTATCGCTCCCGGCATCTCCGACAACCGGGAGATGAAGAGGTGGACCGAGAAGAACGAGAAGACTCGGGTGTCAGCTCGGACAGGTTCTACAGGCGGGGAACAAGAGGGTGAGCTTGAGGACGGAGGGCGAGGGTGCTATCCCTCTCTCCCGGCTTCAGGGAGAGGGGACCCCCATGAGCGACACGGCACCGGACACCGCCTCCTTCCGCTCCGCGGTCGGCGGTTCGCTCCGCCGGAGCGAACCCGAGATCCTCCAGGTCAACGTGGGGAAGCTCTGCAATCAGACCTGCGCTCACTGCCACGTCAACGCCGGGCCGGGGCGCTCCGAGATCATGAACGAGGGGGTGCTCGACGCCTCCCTCCGCCTGCTCGACTCCTTCCCGACGATCGAGACGGTGGATGTCACCGGCGGTGCTCCCGAGATGAACCCCGGCTTCCGCCGACTCGTCTCCGAGGCGCGAGGGCGCGATCTCCGGGTGATCGACCGCTGCAATCTCACGATCCTGGAGGAGCCGGGGTACGAGGACCTCGCGGAGTTCCTCGCCGAGGAGGAGGTTCGGGTGGTGGCGAGCCTCCCCTGCTACTCGGAGGAGAATGTCGATCGCCAGCGGGGGGACGGTGTCTTCGAGCGGAGCATCGAGGCCCTGCGCCGACTCAATCGCCTCGGCTACGGGCGGGACGGGGTTCGACGCCTCGATCTCGTCTTCAACCCGGTCGGCCCGAGCCTGCCCCCTCCGGCCGAGGTGCTGGAGGCGGCCTACAAGGAGCAGCTCTCCGAGAACTTCGGCATCGTGTTCGACGGGCTGATCACGATCACGAACATGGTGATCTCCCGCTACGAGAGCTTCCTCCGCCGGACCGGGGAGCTCGAGCGATACGAGGCGCTCCTGCGCGACGCCTTCAATCCGGCCACGATCCCGCACCTCATGTGCCGCAACACGATCAGTGTCGGCTGGGACGGGGTCGTCTACGACTGCGACTTCAACCAGATGCTGGAGCTGGAGCTCGGCGGGGAGGAGCCGTTGACGGTCCATACCCTGACCCGTGA
Source organism: Pseudomonadota bacterium (assembly GCA_017859655.1). Taxonomy (GTDB): domain Bacteria; phylum Planctomycetota; class UBA8108; order UBA1146; family UBA1146; genus JAFMMO01. The sequence continues at coordinate 2,436 of JAFMMO010000243.1, read as the reverse complement.
GGCCTGGGACGCCCACTCCATCATCACCGGGGAACACTGCTTCGGCTGCACCGCCGGGGCGGGCAGCTCCTGCGGGGGCTCCCTCACCTGAGATCCCGCGCCCGGATGCCGAGAGCGCCCGGCGCGACCTTGGTCGCGCCGGGCGCTCTCGCAGCAGGTCCCAGCCCCGGCGCGTCGCCGCCGATCCTCCGCGCGGAAGGCGCTCCCCTCGCTGGAGTCCGGCTCAGTGCGCTCGTTGCGCGGTCGATCCGCAGTCCGTGGGATCTGCGGTCCGTGGGATCCGCGATTCAGGGGATGCGCAGCTCGATGCCCACCGACAGCTTCTCCGGGGCGGGGAGTCGGTCCCGATTCGCGTCCGCGATCCGCCGCCACTCGCGGCCGCTGCCGTAGTAGCGGGTCGCGAGGGCGTAGAGGGTCTCTCCCTGACGGACCCGGTGGGATCGGACCTCCCCGGCGGCGGCCCCGCCGGCGTCGTGGGGGGGCACGCTGGAGGCCCACAGTCCCGGCTCGACCGAGCTGGAGGGCGGCCCCCCGAGCCCCGCTCCCGACGCCTCGTCGCTCCAGGAGGGGCTGTCGATCCCGCTCGTGGTGGGGAAGGACTCGGCCCCCCCGGCGATGACGACCTCGTCGGTGCGGCCGATCGGGATCGGGACGAGGAAGAAGGGGGTCACGGTCTGCTCCCCCTGCTTCTCGCGGTAGTGGTAGAGAGGGAAGACCCAGTGGGAGGATTCGATCGCCACTCCCGTGTCGGCGTCGCGCTTCTGGCCGCCGCCGATGCAGCCGCTCGTCACGAGGAGTCCGAGCAGGAGGAGGAGAAGGGTCGCACGGGGGAGGCGGGGCACGAGGCTCGACGCCGGAGAGATGACTCCCGGTTGCGGCATGGTGTTGTCGTCCTTCGGAGCGCGCGGCGTGCCGTAGTCTAGCGCGAGGCCCCTTCAGGTCGAGGGGAATCGTCTCCCGTCGCGGCGAGGGCGGTGTCGATCGGCGGGGGGGGGATCGAGATCAGGATGAGGATCGGCACGACGAGGAAGGCGCACGCGCTCCAGTAGGGGAGGGCAGGTCCTTCCCTCCAGTAGAGGACCGCGGCCACCAACGGCCCGATGACCCGGGCGAGGGAGCCGAGGGCGCGGAAGATCCCGAGCACCTCCCCCTGCACCGACTCTCCGGCGTGCAGCGAGACGAGGGAGCTGAGGGTGGGGAAGGTGAGGCCGCCTCCGATCGAGAGCGCGGTGACGGAGAGCCAGAAGCTGGCCAGGCCCGCGTCGAGGGCGATCCCCGCGAGGCCGAGGGCGATGGTCACCAGACCGGCGAGGGCGACCCGCCGCTCCCCGAGCCGCGGCGCGATTCGCCGCACGATCCCGCCCTGCACGAGGGCGAGGACGAGGCCGATGTGAACGAACAGCCCTCCGATCTGCGCCGGTCCCCAATCGAAGCGATCGCGGGCCACGAAGCTCAGGGTGAACTCCATGCCGCTGAAGGCGATGAGGAGCAGGAGGTTCACGAGGTTTCCCCGGGCGACGGCCCCCCCGAAGCGGCGACCGATCGAGAGCACGGGGAGGGGAGAGCGCGCCATCTCCCGGTTGCGACGGGAAGGGGGCAGCGTCTCCTCGAAGCGGCGCCGGATCCAGATCCAGTTCAGCGCCGACAGGAGCCCCGCCCCGAAGGCACAGGCGCTGAATGGGTTCAGGCCCCACGGGACCAGCCCGGGGAGGAGGCGGGTGAGGTCGATCTGCACGAGGGCGGTCCCGATCGCCGGTCCGAGGACGAAGCCGAGCCCGAACGCGGCTCCGATGACGCCCATCCCCTTCGCACGGTCGCGGCGGGTGGTGATGTCCGAGACCGCCGCGGTGGCCGCGGAGATGTTCCCCCCCATCGCTCCGGCGAGGAGGCGGGAGACCACGAGCAGCGTGAAGCTGCCGGCGAGTCCCCAGAGGAGGTAGGAGAGCCCGATTCCGGCGACGGTCACGAGCAGGACGGGGCGGCGGCCGATCCGGTCGGAGATCCGGCCCCACAGCGGGCTGGCGAAGAACTGGAGGAGGGAGTAGAGCGACCCGAGGACTCCGCCGAAGAGCACCTGGACCCGGGGGTCCGAGGGGCTCTCGATCGCGAAGCTGCGCCGGAGGCCGTCGACGAGGGCGATGAGGGTCGGGTCGTCCGCGTAGTGCTCGAGGATCGCGGGGAAGAGGGGAAAGATGATGGAGAAGCCGACGAGGTCGAGGAAGAGGGTGAGGAAGATCACCCGCAGGGGGGTGCCCCCGCGCTCCGGCTCCGGGGGGGAGTCCGCCGACCGTGCGGAGGTCCCGTGCGCCGCACCGGGCGCCGCCCCCTCGGAGGCGGCCGGGTCGTGAGCGGCGGGGTCCATCGCGCGGCAGCTCCTCGGGCTCGGGGGGGGGCGTCGGGGCGGCTTCGTCCCGGCGGGCGCGAGGATAGCCGGGG
>JAFMMO010000242.1 GCA_017859655.1 Pseudomonadota bacterium | reverse complement strand
CTGATATCCACAGGTATAGACAGGATTGAGGGAGGTCATGGGCTCCTGGAAGATGACGGAGATCTCGTTCCCCCGGATCTGACGCATCTCCGCCTCGCTCGCCTCGAGGAGATCGCGCCCCTGAAAGAGGATCCTCCCGCTGACGATCTCCCCGGGGGGCATGGGGATGAGTCGCATGACGCTCATCGCGGTCACGGACTTTCCGCAGCCGGACTCCCCCACCACTCCGAGGGTCTCCCCGGGTCTGATGGCGTAGTTCACCCCGTCGACCGCCTTGGCCACACCGTCATCGGTGTGGAAGTGGGTCCGGAGGTCCTGGATCTCGAGGAGATACCCGCTCATTGCGCTTCCGTTCGAAAGGGGGCGAAGAGGTCTGTCCCGGGCCGTGACGATCAGGTCCGCGCCGGCACGAGGGCGATCGCATCGACCTCGACCTTCACCCCCAGAGGGAGGCCACTCACCGCGACCGTCGACCGGGCCGGCGCCGGAGAGCGGAAGAACTGCTCGTAGACCGCGTTCATGCGCGGGAAGTCGGCCATGTCGGTGAGAAAGACGCCCGCCCGGACGACATCGTCGAGGGAGCATCCCGCCGCGCGGAGCACCGCCTTGAGGTTCATCAGAGCCTGTCGGGTCTGCTCCTCCACCGTCTCGGGGATCTGACCGCTCTCCGGGTCGAGGCCAACCTGTCCCGAGCAGAAGACCTGCCCGCCGGCGACGATCGCCTGGGAGTACGGGCCGATGGCGGCGGGGGCACGACTGGTCCGGACCGAGTCTTTCGGCATCGAACGCTCCGTTCGTGGGAGGAGGAGGCCCCGAGGTCGCGACCCGGGCCAGCGGCCGAAGCCGCGCGAAGCCGGAAGTATAGGCAGGGAAAGAAGCAAGGTCCACCGGACCCTCGGGGCTCTCCCGCGAGGCAGCGGGAAGCTCCTCGCCGCAACCCTCCGGGAGCCCGGGAGGCGCTCACTCCGGACGGAGCCGCGCTTCGACCTCCGGGAGGATCTCCGGGGGCAGGAACCGGGCGATGTCCCCCCCGAAGGCCGCGATCTCCTTCACATGGCGGGAGGAGAAGTGGGAGAACTCGAGGCTGGGGAGCACAAACACGGTCTCGGCCGAGGCCCCGGCGCCCCCGGTCTGATCCACCGGCCCGGTGGCGAGCGCCCGGTTCGTCAGGGCCATGGTGTACTCCGCCTCGAAGTCGGCGAAGGTCCGGATCCCGCGCAGGAGGAAGCTCGCCCCCTCCTTCAGGTAGAGATCGACGACCAGTCCGTCGAAGGGGAGGACGCGAATCCCCGGCACATCCCCGCAGGCCCGCTCGAGGAGGGAGACCCGCTCCTCGGCGGAGAAGGCCGGGCGCTTCTCCCGGTTGCGTGCGACCGCGACGATGAGCTCATCCACGAGGGCCGCCCCTCTTCGGATGAGATCCACATGCCCGCGGTGGGGAGGGTCGAAGGTTCCGGGGTAGATCGCGCGTCGGTGGCTCGCCATGGGATCAGGCTACCGACTCCCCCCCCCGGATCGCAAGGGAGCAGTCGGGGCGGGCCTCCCCCGAGGTGGTCCTCCTCAGCGCAGGCGGTCGAGATCCCGGGCCCCGAAGAGATCGCGAGGACCGAAGGTCACGAGGAAGGTGGTGTTGTCCTCGCCCTCGTCCACCTCCATCGAGAAGGACGCGGCGAAGCGATGGAAGTTGCGCGTGATCTCAAAGCGCTGATTGACCGCCTCGCTCCGATCGAGGTCGTACTCGCCGAACACCGCGAACTCGTACTTCTCCGAGCCCCACCAGCGGGCCCCGAGGACGATCGAGTCCTGGAGTCCCCGGCGGCGTCGCTCCGAGAGCTCGAGATAGGCCGCCCGCGGCTGCAGCCATCGCACCCCCGCGTTGACCTCCTGCACATCCCCGCTCTCGACATCGACCGAGCCATCCACGAAGACTCCGAGGTTGCGGAACGGCGAGAGGATGACCTCGGCGTCGAGCTCCCCCCAGTCCTCGCCTCCGTTGTCGCGCTCCGCCTCGGGGAACCACTCCACCGCGAGGCGGGTATCGAGGACCGAGCGGACCTCCTCGAGGAGGCCGCTGCGACCGCCATCGACCCGCCGGGTGAGCAGGCGCTGATAGAGGGCCAGCCGCACCACATCCCGCTCGTCGATCGCCTCGAGGTCATCGATGACGACCAGCTCATCCGTGTCGAGGCTGTTCGAGAGCAGGGAGCGCGCGGAGATGTCGAAGTCGACGACATGGCGAAGGCCGTTGAGGCCGAGCTCCGGCAGCCGCAGGTCGTAGGTCCGCCAGACCCGGTTGCTCAGCCCCACGCCTCCATCCATGGCGTAGCGGGTCGGCTCGTCCCTCTCGTCCGCACCCTCCTCCCACCAGGAGACGCGCGGGCGAACGAAGGGGAGGAGCCGCAGGCCGCGGCCCAGCTCGAAGGCGCGGGTGAACCGGACCTCCAGATCACCGCGGCGGTTCGAGACCGAGGGGTCGAGGCTCCCGTCCCCCGGCTCGAACTCGTAGCTCCCGAGGCGGGCATCGACATCGAGGAAGAGATCCGTCGCGAGCTCGACCTCGACAATGTCCGTCCTCAGCTCGGGGAGGCGCTCCAGCACGGTGCGGAAGCCATCCCCCTGACGGAGGTGGAGGAGGGAGAGCTGCCCGATGCCGAGGTTCCGCCGGAGGAACACCACATTCTCCGGGACCTTCTCGCCACGAGCCTCGTTCTCGAAGTACTCGAGGAGGAAGTTGGGGTCGGACTCATCGGCGTACTCGAGGTCGATGAGGGTCCCGCCCCACAGGCGCATCCGCTGGTGGAACCGGGATCGGAACCGGTGCGGGTCATCGGGCGTGGTGCCGTCACGGTCGAACCCCTTCTCCTCGATCGCCCACCAGCTGCCGTAGCCGAAGAGGTCGAGTCGACCGTCCGGCTCCTCGGCCCAGCGGGTCGGATCGCGCCCCCACTCGGCATCGACGCCGTAGCCGGTCCCCCGCTTGCTCAGGGAGTCGAGGCGGATCCCGAGGTCCATGTCCTGGGAGAGGACATCCGGCAGGAGGAGGTTCCCGTTCCAGAGCGTGTCGACCCGGTCTCCGAACTTGGTCGAGCGGGACACGGAGACGGAGCGAAGGGGGATGTACCTCCCCCAACGGCTGTCCCACATCACGCCCGGCAGGAGGGGGATGGGGACAGGCCCCGCGCGCAGGGAGACCGAGTCGAGATGGAAGAGCCAGCCTCCGGGCTCGACCTCTCCGGGAACGGCGTCGACCTCGAGGCGCGCCTCCGCCCGCCCCGCCTCCGCCTCCAGCGCCCAGTGCGGGTGACCGAACTCGCAGGTCGTGAACTCGACTCCGGTCCCCTCGATCTGCTGGAAGTCACGAATCGTGAGCTCCCGGGCGGCGAAGACGATCGGGGTCGGGTCCTGGAGCTCCTGCGGGTCGACCTCGATCGGAGCGCCGAAGGCGGTCGTGATCGCTCGCGCGCGCTGCGGGCTCCCGACGGGGTCCTGCCTCAGCACCTCGACCAGCTCCTGCGTGATCCGCAGGCGCATCTCGGTGAGCACCGCGGTGCGCGTCTCCGCCTCGATGAACAGGGTCTCCGCCCGGAACGACTGGTCACCGCGGAGGAGGAGAACGTTCCCGGATGCGAACATGCGGGGGCGCAGCGGCCGCCCCGCCTCGTCGAGCCCGTCGATCCAGATGCCGATGCCGTCCGCCCGAACCTCGAAACCGTAGCCGGTCAGGACGACGTTCCCGAGGAGCAGGAGGTTCTGACTGCGCCCGTCCGGGGCCGTGTCGAAGATGACCGTGTCGTAGCGGACCGACTCGAGCTCGTCGTTCCCGAAGAACCCGGCGTCGTTCAGGACCTCCTGGGTCCGCGCCTGCCGGGGCGCGAGCTCCGACGGGTCATCCGCGTCCTGCGCCCACGCGACGGAGGCGTTGAGGCCACCGAGGAGGAGAGCGCCGAGGAGCAGAGGGGTCCGCATGAGCCTCGACCGACGGATCGTGGCGACCGGTGCGCGCGCCGAGTGCGGCAAGGGGAATCCTCCAGGAGCGTCCGCCCGGGCTGGGGACGGTTGGGAGAGCGGGGACCGACGGCAAGGGAGCCCGGATCGACGAGGAGAGCCCCGGAGCTGAAGAAGCCCTGAGCTCGGGAAGCCCTGAGCTCAAGAGACCCTGAACCCACAGCCCCTTCCGCCGATCCGCCCGAGGGAGACGCCCCCGGGGCGGGCATGGTACGAAGGGGGGGGATGATGTCAACTCGCCCGCCCCCTCAGGAGCCGGCGCGGACATTCACCTCGATGAGGAAGTTGATGAGGAGGTTCTCCAGGGTCGCCTCGTTGTGAGACGAACTCTGCTTCCCGAAGTGGGAGAGGACATGCAGGACCCTCCCCTTCTTGACCGGGAAGGTCACCGCCACCGCATCGTCCCCCACCTGCTCCTTCAGGTCCGGACTGACGACGAGGACCTCCACCTTCTTCGAGCGGATGGAGAGGCTGGGGCTCTCCTTGTCGATCTTCCACTCATGCCGGATCAGGTCGATGTCCGGATCGGGGATCTCGACGATCTCCTCCTCCGGCGGTGTCTCCAGTCCGGTCTTGCCGCGGCTCTCGTCGAAGTCCCCGGCGTCGTCCTCGATGGTCGGGTCGTACTCGGCGAGCTCCTCCTCGACGTCGTCCTCGTCGAGCTCGTCGTCATATCCCCAGTCGATCTCGGGCGGAGGGACGAACACCCCGCGGAGGAAGGGGTGGGCGGTGAAGCCCCGGGAAGGTCGGATGTGCACGTTGGAGTCGTCGAGGGGGGAGCCCGAGACGAGGAAGCTGTCCCAGAGCGGCTCGATCACCTCGACGAGCGCCCAGTCCTCGGTGAAGAGGTAGCCGCCGCGCTCCACCCACTTCTTCAGCTTGTCGAGGGCGGGCTGCTTCATCTTGTAGGTCATCGGATCGTGGGGCCCGGGGCCGACGCAGCGGTGCAGCCGGTCCCCCGTGTACTCCCCCGCGGTGTGCTCGGGGTTCTGGCAGAACTCGTTGATCTGGGTGCAG
>JAFMMO010000241.1 GCA_017859655.1 Pseudomonadota bacterium | reverse complement strand
CTCTCCTCGAGGAAGCGCTCCAGCTGACGCAGCGCGCCACCGGAGATCTGATCGGCGCGGGTGAGCACGATCGAGCTCGCGCGATCGAGGTCGGTCCACGGCTCCCGGAGCCACCCCGCAGGGAGACAGCGCCCCCCTCCGAAGGGACGGGTGGCATCGATCAGGACGAGGTCGAGATCGCGATGGAGCCGCCGGTGCTGGTATCCGTCATCGAGCAGGATCAGGTCGACATCGGGATGGGCGCGGAGCAGCGCCTCCCCCGCCGCGCGACGGTCGCGATCGGCGAAGTGCGGGACTCCGGGCAGCCGCCGCCGAAGGAGCCGGTACTCGTCATTCCCCTCCCAGCCGCCGCGATAGCCGCGACTGAGGATCCCCGGTCGCCCTCCCCGTCGGAGCCAGCCCCGGGCGAAGGCCTCCACCACCGGCGTCTTGCCGGTCCCCCCCACCGTGAGGTTGCCGATCGAGATGACCGGAACCCCGAGCCGGTGCGGCGGTGCGGCGAGCTGGCGGCGTCGGTCCCGGCGCAGACCCCACAGGTACACACCCTCGAGCGCGCGACCGAGGGGCCGCCCGCCGGGGATTCCGTCGAGCGGGGAGCTGCGAGGATCGTGTTCGAGTCGACGGAACATGCCGGGGACTCCGTGCATTGCAGGACGGGCGAGACGGGGCGGGATGGGGTCGGGCGGGGGGGGCGGGCTCAGCGGTCGCGAATCCGTCGCTGATCATGATCATGAAGCACCGCGAGGATCTCGAGGACCTTCGGCTCGGTGAGATAGCCGAGCCCGACCAGGATCTCACCGAGGAACCGATGCGGCTCCCCCCGGGCCTCCCGACGGGCCTGGACGGTGAGGGCCTCATAGAGCTGGGCGGTCGTCACGTGGCCCAGCTCGAAGGCGACCTCCCCGAAGAGCCTCGCCTCGTCGTCCCTCGAGTGATTCTCGTTCACGCGAACTCCATCCTGCCGCGGGGAGCCGTTCAGGCTCCCGAACCGCCGTCATTGAAGCACGATCCCGGCGGTGGGGCCACCCGCCCGGGCTCAGCCGCGACGGCGCCCGGCCGGGGCGCGGCCCCCCTCCTTGAGGGTGTGGAGGCGGTCGGCGAGCTGGAGGATCCGATCGCCCTCGACCACGCTCTTCCGCAGACCGGCGGGAATCGCCTCGACTCCGTGGAAGGCGGCGCTGATGCCCCCCCCGATCGAGGCGATGGTGTCGGTCGCCCCTCCGGACCGGAGGCAGCCGCCCACGGTGGCGCTCCAGTCATCCGGATGCCGGAGGAACCAGTAGAACGCGGTCATGACGCTCTCGATGACCAGGGGGGTGGCGTCCGGCTCGGCCCCGCCGATCGTGCCGATCTCCCGGACCGCCTCCCGCTCGCCGAGGGAGAGGAGCCGGGGCAGCTGGCGGAGGCCTTCGGCGAGGGCGTCATCGATGGATGCGATCGCGCCGGTCACGGCGTCGATCCACTCTCCCAGCACGACGTCCCGGTGGGTCAGGGAGTACGCCACGGCGGTCGCGACCGCGACCGCTCCCGCGACCGCCCGGCGGTCCCGGTGGGTGATCTCCGCCGCGAGGACCGTCTCCTCGACGAGCCGCTCCGGCTCATCGTAGTTCCAGAGGCCGAGGGGAATCGCGCGCTTCGCCGCGCCGTTTCCAGCTCGCCCCTCCTCGCAGCCGCTCGTCCTCCAGTCCGCCGTGCGGGCGATGAGTCGGCCGACCGCCTCGGTGCAGTCCGGGGAGCGACCGATGATCCGGTTCTCCCGCCAGAGCGGGAGGAACGATGCCGCGAGAGCGGGACCGGAGAACCCCTGGGACTCGATGATCGACTCGACCGTCGCGAGGGTCAGCTGGGTGGCGTCGGCGAACTGCCCCGCCGGGAAATACCCGCTGCGGTGGGCCTCGAAGGCCCGGAGCGCGTCCGGTCCGAGCGCGGCCATGAAAGAGCGCGAGGAGCCCTCGAACGGGAAGCCGAGAGCGTCCCCGACCGCCGCGCCGAGGAGGGCGCCGCGAAACTTGGGGCGGAGCATCGCCCGGAGCGAGGGGGTCCGGACCACGGGGAGATCAGACATCGGAGGCCTCCGATGTTTCTTCGGCTCGATCCTCTCCCTCATGCAGCACTTCTCGCGCCGCTCTCAGGTCCGCGAGGAGCACCGGAGGGCGCCGCTTCCGCCAGATCGGACGAGGGTCGCGCCACCAGCCGAGCCCCAGGCCCGCGACGAGGGCGGTCCCCGCGCTCGCCTCTCCCGCATCCGCCGCGATCCGCAGCGTCTCCACCGCCCCATCGAAGCGGACATCTCCGCCGGGCACGACATCGACGACCGAGCCCTCCGGACCTCCGCCGGCCCAGACCTCCTCGGTCGGGATCGAGGCGCCGCGGCGGAAGTAGATCCCCTCGAGCGCCGTGGGGTGGAGCTCGGCGGCCCAGGTGGCGGGCCTCTCCACGCACTCGTAGGGGATCGTCTCCGCTCCCTCCACGAGGAGGACGGTGCGACCGGGGATCGGCTCTCCCGCGAAGAGGAGGCGGGTGTTGCGCGGATGGCCCCCGGCGCAGACCCAGGTGCCCCGTCGAAGTCCGGTCCGCTCGATCGTCTCCTCCCCCACCACCGACACCCGCTGACTCGCGGTGAAGATCGGCGGGAGGTGGGCGGGGAAGAGACCGACATCCTCGAGGGAGCCGGTGCTCCAGCTCGCCGGGGTGTCCGGGCCCGCGATGTGGCCGCTCTTCCATGCGAAGTCGACCTGCGTGGCGAGGGCACCGGTGAGGCGATAGCGGAGATAGCCGACGAGGTCGAGGATCAACCCGACCTGCTGGGCGGCCCGGGGCGAGCCGGAGAAGAGGGCGTGGACCGCGTCCCAGGGTCGACCGTGGAACGCCGCCGGATCGAGCTCCCCCCACGGCAGATCACGCGGGGGGATCGCGGTGAGGTCGGCGTCGAGCAGGGCGAGCGCGGGCTCCGCCGTGATGCCGATCGCCGCGACCTCGGCGGGTCGGAGGAGGCCCTCCGCGACCGCCCCGGAGAGAAGCCCGAGGGTGGCCCGGACCCGCTCGTCGGGATGGACGCTCCACCACTCCCGGACCGGGGAGGAGAGCTGCTCCTCCCGTCGCAGGAGGACCTTCGCCTTCCTGTCCACGACGACGAGGCGGGCGGCGTCCCCCAGAAGCTCGATTCCGACGAGTGTGCTCACTCCGATGCCTCCTCACGGCCGGGCTCCGAACGCGGGCCCGGGGGGGATTGTAGCGGGCCGCCCGGCGAACACGACGAGTTCGGTCGTCCGGGTCCTGTCGATGTCTCCGCGCTCCTGAGGGAGAATCTCCGCCACGACCGGCCGACCTGCGGCCACGGTCGGGCGGGAGGAGCCGCGTGGACGGGACGACCGGAGAGATGGGGGCGGCGATCGGCCGCGTGGCCGACGACCTGCGGGGGCGCCCCCCCCGGCGCATCCTCATCGTCCGGCTCAGCGCCCTCGGCGACGTGCTCCACTGCCTCCCCGCGCTCTCCGCGCTGCGCTCCCTGTATCCCGGCGCCCGGATCGACTGGGCATGCGAGTCCCTCGGCGCCTCCCTCCTCGAGGGGCATCCCGACCTCGACCGGGTGCTCCGCTTCCCTCGCAAGGAGATCTCCCGGGACTTTCTCCGGGGGGACGGTCGGGATGAGCGGGCGCGCGCCGCGCTCGAGCGCTTCCTCACCTCCCTGAGGGAGGAGAGCTTCGACCTCGTCATCGATCTCCAGGGAAACCTGCGCAGCGCCCTCGTGGCCCGCCTCGCCCGGGGCCGGAACCGCGTGGGGCACCATCGGGAGGAGACGAAGGAGCACCCGTGGCTCCTCGCCGGAGTACGCCCCACCCGACCCGCGGGTGCGGTGCATCGGGTCGAGAAGAACCTCCATCTCGTCCGCGCCCTCGGCTTCGATGGGCCCGCTCCCTCCGGACGCCTCATCCCGGATGCCGAGGCGCGCGAGCACTACCGTCCGCTCGCCGAGGCGGGAGGCGCGCTCCCGACGATCCTCCACCCCTTCGTCAGCGCCTTCGGGCGGTTCAAGGAGTGGCCTCCCGAGCGATGGGCCGGTCTCGCCCGCGCCCTCGCGGACCGGGGCCATCGGATCTGGGTGACCGCCGCGCCGGAGGACTTCGGGCGGCGGGATCGGCTCCTCGCGGCCTGCGGCGATGCCGCGTGCCCGGCGCCCGCCACTCGCTCCGCTCGCGAGCTCGCCGCGCTCCTCTCCCTCGCGCGGATCGTCGTCGCGGCGGACACCGGGCCGGCCCACCTCGCCGCCTTCACCGGAGTCCCGGTGGTGGGACTGTACGGCCCCAAGGACCCCGCGACCTACGGTCCCTGGAGCCCCCGCGCGGCGGTCCGCCGCGGGGCGGTCCCCTGCGCCCCCTGTCGGCTTCGTCGCTGCGACCACGCGATCTGCATGCAGGAGATCACCGTCGCCGCGGTGCTCGAGGGAGTGGAGGAGTCCCTCGCCCGCGAAGTTCCGATCGAGGTCCCGCGATGACGGGCTCCTCCTCCGCCCCTCCGACCGAGGCGAGGACCGAGCTCGACCTCCGCCGGCGTCTCGCCCTCGCGCTGCTCGTCCCCCTCTACCGCCTCTACAACCTGACCCTGCGCTTCCGCTTCCACTGCTCCGAGGAGACCCGGGAGATCCTCGCCTCCGAGGGCGCGGTCATCCTCGCCTACTGGCACGAGCACATCGCCACGGTCCCCTGGCTGCTGCGCCGGCATGGGATCGTCGGTCTCGTCAGTCGACATCGCGATGGAGAGATGTTCAGTCGACTCCTCGACGCCTACGGCACCGTGACGGTGCGCGGGTCGACGACCCGAGGAGGCGCCTCCGCCCTGCGCGGACTGCTGCGCGCTCTCGCGGGAGGCAATGTCGTGGGGCTGACCCCGGACGGGCCGAAGGGGCCGCGGCGACGCGCCCAGGGCGGAGCGGTGGAGCTCGCGCGGCGAAGCGGCGCGCCGATCGTGCCGGTGGTCATCGAGTTCCCGCGGGCGAAGCGTCTCCGCTCCTGGGACCGCACCGCGC
>JAFMMO010000040.1 GCA_017859655.1 Pseudomonadota bacterium | reverse complement strand
CCCCGCCCGCGAATCCCCCCGCCGGGGGAGAGGCTCAGTCCTCCAGCTCCTCGAGGACCGTCTGAATGCAGTTCTGCATCTGCTCGAGGGTCTGCCCTCTCTCGACGTCGGGAGGGAACTCGCACCCCGCGACATAGTTGCGGGGATCGGGGTCGAGTCCCAGGGCCTTGTAAAGCAGGATCGACTCCAGCTTCGCGAGCTTGGCGACCCGCTTCGCGACCTGGGAGAGGTTGTGACCCGCCCGTCGCGACCGCGTCGGGTAGGGCATCGCGGCAGGATCGAGGTACGGGGCCACGAGGGCCGGGATCCGCTCATCCACGAGCTCACGCCAGTGATCGATGATGAGGCGACGCCCCGCGAAGAGGTCATCGTAGCTGGAGGCCAGCTCGCTCCCGCGCATCCGAGCGACCCGGTCCGGCTCCTCGAGGCTCCGGTTGCGCTTCTGGCGAGCCCGCGTGCTCGCGAGGCGCACGATGTCGGTCGCCCCCTCGAGGGCGAAGAGCGCCTCCCGGAAGTAGCGGGTGATCTCCTCTTCCTGCTCGCTCGCCTCGGTCGGGGTTCCGAGGAAGATCCCCCGGTCCTCTCGGATCTCCTCCCTCACCGTGCTCCAGCGCGTCCCGGCGAGCGCGGTCCGCGTCCGCTCGGTCGCGAGGAGGGGACCCCAGGCGAATTGGAGGTCGTAGACGCCGCTGTGGTACTGCCGCGAGGCGAAGCGCAGCACCCCCCCGAACTCTCCCCCCGAAGCCCGCAGCATCAGCGACTCGATCTGCTGGCCGCGCACGAGGACGCGAACCGCGAGCTCGGCCCCATCCGGCAGGTCGGTCCGCCCTCGCACCGCGAGGATCGGGGGCCCGAGGGGGTCGCACTGGAGGACGAGGGCACTCACCGGAGTGAGGAGACGCGGCTCCGCGGCGAGGGGGTAGCGGTGAACGTTGAGCGTCGCCGATCCACCCTCATCGGCGATGGCGGCGGGGATCGGCACCCCGACGCGGAGCGTGCTGCCGCCCTTCTCGTCGAGGAGACGCAGGAGCCCGGCCGGAACTTGCGCGGTGAAGCGCCCATCCGCCCCGGCGATCCAGACCGGATCCACGGAGGCATCGGAGATCGCGAGCACCTCTCCCCCGCGGGGAGTCGAGGCCCCTCGGTACGCGCAGCCCGCCACCGTCAGCCCACCACCCTCGGCGGGGACCGGCGGCGGGACTCTCTCCACCTCCGAGATCGGGACGGGGGGGGAAGTCTCCGTCGGAGCGGGCACGACCGGTGACTCCCTCGTCTCGCTCGGGAGGGGCGGCGATGGCAGGGGAGGCCGAGCGTCCGCGTCCGCTGGACCGGGCGGAGGCTCCGGGGGATTCGGGGGCGTGCGGTTCGACAGCACCAGCAGCGGAGCTCCGAAGATGATGAGCAGCAGCAGGAGATCGAGCGGCTTCTTCATTCCGGCATTCTATTCAGCCGCGTCTTTCGGTCCAAGGGAGCCATGAGCGACCCCGGCGCGGGTCAGGGTCGTGAGAGCTCCTCCAGGAGGGCGCCCACCGGATCGCCGACCCGGCCGACGGGGACGAGGAGGGTGCCTCCACCGTCGGAGAGGCGCACCGGTCGCAGCTCCCCCTCCGCCCCACCGAGCGAGAGAGTCAGCCACGGATCGGCGTCGATCGGCTCGATCGGCAGGATCTCCACCTCGAGCAGCGGCTCACCGAGGGGGGGCGGCGCGGGGTCCCAACGCTCTGCGCGCAGCGCGAGGAGGCGGTCGAGGGCGCCGGCGACCTCCTCCGACACGATCCCTCCTCCCCCGATCCGGCTCCATCCGGCCGAGCCGCGGATCCAGGTCCGCTCGGTCCCGGCGGAGCGCACTCGGACCCTCCCCGCGCTCTCGGGCGGAATCGGCACGACATCGAGCGCGCGCAGGGAGAAGGGGGCGCCGCTCCATCGGTCGAGATCGGGCACGACCGCGACCCCCACCCGTGACCACCGGTAGTTCCAGACGTAGTGAAGACCTGGCTCGGACGCGAGCTCGTCTCCGACCATGATCCGCTCCTCCCCACCGGCGTGGCGGAGGGTGAGATCGACGCCGGGCCGGTCGAATCCGTAGCGCTGGAGGTTGGAGGAGTCGAGGGGCTCGTAGCGCTCGACCTCCGCTCCGCGCAGCGACTCGACCATCGTCACGATCCGGGAGCTCTCCCCCGGGCGAGGCACGCCATCCGCGGCCCAGGTCACCGTCCAGCCCCCTCGCCCATCCCGACCGACGAGGACCTTGCGGTAACGCCCGAGGACGGTGACCAGATCCACGGATCGATCCGGGATCCGCACGAGGCGACGGCTCTCCCACTCCTCCGATCCGCGCGGGAGCCGCGGCAGCACCGCCGCCGTCGCTCGAACGACGGTGCCGCTCTCCTCAATGAGCACGAACACGCCGGCCCCGCCCCCCTCGGGGAGCTCCGTCCGATCCCCCCAGCGGAGCTTCACGGTCCGGCCGGTGTGACGCTCCTCGACCTCGATCCTGCCGGTCGGCCGCGCCAGGCCGAACTCCGCGAGCTCCTCCGGATCGGAGACCCCGTCCGCCACGAAGCTGTGGACCCCCCAGGCGTTCAATGCGTGGAGGGCGTCGATCACGGCGCCCGCGCGCGCGGCCGCGACGGTCGGCTCGACCACGCGCCACTCTTCCCCTCGGCGGCGGGCGGTGACCCGCTCCTCCCCCCGCTCCACCGTGAGCCGCTCCGCGCGGATCGCGGGAATGTCGACGAGCGCGGAGCTCCGCAGATCCTCGACGGTCGCCACCTCGAGGAGCTCCCCGAGGGTCGGATCGATGAGGACGACCTCGTCGGCGACCCGGGCGTAGATGTAGGGAAGGGTCGGATGAGGCGCGCCGATCGCGACCGTCGCTTCCCCCCGGCCCGTGACGGCGAGGCGGAGCGTCGCGCGGGGGGCGTCCAGCCCCGTGCCATCCGCCCCGCCTCCTTCTCCCCGGACGCGGAGCTCCCGGGCGAGGCGGGTGATCGCGGAGACCGAGAGCGACTCCGCCGGGAACTCGATCGGGGCGCGGAGCCACCACCCGTTCTCTCGACGCTCGAGTCGGGCCTCGAGCGTCGGCGTCTCGATGGCGAGCCCCTCGATCGCTCCCTCGGGGAAGGGGAAGGGCTGGTCGAGGTCACGCTGGAAGTGAAACTCGGTCCGCCCCGCGTCCCACCAGGCGGCCACGGTGACGAGGAGGGCGAGGAGCAGCAGGCTTCGAGTGGTGCGCGGATTCAATGGGCCCTCCGTCGCGACCAGACGCCGACGCCGATGAGGATGATCGCCCCCGGATACGCGACGAGGGTGAGGAGCAGCCACAACCTTCGCGCGGCGGGATCGAGGAGCACGCGCTCCCGGGGGTCCACCCGGCCGGCCCCGGCGACCGGCCCGTCCCGCTCGGTGAGCCAGTCGAAGCCGGCGAGGAGGAGCCGCCGTGACTGTCCACGGTGGAGTGCATCGATGACCGGCGTCCACGAGGCGAAGACGAGGACCCGACCGCTGCCCTCCTCCCCCTCGGAGGCCGCGACCAGAGGGAACGGGCCGAGGGGCTCCTCGGGGTCGTGCACGCCGGCCAGGTCGCGCTCGAGCCACGCCTCCGCGGGCGAGGTGACGAGGGCGCGAGCCGGGGGGGCGACCGTCAGGGCCCGGAAGCTGGCGAGCTCGACCGTGTCGACCTCGCTCCGGAGCCGGCGGGTCACCGGATGCTCCTCGTCGAAGAGATCGACCTCCAGCGCGCCGATCCCGCCCCCACCCGCGGTGCTGCCGGTGTGGACGAGGCCGGAGCGCGTCCCGATGCCGAGGGGCTCGAGGATCGACTCGAGCCCGCTCTCCCCGTCGAACGGGAGGAGCACAAGGAGATCCCCCCCGGCGGCGAGGAAGCGCTCCACCTCCCCCCGCGCCTCGAGGCCGAGGGGCTCGAAGGGATCGGGCCCCGTGCTCCCGGCGGCGATCACGACCACATCGACCCCCTCGGGGATCGAGCCCCCGCGGCGAAGATCGCTCGACTCGAGGACGATCCCCCGCTCGGTGAGATCGCGGACGAGCGCGCCGAGCCCGACCTGGGCTCGCTCATCGCTCGGCGATGCCTCCCCGTGTCCGCGGGTGAAGAGCACCCGGGGCGCCTCCTCCCGGACGAGCCTCTCCAGCGCGGCGGAGAGCGCCTCCGGCACCCGCTCGCGCGCGAGGGTCGGTCCATCGATGGTCGGGGCGATCTCCGCGAGGTCCTCGAACCCGACCCACTCCCGCCGGTCTCCGGCGAAGAGGTAGACCCGATTCGGTGCGTCGATCCCGTGCTCCTCCCGCAGCCTCCCCCAGCGCACCGGGTCACGACCGATGTCGAGGACCTCGGCGACGCGGCAGTACGGGTTGACCAGCTCGAACTCGCGCAGGGTGCGGATCGCACGATCGAACACCCGCGCGCGGATCCGGTCCTCGGCGGAGCGCCCCATGCTCGTCGGGACGATGATGTCGACCCGCTTCGGCAGCTGGCGCAGGAACTCCCGGGTCTCGGGCGCGAGCTCGTAGCGGGCGTCCGCGGTCCAGTCGAGGCGCCACGAATTGCGGAACGCCCACGCGTTCGCGACCCACACGATCCAGGCGACCAGCAGCAGCTGGATCAGGACATGGAGGCGGATCCGCGCCCGCGAGGGGAGGGGTCGGACGCTCATGCCCACCTCCGACGCTCGAGGACCTTGCCGGCGGCGAAGCCGAGGGCGAGGGCGAGCCCGAGGTAGAGGACGAGGGTGCGCAGGTCGACGACCCCGAGGCAGAAGTCCCGGGCGAAGTGATAGGGGATGCTGATGTACTCGAAGAAGCGGGACTCGATGGCGCTGGGAGGAAAGAGGGCCCGCAGCTGGTTCGCGAGGAAGATCGTGAGGTTGAGGGAGAAGGCGACGACGGCGGCGACGAGCTGATTCTGGCTGAGGGTCGAGGAGAAGATCCCGATGGAGACGAGGAGCGCGTTCGAGAGGAGCACGCCGACGAGCGCGCTCGCGACGATCCCCCAGTCGAGGCTCCCATGGAGCTCCGCGAGGAGGAAGAGCGGGAGCACGGAGCCCCAGAGGAGGGCGAGGAAGCCCCAGGCGGCGAGCCACTTCCCTAGGATCTGGGGCCCGTCCCCCACCCCCGTGGTCACGAGGAGCTCGAAGGTGCCGGTCCGCCGCTCCTCGGCGAAGCTGCGCATCGTGACGAGCGGCGGCACGAGGAGCCAGAGGAGCCAGAAGGTCGCCCCACCGAAGGTGCTGGCGGTGACCAGGTCCATGTCTCCATCGAAGAGGATGGTGTGGAAGCGGAAGGTCGCCCCCTGAACGAGCACGAAGACGAAGAGGACGATGTAGGCCATCGGAGAGGCGAAGAGGCTCGCCCACTCCCGGCGGGCGATGGCGAGCGTCTGGCTCCCCCACCGGACCCGCGCCGAGGTGAGGTCTCCCGGAGTCCGGCTCATCCGCCCTCCTCCCCGGTGACGGAGAGGAAGAGGCTCTCCAGGGTCGCCGGCCGCGCGGTGAGACCGAGGAGGGTCCACCCCTCGGCGACCGCCAGCCGGAACACCGCCTCCCGCACATCGCGGTCGGCGCGGAGCTGCAGCGCATCGCCGACCCCCTCGACCGCGGAGACCCCGGGGATCCTCCCGAGGGCGGCGGCGGCCCCCTTCGGCGCTCCCGCGAGGACGACCTCGAGGAGCCCCGCCCGCTCGGAGCGGCGGGTCCACCCTTCTCGCCCCTCGCTGATCCGAACCCGACCGTCGTCGAGGATGATGATCCGGTCGCAGACCTGCTCCACCTCACCGAGGACATGGGAGGAGAGGAGGATGGTGCAGCTCTCCCGCAGGCTCGCGATCAACTGGCGGACCTCCGCCACCTGACGGGGGTCGAGACCGCTCGTCGGCTCGTCGAGGATGAGGACGGGCGGCTCGGCGAGCAGGGCGTCGGCGAGGCCGACCCGCTGACGGTACCCCTTCGAGAGGAGCCCCAGCAGGCGGCGGGAGACGCTGCCGAGGTCGCACTGCTCGATCACGGTGGCGATCCGCCCGCGGGCGAGCGCACCGGAGAGCCCCTTCAGGCGGGCCCGGTAGCGGAGGTACTCCTCGACCCGCAGCTCGGGGTGGATCGGCATCGACTCGGGGAGATAGCCGATGGATCGGCAGACCTCGCGCGGGGACTCCCGGACATCGTGACCGGCGACCCGGACCGGGCCGCTCTCCGGGTCGGGGGCGAGGAAGGTGGTGAGGACCCGCATCGTCGTGGTCTTGCCCACGCCGTTGCGTCCCAGGAAGCCGGCGACCTCACCCCGGGGAACCTCGAAGGAGATGTCCCGCAGGACCTCCCGGCTCCCGAAGGTGCGTCGAAGTCGCTCGACCTCGATCATGCCGCCACTCCTCCGCTCCCGCGTCCACCGTGAGGGCGGACACCCGCCCCCGACTCCCGGAATCGCGGGCATCGTCTACCACGGAGGCCATCCAATTGTCATCCACGAGATGGGGGATCCGCGCTCGGCGGCGAGGAGAGGGGGGATCAGTAGGCGCGACGCTCCCGCGAGGAGGGGATCCCCTCCGCTTCGCGGTACTTGGTGACGGTCCGTCGGGAGATGTGGATGCCGTCCTCGGCGAGGAGGGAGACGATCTTCGAGTCGGAGAGGGGTTTCTTCGGGTTCTCGTCGGCGATCAGGTCCTTGATCCGGAGGATCACGCTCCCTCTCGACTCGGAGGAGCCGTCATCCTTGACCGTCCCCCCGGTGAAGAGCGACTTGAGCTCCCGAACCATGCCGGGGGCCTGGAAGTACTTCCCCGAGATCGCCCGGCTCACGGTGGAGACGTTCACGCCGATCTTGTCGGCGATGTCCTGCATCTTCAGCGGGCGGAGGGCGCGCTCCCCCTCCCGGAAGAACTCGGTCTGGTAGGCGACCACCTCCTCGGCGACCCGCTGGAGGGTGGACTTCCGCTGGTGGATCGCGCTGAGGAGCCACTCCGCCCCCTCGATCTTCTTGCGCAGGTAGTCCCGCACCTCGGGGTCCTTCCGCGAGGCCTGCAGAAGCTCCCGGTAGTGCTGGGAGACGCGGAGCCGCGGCAGGTAGCCGTCGGTGACGGTCACCACCAGCTCTCCCTCGTCCTCCTCGATGAAGACATCGGGGCGCACGACCTGGGTCGGCTCGTTCGAGAAGCTCGCGCCGGGGTTCGGCTGGAGGGAGCGGATGATCTCGATCCCCTCCTTGACCTCGTCGATCGTGGCGCCGGTCGCCTTCGAGATCTGAGGGAGACGGTTGCGGGCGATGTCCTGGAGGTGATCGCGGACGAGGATCGTCTCCAGGGGGTAGTCCCCCGGGTCCCGCTCGAGCTGGACAAGGAGGCAGTCGATGAGATCTCGGGCGCCGACCCCGGGAGGATCGAGCTGCCGGACGATCCCGTGCGCGGCCGAGAGCTCCTCCTCGGTGACCGGCGCGAGGGGGTGTGGCCCCTCGGCCCCCTCTGCGTTGAGGGCGACGAGCAGCTCCTCCGGGGAGTGGAGCAGGTACCCCCGGGCGTCGAGGCTGTGGATCAGCAGCTCGGCGAGGGCCCGCTCCCGCTCCGTGGGCTCCCCCCGCAGGCGGAGCTGCGCGAGCAGATGCTCGCCAAGGGTCTCCGGCCGCCCCTCGGTGTTCTGGAGCATCTCGAAGCGATCCTCGTCCTCCCCTTCTCCGCCGGAGCGGGGGAGGCGGGAGGTGTAGTAGTCCTCCGACTGGAACTCGGCGAGATGCTCGTAGCGGTCCGCGAGCAGGTCGATCTCCCGCTCGACCTCCCCGGCGGGCTCTGCTCCCCCCGAGAGCTCCGGATCCCCGGTCCCTGCGCGCGCGTCCGCTTCCCCCGCCTCTTCGCCGGCCCCATCACCGGCCTCCGGCTCAGTCACCTCGAGGGCGATGTTCTCCTCGAGCGCCTGCTCGATCCGCTCCTCCAGCTGCTGGGAGTTCAGCACCAGAATCTCCATCGACTGGATCATCTGGGGGGAGAGGATCTGCTTCTGAACCTGGGCCTGAAAGAGCCCGACATCGAGACGCAAGGTGAAGCCTCCGGGGGCTTTGGGGTCGAGGCGGATCGAGGGCCGGGAGGCGGAGGGGACCGTGGGTGGGTGGAAGCGCGGTCGCGAAGAGGGCGGTCCCTCTCCAGCGAGGTCTCCGACGGGGGCGGTCCCCCACGAGCGCCGACGCTCGAGGGTGGAGCTCGGGAGCCGCGGCGGGGTGGGCGGACCAGAGCCGTGAACACTCCCTAACCCCTTCAAAAGAGGGGACTAAGGAGAATCGTATGATACGGCACTATTTCTGCATGTCAAGCTGGGCCTTGAGGATCGACCCCAAGGGGACAGGCGTCCCCCCGTGATCCGAGGAGGAGCGGGGGCACCGAGTTGGGCGGGAGAGGTGGACCCGGCGGGGGGGTCCTCCAAGGCGGGGGAGAGCGGGTCCGGGTCGATCAGTACGAGATCTGGCGGAAGGTCCCGCCGGTGTCGCTGGCGAGCTGCTGCATGAAGAGCAGCGCGGGCTCGTTCGCACCCACGAGCAGGGTGTCGATGGGGAGCTGCTGCGTGTTCGCGGCGAGGATCCCCGCGAGGGTCTCCTCATGTCCGGGGTTGTTCGGCGAGCCGTCCCCCACCGCGATCACCCTCCGGTCCCGGCGCGAGGAGATCTCCACGATCGGCATCAGCTGCTGCGCAGCCTGCAGCATCATCGTGGAGCCGGCGGCCTCCATCGCGTTCACCCAGGCCTGAGCGGCTGCCACCATGCCGCTGGTCGCACGACTCGGGGTCGGCGAGAAGACGCTGTAGTCCCCGCTGAAGGAGACGATCCCGAACTCGCTGGTCGGCGAGAGCTCGCTCAAGGCCGAGTTCATCTCCGTCTTCAGCATGGCGAGCTTGAAGCCGGACATCGAGCCGGAGCGATCGAGAAGAAAGAAGAAGCCATCCCCCTCGTAGGTGTCTCCGAAGAAGAAGATCGCCTCGAGGGCGTTCTCCTCCTCCTCGTGCTCTCCCCGCGCTCCGCCGCTCGGCAGATCCAGAGGACGACGCAGCACCTTCGAGGAGTTCTCAGCACCCATGACGATCCAGCAGGTCGAGAAGCAGAGGCAGGCGATGAGAGAGGTCCTGGACACGATCCGTTGTCCTTTCCCCCCCCTCCATTGTTCGATCCTCCGTTATCGGAACGGCGGATGACCGAACTTGAGGTTCATTCCGCCCCCCTTTTCACCCCCCCTCGAAACCGCACCTGAGCCCCTCGAATCGCCCAGAAGAGCAGGACCAGCGCGGAGAGCGGCTGCAGGGAGACCAGGGTCCGGGCCAGGATGGAGCGAGGTTCCGGACTCTCCGGAACGGAGACCTCGAGGACATCGGCGAAGTCGGTCCCGAGGGGCGACCGCTGGAGCACCCGCCCCCGGGAGTCGGTGAGAACGGAGACCCCCGCGTTCGTGACCCGCAGGAGCGGCAGGCCCGCCTCGATCGCCCGCATCCGGGTGAGCGCGAGGTGCTGGTGCGGCGCCCCGCTCTCCCCGTACCAGAGGTCCTCGGTGACATTCAGATGCAGCTGCGCCCCGCGCTCGCGAAGCTCGAGCGCCGTGGCGGGGAGGATCCCCTCGAAGCAGATCGAGGGACCGACGGCGATCCCCCCCACCGGGAAGGTGCCGCGCTCTTCTCCGGCGGCGATGGTGGCCGCCGGGATCGGCACGCCGATCGCCGTGAGGGGTCCCCGCAGCGGGAAGTACTCGCCGAAGGCGAGTCGGTCGACCTTGTCGTAGCCGTACACCCTCTCCCCCGCGCCATCGAGAGCGACGAAGAGCCGGTTCCAGATCCGGGGATCCCCGCGCACGGCGCGAAGCCCCCCCACGGCGACCGGCACCCCCACCTTCAGGCGGACCCACTCCCGGAACCACTCCTCCCGGCGCACCCCCGGCAGGATTCCCTCCGCCCACACGACGAGATCGGGGGACCGCCCCGCCAGTCCACGGGTCCGGTCGACGACCTCCGCGAGGAGGGAGAGCTGCTCCTCCGCGGAGCGGCTGTGCCGTCTCTCGAGAGAGATGCCCCCCTGGACATAGCCGATCCGCGCCGTCACCTCGGGACCCGTCGGCGCTCCCCCATGACGCCACGCCCCGAAGATGAGGAGAAGGAGCAGCAGCGCGAGTGCCAGCCCTCGTCCTCCGCGCAGGGCGGGGAGAAACGCGCGCCCCTCGCCCCTCGCTTCCGCAGGATCCCGCGCCCCCAGCTCGGCGAGGAGCAGGGCGAACGCGGAGAGCCCCTCGACGCCGAGGAGCCACGCTCCCTGGGCCGTCCACCCCCACCCGACGAAGCCGGCGCCGAGCGCCCAGGGGAAGATCCGCGGGTAGAAGGCCTCGATGGCCACCCACAGCAGAGGGACCCAGAGGAGGCGCGCACGCCGGTCCCGGGGCCCGGCGACGACCCCGACGGAGAAGAGCACCCACGCGAAGGAGGAGAGGAGCCACCAGACGAGGAAGGCCCCGATCCCGAGCCAGAAGGCCGCCGCGGGGCTCGGCGCCTGCTCGGGGCCGGGAACGACCCCGTAGAAGCGCGTGACCGTTCCGGCGAGCCAGGGGAAGCCCCCCCCCTGGACGACAGACCCGAACAGGGCCCCCAGCAGGGCGGCCCGGCGCGGCGTTGCTCCCCGGAGGGCGCGCAGAAGCAGCAAGGGGCCGAGGATCAGAAGAGGGGGGAAGAACGAGAAGGGCGGGAACCCGAGCACGACGCAGGCTCCCCCGGCGAGGGCCAGGATCCCCTGCATCCGCCCGTTCGGCTCCCCGTCGCCCATGATCCCCCCTCCGGCCCCTCCGGCTGTCGGTATACTGGAGCCCCTCCGGAGGGTCGAGGACTCCTCCCGGCCCCGGCAAGGAGTCCGCGATCCGCCCTTGTTCCGGGCGGGTCGATTTCTTAGACTCTTGGCTTCGCCGTCACCCCGGAGCGCTCCCCACGGAGACTCCCGGCGGGGCGTCGCCTCCCCGGTCCCCGGTCCGGTGGAGACCTTCCCTGAACAAGAACCCGCCGCCGCCCGAGTGCGGAGTCGAGCGGAAGAAAGGACACGGTCAGTTGATCCGCGTCACGATCAGAAACGGTGAGAGCCCGGAGAAGCTTCTCCAGCGCTTCAAGCGAACCGTCGCCAAGGAGGGTCTCCTCAAGGAGATCAAGAAGCGCAACTACTACGAGAAGCCGTCGGAGGCCCGCCGCCGTCGCGCCCGCGAGCAGGAGAAGCTCCTGCGCAAGAAGGCGCGCAAGAAGCTGATCAAGGACTCGCGTCGCAAGCGCCGCCGCTGAGTTCGGCGACCCCCCGGCGATGTTGAAGCGGCGGCTCCCCCCGGGGGCCGCCGTCTCGCATTCCGGAGAAGCTCTCGGGGATCGTCCCCCGTGGGATCGGTTCGAGGGAACGAAGCACAGCCCCTCCGCCCCCGACCGGGCTCGCCGGCGGGAACCGCGCGGGATCGAACGAGTCGAGTCGGATGAGCAAGACCGGAGTCTGGATCATCGGAGCCCGGGGCGGGGTCGCCACGACCGCGCTCGTCGGGGCGCTCGCCCTGCGGGAGGGTCTCACCTCCGAGACCGGGTTGATCACCTCCACCGCGCTCTTCGAGGGGGTCCCCCTCACCGCCGTGGGTGACCTCGTCTTCGGCGGGCATGACATCCGATCGACCCCCCTCCCCGACTGCGCCCGGGAGATCGCCGCCGCCACCGGGACCTTCCCGCCCGCGCTCCTCGACCGCCTGGAGGCGCCCCTGCGCGCCATCGATGGGAACGTCCGCCCCGGAGTCCTCTTCCGGAGCGGGGACGCCATCGACTCGATCGCGGACGAGGAGGCGGTCCCTCGCGCCACTGAGCCGGCCGCCACGATCGAGCGCATCGCCGCCGACCTCCGGGAGTTCCGCGCAGCGAACGGCCTCGAGCGACTCGTCGTCGTCAACCTCGCCTCGACCGAGCCGCGGCCCCCGGCCCACCCCGCCCACGAGGACGCCTCGGCCCTCGACTCCGCACTGCGCAGTGACGACCCCGAGCCCTTCATCGCGAGCTCGCTCTACGCCCTCGCCGCGGCGGAGGTCGGGGCCGCGTTCCTGAACTTCACGCCCTCCCCCGGCGCACTGCTCCCCTCCATCGCCGCGCGCCTGAGGGCGGCGGGGGTCCCCTTCGCCGGCTCGGACGGAAAGACCGGAGAGACCCTCGTGAAGTCCGCGCTGGCCCCGATGTTCCGCTACCGGAACCTGAAGGTGCTCAGCTGGCAGGGGTACAACATGCTCGGGGATCGGGATGGGCAGGTGCTCGCCCACGAGGAGAACCGGGCGGCCAAGGTCGAGTCGAAGGACAACCTTCTCCACGAGTCCCTCGGCTATCCGCTCCACTCGAAGGTCTCGATCGACTACGTCCCGAGCCTCGATGACTGGAAGACCGCGTGGGACTTCATCCACTTCGAGGGGTTCCTCGGAGTCCGGATGTCGCTCCAGTTCACGTGGCAGGGGTGCGACTCGGTCCTCGCCGCGCCGCTGGTGCTCGATCTGGTGCGACTCCTCGACCTCGCGCTTCGGCGCGGAGAAGCGGGCGCCTGCGACCACCTCGCCCTCTTCTTCAAGAGCCCTCACGGTCAGCGCGAGCATGACCTGCACCGACAGTTCCAGGCGCTCGCCGAGTACACCGAGCGCCTGCGCACCGGAGACTCGCGCCACTGAGCTCGGCGTCGCCCCCTCCCTGCGCCTCCCCCTTCCTGCGTCGCCCCGCCGGCATGTCCCCCACCCGACTGTTGGGGTCCGCCTTCCGAGGTGGGTACCCTCCCGCCGAGAACCGGCCTCCGGAGCGAGGCAAAAAAAATAGGGGTGTCCCTGGCAGAGGATACCAGGGACACCCCATGGGCTCTGAGGTGGGACATGAAAGGAGGGAAGTGTGTGGCAACTTCAGCTCCCCCCTCGCGGGGGGAGATCCCGTCAGTCCGGAAGTCCCTCGGTGACACCGTGGGGAGGTGTCGCGAGGGCCTCCTCAGACAACTTTTTCGAACGCGATCGATGCCTCCTTCGAGACTCGCTTCAGGGCATGCTCACGACGAGGGACACGCTGACCCCAAGGGTCGAGATCCCCACGGAGCTTCCCTGGATTTCAATGGCGGGAGGACTTCGGTCGATGACGACCAGGCGGGTGTGCTCGCAACCTTCACTTCGTGGGCCCCGATCGGCGATCGGCTCCCAGCGAAGCGTCTTCCCCCGAAGTCGGTTCCCCCTGCGAACCGCGACATTATAGGGCACCCGAATCGCTCTGTCCCGAATAAAACGAGACACAGCCCTCCAGGAGCTCCCGGAGCTCCGCCGGCAGCAGGATCTCCTCGAGCCTCTCCACCTCCCGGGTTCCCCGGAAGAGGATCAGGGTGGGGATCTCCTCGATCGAGAAGCGGCTCAGCATCTCCGTATCCTGAAGTGGCAAATGCACTTCTGCAAATCGAATGGCCCCCTCGAAGTGTGGCTGCAGCCCCTCGAGCTGCTGGTGGACCAGCTCGCACGAGGATGCGAGGGGGGATCCGAAGTGAAGGAGGAGGAGACCATCGTTGCGGGCGACGACCTCGGTCACCTCGTCGGCTCGGATCTGACGGATCACGGACATCGGGACCTCCTTCCGGTCGGTCGGACCCTTGGGGGTCTCGACACGCCTCGCTACCCTTCCAACAAATGACGGGCCAGATCGCCGGGTAGGGGACAACGATCCCCTCGGAAGGGTTCGTTTTCGCCCCTCCCGCCGGATTCGCGGTCGAGAGAGGAGCACCTGAATCGGCCGCGGCGGGCCCCATATGGCGTGGAATCCCATCTCCGCGACTCAGGGAGAACCTCTTTCCAGGCGCGGGAGTTCCCGACGCCCCCCTCCCCGCGACTCTCCCGCCGGCGCGGCCCCCCGCGGCGATCGCTCCGCAGCAGCTTGCGTACCGTTTTCCCTCGATGCCCGGGAACGGCCGAGGGAGGATCCCCCCGGGGAGAGAGGGCGGATGGTGCCGACGACAGAGCGCAGCGGTCCGGAGCGGAGTCCCGGGGCCCGGGAGCGGGGGAGGCTCGCTCCGACCTCTCTGCTCTGGGTCCTGATCGCCGGACTCGGGGTCGGCGGCCTGTCGATGGACGCCCGGGCGCGGGCGGCGGCCCCTCCACCCGCCATCAGCCCCCGCAGCGTGTTCCTCGATGCACTGCGCGAGTTCGAGGGAGTGCCCGAGGATTCCTTCGAGGAGCGACTCAGCTCCTTCGTGGAGGCGTGGATCACCCGCACGGCGGTCACCGGGGACCCCGCGGAGCAGCGGCGGCGGAGAAAGGCGCTCCTTCTCGGGCTCGGCGCCTGCTTCGACGCGGGGGGCGACCTGGAGGCCGCTCCGGGGATCGGGTCGCGCTTCCGAGGCGTCGTCCGCGCGCAGGAGCGGGCGGCACGAGCCGATCTCTGCGCCCGTGCCCGTCTTCACGGGCGACGGGATGCGGCGCAGCACTTCTTCGTCGCCGCAGCTCTCACTGCGACGATCGGTCCGGGGGGCGCCGCCCACGCAGGGCTGCTGAAGGAGATCGCGGACGCCCGCGGCCGGGATCGACGGCCGCCGGAGGGCACCGGCTTCAGCTTCGTCGACCTCGCCCACGACCACGCCGGGATCCGCTTCGCCTGCCACCTCCTCGGGCTCGACCGCTTCGATCCCGAGGCCCCGCGCCCTCCCCTCCCGCGCTTCCTTCCCCCCCTCGCCCACCTCGGCCTCCCGGAGGGAATCGGTTGGCAGGACTTCCGGGCGAGGTACCGTGGCGAGTCGGTCGAGGCGCTCCTCGACCGGATTCATGAGACCCTCGACGCCTCCTTGCAGACCTCGCCCTCCCCCCCTCCCGTCGGGAGGGACGCCCGGGAGAGGAAGGCTGCGGCTCCGTCGGGTCGTTCAGGGTAGGGCGGGGGCGCCGCCCCGGATCGCCCCCCGACCGAAGGCCGGGGCGGGGAGAGCCGGATCGAGAGGCGCTCCCCGGGAATCCCCCCGGAGCTCCGCCGCGAAGCACCACGAGAGAGCCCACAAAGGAACGGAAGCCCCATGACCTTCGACAAGAAGCGAGTCCTCACCGAGATCCAGGACCTGCTCGAGCGGATCGCGATCCCCGGCACGCCGACCAACCTCGTCAAGGCGGGGTGCGTCCAGCGAATCATCGCCCATGAGGGCGAGGTCTCCGTCGTCCTCGCCTTCCCCGAGGAGTTCCTCCGGCACAAGGAGGAGATGAAGCGCGCGGTGGAGAACGGAGTCACCGCCATCGAGGGAGTCACGAAGACGCAGATCCTCGAGAAGCTCAAGCCGGGCGAGGAGCGGGCCAGCGCGGCGCCCGGGGCTCCCGACGCCGCCCCCGCGATGGCCGGCCGGGATGTCCCCGGCGTGAAGCACATCGTCGCGGTCGCGAGCGGCAAGGGGGGGGTGGGGAAGTCCACCGTGGCGGTGAACCTCGCGATCGAGCTCGCGCGAACCGGCGCGCAGGTCGGCCTCCTCGACTCCGATGTCTACGGCCCGTCGGTCCCGAAGATGCTCGGTCTCGAGGCGGAGCGCCCGCGCGCCACCGATCAGGAGACCGTGGTCCCGGTCGAGCGGTACGGGCTGAAGACGATGTCGATCGGCTATCTCCTCGAGGAGGATTCGCCGGTGATCTGGCGCGGCCCGATGGTCACCGGCCTGCTGCGCCAGTTCCTCTTTCAGGTCGAGTGGGGGGAGCTCGACTACCTCGTCCTCGACCTTCCCCCCGGAACCGGCGACGCCCAGCTCACCCTCGTCCAGTCGATCTCCCTCGCCGGGGGGGTGATCGTGACGACGCCTCAGGATGTGGCGCTCCTCGATGTCCAGCGCGGGATTCAGATGTTCTCCCGGGTCGAGGTCCCGATCCTCGGCATCGTCGAGAACATGAGCTCGTTCCAGTGTCCGCACTGCAATGAGACCACCGAGATCTTCCTCAGTGGCGGCGGGAAGGCGGCCGCGGACCGCTTCGGGGTCCCGTACCTCGGTTCGATCCCCCTCGCCCCCTCCTACGCGGTCGCCGGCGATCGCGGCACACCGGTCTCGGTCGCCGAGCCGGACTCCCCCATGGCGGAAACGATCGGCTCGATCGCTCGGAGGATCCGCGAGCAGCTCCCCTGATCGAGCCGGCCGATCGCGGCCGGGACCTGCCCTCTGGAATCTGTCCCCGGACCCACGGCGTCAGTGGAAGCCGGCGAGGACCTCCGCCGCCGCCGCGACCTCTTCCGGAGCGATCTCCGTCATGCAGCGGTGATCGAGGGGGCAGACCTTCTCATGGCAGGGTCCGCAGGGGACATCCACCCGCAGGACGACCGACCGCTCGAGGCGCGCGGCGGTGAAGCGGGGATCGGTCGGCCCCATGACCACCACCGTCGGGACATCGAGCGCGGTGGCCATGTGGCGCGGGCCGGAGTCGGTGGTGATCAGGACCGCGACCCGACGAAGCACCCCCTTGAGGACATCGAGCGCCGGAGGCGCGCTGGCCGCGCTCGCGATCCGGAGCGAGGGGTCCGCCCCCGTCCGGAGCTCGCGCTCCACCTCCTCCGCGAGGGCCTCCTCGCCCGGACCGCACAGGATGAGCACCGGGAGGTCGCGCCCCGCCGCGGCGCGTCGCGCGGCGGCAGCGAGGAGACGGGGCGGATAGACCTTCGAGGGTCCGAAGCTCGCGCCGGGATTCAGGGCGAGGGGTCGTTCCCCGGGACCGATCCCCCGCTCCGCCAGCCAGCGGTCTGCGGCCGCGCACGCCTCCTCCCCGGCGCCGAGCGCGCCATCCGAGACATCCCCGTCCGCCCCGAGGACCCCGACCAGCTCGAGATACTGCTGGTGCATGGGGACGGGGACGATCCCGCGGGCGCCGCGATGCGGGGAGAGGGTGTGCGTGAGGAGCCGACTCCGCCCGTCCCGCTCATAGCCGAGGCGGACGGGGATCCCCGCGCGCCAGGCCTCGACCGCGCTGCGGACCGAGTGCGGGAGGATCACGATGGCGTCCGCCTCGAGGCGGGCGAGCGCGGCGGCCTGCTCGGCGGTCCCGCTCCGACCCCGGGGATCGAAGCGGTCGAAGAGCCCCGCGTCGGCGAGGAGAGGCTCGAAGGCCCCGCGGCCGTGGAGGATGATCTCCGCCGCGGGGAAGCGACGGCGGAGGGCCCGCAGCGCGGGCACCGCCATCACTCCGTCCCCGAGCCAGTTGGGGAGGCGGACCACGATCCGCCGGAGGTTCACTACTTCGCTTTCGCTCGATCGAGCATGGGCTGGAAGCGCTTCTTGTCCGCCGCCCAGCGATAGGCGTTCTCCGCGGAGATCGCCCCCTCCTTGAGGCGCTGGAGGATGGAGTCGTCCATCAGCTGCATGCCGCTTCCCCGGCCCCCCTCGATGAGCGAGACGATCTTGTGGATCGCACCCTCCCGGATGATGTTCGGCAACGACACCGTCGGAAAGAGGAGCTCGTTCACGACCGCGCGTCCCTTGCCGTCACTGCGGGGGATGAGCAGCTGGGCGATCACGCCCTTCAGGCTCGCCGAGAGCATCGTCCGGACCTGCGCCTGCTGGTCCTCGGGGAAGACATCGATGATCCGGTCGATGGTCTTCGCCGCGCTGTTCGTGTGGAGGGTGGCGAAGACGAGGTAGCCCATCTCCGCCGCGGTGATCGCGAGGCCGATCGTCTCCAGGTCGCGCAGCTCCCCCACGAGGACCACATCCGGATCCTGCCGGCTCACGGAGCGGAGCGCCTGGGCGAAGCTCTCGGAGTCGATGCCGACCTCCCGCTGGGTGATCGTCGACTTCTTGTTCACATGGACGAACTCGATCGGCTCCTCGATCGTCACGATGTGGCGCGAGTGCTTCCGGTTGATGTAGTCGATGAGGGCGGCGAGGGTCGTCGACTTCCCCGAGCCGGTCGGTCCGGTGCAGAGCACCAGACCGCAGCGCATCTCGCAGAAGCGCTCGACGTGCTGCGGCACCCCGAGCTCCTCCACCGGCTTGATCTCCTCGGGGATGAGGCGGAACACCCCGGTCATGCCGTGCTGCTGCCGGAAGTAGTTCGCGCGGAAGCGCCCGATCCCGGGCATCGAGTAGGCCCAGTCGAGGTCGTTGCGCTCGCGCAGCGCCTCGATGCGGCGCTCATCGAGGATCTCGAGGAGGAGATTCTCGCACTGCTCCGCCGAGAGGGGCTCCTGTCGCACCGGGCGCAGGCGGCCGTGGACGCGGATCTTCGGGGTCATGCCGGAGGAGATGTGCAGGTCGGACCCGCCCGACTCCTTCACCATCTCGAGCAAGCGGTGGATCTGGGGATTGGACACGTCTTCCCTACTTCCCGAAGAGTTCCGGGTTCTCGGAGTGGTACCGGGCGGTCTCCGCGGTGATCAGGCCGCTCTTCAGGAGCTCCTTGATCGAGTCGTCCATGGTGATCATCCCCTGGTTGCGACCGGTCTGGAGGACCGAGAGGAGCTGGTAGGTCTTCTGCTCCCGGATCATGTTCCCGACCGCCGGGGTGGAGAACATGATCTCGAGCGCCGGCTCCACCCCGAGACCGTCGGAGCGGGTGAGCAGCTGCTGGGAGATGACCCCGCGCATCGACTCCGAGACCATCGCCCGGATCTGCTCCTGCTCGCGCGGGGGAAAGACATCGATGATCCGGTCGATCGAGCGCACCGCGTTCGTCGTGTGGAGGGTGCCGATGACGAGGTGCCCCGTCTCCGCCGCGGTGATCGCCATCGAGATCGTCTCGAGGTCGCGCATCTCCCCGACCATGATCACGTCCGGGTCGGCCCGCATGGCGGAGCGCAGCGCGCTCGCGAAGCTCGCCGTGTGCCGGCGGACATGCCGCTGGTTCACGTTGCAACCCTTGGACTCGAAGATGAACTCGATCGGGTCCTCGACCGTCACCACATGGTCTTGGCGCTCCTCGTTGATGATGTCGATGAGCGCGGCCATGGTGGAGGACTTGCCCGATCCCGCGGGGCCGGTCACGAGGACGATGCCCTGGTTGTACTGGGTGAACTGCTTCAGCACCGCGGGCAGGTGCAGCTCCTCCAGGGTCGGGATGCGATCGGGGATCAGGCGGAAGACCGCCTCGAAGCCCTTCCGCTGGCGGAAGCAGTTCGTGCGGTACCTCCCGTGGGCCTCACGCTCGAAGCAGAAGTCGAAGTCGAGGTGCTCATCGAGCTCCTTCCACTCCTCCTCCGTCAGCATGTCGCGGATGCCCCGCTCGGTGTCCTCGGCGCTCAGGACGGGATGCTGGAGGCGGACGAGGCGTCCGTGGAGCCGGACCATCGGCGGCGTGTCGATCTGGTAGTGGAAGTCGGAGGCGCCGATCGACCGGGCCCGCTCCAGGTAGCGCCCGATCCCCTGACCGTGGAGGTCGCTCCAGTCCTGCTGGGCGAGCTGGTCCGGGGTCAGGGATCCGGAGGGCGC
Source organism: Pseudomonadota bacterium (assembly GCA_017859655.1). GTDB lineage: Bacteria > Planctomycetota > UBA8108 > UBA1146 > UBA1146 > JAFMMO01. The sequence continues at coordinate 330 of JAFMMO010000040.1, read as the reverse complement.
GGGGGCGCCCGCGCGAGGAGCGGCCGCGGGGGCCTCGCCCCCGGACTCGGCGAGCCTCTCGCGTACCTTGCTCGTGATCGCCTGGGCGTGCTTCTCGCCGATGGCCCCGTTCTGGACGAGGAAGTCGGCGAGGCTCGTCCCGGCGGGCTTCTTCGCGAGCGCGGCGCGGAGGTCCGCCTCGGAGACGAGGTTGTTCTTGAGCGCGATCTTGCCGAAGAGCTGATCCCCCGGGCTCGGGCGGACCCCGGCTCCGGCGGAGGATCCCGTCGACTCTGTCATGATCTCCCCCGGCCTCTCGGGGCCGCGACCTTGCGCCGCGACATGGGACCG
>JAFMMO010000240.1 GCA_017859655.1 Pseudomonadota bacterium | reverse complement strand
CCGGTCTCGTCGGTCGCGGTGGGGGGAGACTCCGCTGAGTCCGGGCTGTCGGCCACGGCCGGAGCAGGTGGGGGCGTGTCCTCGGCGTCCGACTCGGCGACCGGCGTCGCCGGGGACTCCGCTGCGGGCTCGACTTGCGCTTCGACCGGGGCCGGCTCGGGATCGGACGCCTCCGCGGGCGCCGGACTCGGATCGGCCGGGGTCTCGGTCACCTCCGGCTTCTCCTCGACCACCTCGGGCTCCGCCTCCCCCTTCTCGGGCTTGCGGATCGAGTCCTCGCCCCCGAACTGGATGCGGAGTTTTGCAGCAAGACCCTCGCTGACGCTGCTGAAGTGATTCTTCACCTCAACGCCCTGCGAGCGAAGGATCTTCATGAGCTCCTTGCTGCTTCGGTTCAGTTCCTTTGCGAGTGAGTGGACGCGTACCCCCACGTGCCTGACTCCCGTTTCCCGCCCCTCTCGACGAGGGGCGTCAGTGTCGTTCTCTCATGGCCGCCGGGGCCACGTTCCTTGCGGATTCCGTCGATGCGAGTTGTGGGTGTCGGGGTTCGGCCCGGAGCGCGGGGCTCGACGGGCGCCCCGGGTCAGATCTCTCCGCCTTCGAGGATGACGAGGATCTGTCGCGCCATCTCCTCGTCGAGGCCTTCGATCCGGGCGAGGCCCTCGACCCCGGCCTCCAGCATCGCCTCGGTCTGGTCGAGGCCGGCCTCGACCAGGCGATCCGCCACTTCGGGAGTCACGCCCGGGAGGTCCTCGAGCCCGATGACGAGGGCTTCCTCGTCGTACTCCAGCTCCTCCGGCACCGCCTCCGCTCCGCTCGGGGGAGCGTTTCCTCCCCCGGCGAAGAGCGCATCGAGCGCCGAGCTGCTGGCGGTGGGGGCGGTCTCCTCGGGGGTGGAACCGAGCGCCGCCACCTTCTCACCGAAGAGGTCGTTCGCCTGGCGGGTGAGCGCCTCGGAGCGGAGGGTGGCGAGGTCCTCTTCGGAGATCGGGGTGATGTCGAGGTCCCAGCCGGTGAGCTTGCTCGCGAGGCGGACATTCTGCCCCTTGCGCCCGATGGCCAGGGACTGCTGCTCGGGATGGACGTAGACGACCGCCTTGTTCTCGGCGTAGTCGAGCTCGAGGGAGGCGATCTCCGCCGGCTTGAGCGCCTCGACGATCATGATCTCCGGCGAGTCGTTCCAGCGGACGATGTCGATCTTCTCGCCGTGTAGTTCATCGACGATGTTCCGGATCCGGGAGCCCTTGACTCCCACGCACGCCCCGACGCAGTCCACGTTCTGGTCGAGCGTGGCGACGGCGATCTTGGTGCGGAAGCCGGCCTCCCGGGCGATCGCCTTGACCTCGACCACGAAGTCGGCGACTTCGGGAATCTCCTGCTCGAAGAGGCGCTTCACGAGCTCGGGGGCGGCGCGGGAGACGAGCAGCTGCACCCGGTTCGGCTGCATGTTGACTTCCTTGAGGATCACGCGGATGCGATCCCCCTCGCGGAAGTCCTCGGCGAACGACTGCTCGCCGCGTGGCATGAAGCCCTCGGCCTTCTGGCCGAGCTCGACGACGAGGCCGCCGCCCTTGCGGGAGAGGACCTTGCCGTTGAGCATCTCCCCGATCCGCGGCGCGTACTCGCGCTCGATGACCTCGCGCTCGGCCTCGCGGTTCTTCTGATAGAGGACCTGCTTGCCGCTGCCGGCGGAGATGCGCCCGAGATCCTCGGGGTTGAAGGGCTCGCCGTCGAGGCGGGCATCGATCTCACCGGTCTCCCGGTTGATCGTGACCTCGACGCCCTCCGCGGTGCCGTACTTCTTCTGTGCGGCCTGGAGGATCGCCTGCTCGATCCCATCGAAGATGAGCGACTTGTCGATCTGCTTGTCACGGCTGATCGTGTCGACGTAGCGGAGGATGTCTTCGCTCTTCACCGGCTCGTGTCGCTCCTCATCGATCTCGGGCCCCGCGCGGCGCCTCCGCCCACCGGGACCTCCTCGCGGCGCCCATCGCAACGCGAGGGGCGGGGGAGGCCGGGTGTCGGAGTCCCGGGGGCTCATTGACGGTCAGACCATGGGTGCTCACCCCGTCTGCTCACCCGAGCCGCCGCCGGAGGGGGGGAGGCCGGGCCATCGTCCCGGGCCTGGTCCCCCGCGGCGTGCGGGTCCGGCACCGGGAAAAAAGTAGAGCCGGAGCACCCACTGCTTCGAGCCGCTCACCCGGAGGCGAGATTGCCGACTGGAAGCGGTAGGCACGATCCGGCAAGTTGGAGATTCTAAGCAGGAGAGGGGTGCTGTCAACCGATTCCGGTGATGGCCTCTCTACCGAAATAGTTGTGGGGATTGAAGATAGAAGCATGAAGCCCCTCATTTTCGACGAGCCCGCCCCTCTCTCGCCGGTTCCGGTCCTGCTCTTCGCGAAGTGCCCGATCCCCGGGCGGGTGAAGACCCGCCTCGCCGGAGTGGTCGGGGCGCAGGGCGCGGCGGAGCTGGCCCGCGCCCTCCTCCTCGACTCCCTCGAGAGGTTCGGAGGCGACCGGGGGGAGCAGGGAGACCCGCTTCTCCTCCTCGGGGATCGACCGGATCTGGAGACGTTCCTCGACGAGGGCGGGCTCGGGGGAGCGGCGGAGCGGATCGCGACCCTCGCCCAGTACCGCCCCCAGGGGGAGGGGAGCCTCGGGGCGCGACTCCTCCGGGCGTTCCGGTCCGCTCCGCTCTGGGTGCCCGGGGCGCAGGGGGCGGTCGCGATCGGCGCGGATGCGCCCCACCTCGATCCCGGCGCTCTTCGCGCGGCGGCGATGCGCGTCCGCGACGGGGCGTCGGTGCTCGGTCCGGCGGAGGACGGCGGGTACTACCTCGTCGGCGTCTCTTGCGACCATCCCCGTCTTGAGGCACTCTTCCCCGACACCGGGTGGGGGGGGCCCGGGGTCCTCGCCCACGCGCGAGCCGTCCTCGAGTCCCCGTCCCAAGTCCAGCAGGGGAAGGAAGTTGGGCCTTCTCCTGTCCACGCCGAGTTGCAGTCTCTCTTCGACATCGACGAGGAGGAGGACCTCACGGCCCTCGCCGATCTCCTCCGGGAGGGGGCGCAGGGGAGGAGCGAGGGAACCTCCTCCGCGATGGGGATCGACCCGCGCTTGCGCCTGCCGGCCTGCGCCGCGGTGATCGAGCGGATCCTCCCCTCGGGGCGGATCCGGGGTGCGGGAGCGGGCGAAGATCCGGGGGGCGGCGGGATTCCCGCTCCAGAACCACCCTGAAACGCCCGATGATGGACGGTGAGGCGTCGGCGGCGGTCCCTGGCGGGGCGACGACCGACGAGGCGGACCGAGGCGCGAACGGGGATCCCCGCCGGGGGACCCGTCAGGAGAAGCGGTGACGGAAGCCATGAAGTGCGAGATCTGCCGTGCGACGGTGGCCACGGTCCACCTGACCGAGATCAGCAACAACATGAAGAAGGAGGTTCACCTCTGCGAGGGCTGCGCCCAGGAGAAGGGCGTCGCCATCCACTCGCAGGTCAAGAACCTCTCCCTGCCGGAGTTCTTCGGACAGCTCACCGAGGCGCCGAGCCCCGGCACCTCGGAGCAGAAGCCGGAGAGGTGCACGATCTGCGACATCGACTATCAGGAGTTCCGTGCCACCGGCAAGTTCGGGTGCACCTCGGACTACAGCGTCTTCCGGCGTGAGCTGGACTATCTCCTCGACAAGGTTCACGGGGCGACCCAGCACCGCGGGAAGATGCCGGCCCGTCGCAGCGGGGGGTCGACGAAGAACGCGATGATCGAGGACCTGAAGCGGGAGCTTCGCGACGCCGTGGAGTCCGAGGAGTACGAGCAGGCCGCGAACATCCGCGACCGGATCCACATGCTGGAGCAGGGTTGATCATGGAGCTGAGCGATTTCACCAAGCGGGCGGGAGAGTGGCTCTCCGGCGAGGGACCGAACTCCGACGTCGTGATCTCGAGCCGGATCCGACTCGCCCGGAATCTCTCCGAGCATCTCTTCCTCTCGCGGGCGGACGAGCGCCAGAAGCGCCTCATCGCGGAGGAGGTCTCCCACGCGCTCGGCGCGGTCGGAGACACGGTCGAGCTCTCTCAGGTCGACATCGACGAGCTTGATGGGATCGACCGCCTGCTGCTCCTCGAGCGACACCTCATCAGCCGGGAGCACGCGTTCGCGAAGGGGGCGCGATCGGTCGCCTTCGACGCGGAGGAGACGACCTCGGTCATGATCAACGAGGAGGACCACCTGCGGCAGCAGGTGATGCGATCGGGCTTCCAGCTCGAGGAGGCGTGGCAGGCGATGAACCGGATCGACCGCCAGCTGGAGGAGAGCCTCGACTTCGCCTTCGACGACGAGTACGGCTACCTGACCGCCTGTCCGACGAACGTGGGGACCGGTCTCCGAGCCTCGGTGATGCTCCACCTACCGGCGCTCGTGATGACCCGCCAGATCGAGAAGGTCTTCGGAGCCGTGACGAAGATCAACCTCGCGGTCCGGGGGCTCTTCGGTGAGGGCACCCAGGCGCTGGGGGACTTCTACCAGATCTCCAACCAGCGGACCCTCGGCCTCAGCGAGGAGGAGATCGTCGGGAACATCTCCTCGATCCTTCCGCAGATCATCAACTTCGAGGAGAAGGTCCGTCGCGAGCTGCTCTCGAGCAATCGAGAGGTCCTGGAGGACAAGGTGTGGCGCGCGTTCGGAACCCTCTCGACCGCCCGGGTCATCTCGTCGAAGGAGACGATGGAGACCCTCTCCCTCGTCCGCCTCGGCGTGACCACCCGCCTCATCGATCACCTCGAGATCCACCATGTCAACGAGCTCTTCCTCTTCACCCAGCCGGGTCACTTGCAGAAGGTGGAGGGTCACGTGCTCGAGTCGCGGGAGCGCGACACGGTCCGCGCGAAGCAGGTCCGCGAGTACCTCGAAGACCTGCGGTGACCTTGACCCGCCCGGGAGCACCTCGGAGAATCATCCGGCTCCCGCGGTCGAAGCCCCCCTGGGGGTGACTTCGACCCCCTCGCGCCGCCGCCGGGAGCGGAGGCGCGGGACCGGGGAGGGAACCCCCTCCCCCGTCGGGGCCCGATGCGATGTCCGGCCGCTCGTCGGTGGA
>JAFMMO010000239.1 GCA_017859655.1 Pseudomonadota bacterium | reverse complement strand
TCCTCCTCGAGGGGGAGAGCGGGACCGGCAAGGAGCTGCTGGCGCGCGCGGTTCGCGAGCAGTCCGGGCGACGGGGCCGCTTCCTCACCCTCCACTGCGCGACTCTCACCGACACCCTCGTCGAGGTGGAGCTCTTCGGGCACCTGAAGGGCGCCTTCACCGGGGCGGACCGCGTGCGGGAGGGGCTCCTCGCCCATGCAGCGGGGGGGACCATCTTCCTCGATGCGGTGGAGGAGGCCACGCCGACCCTCCAGGGGGCGCTGCTGCGCGTGCTCGAGACCGGTCGCTACCGCCCGCTCGGAGGTGAGGAGGAGATCGAGGCGGATGTCCGCTTCGTCAGCTCCCTGCTCCTCTCCCGGGAGTCCGGCCCGGAGGAGGAGGTCCTCCGCTCCGACCTCTACTACCGCCTCGCCGGGGCGCGGGTCCTGATCCCGCCCCTCCGGGAGCGGCGGGAGGACATCCTCCCCACTCTCGAGCACCTGATCGCCCGCCAGGGCCGCGGGGCGATCGCCCCGGAGTGGGCGGAAGGAGTGGAGGAGGCGCTCGTCGCCCACGACTGGCCGGGGAACGCCCGCGAGATGTGGAACCTCACCCTGAAGCTCGCGGCGCTCGGCGAGGAGACCCTGAGCGAGGAGAGGCTCCGGTCGATCGCGGGAGGGCCCCGCACCTCCGCGGTGGCGGAGGGATCGATGCGCGGGGAGCTCGACCGGGTGGAGAGGGAGGGGATCCTCCGCGCGCTCCATGAGGCGGAAGGGAACAAGTCCGCCGCGTGTCGCATCCTCGGCTGGTCACGGCGCACGCTCTACCGTCGGATGCAGAAGCACGGGATCCCCCTGTGAGGGAGAGCCGAGGCTCGACCGAACCGCGGACCCCGCCGCTCCTCCGGGCGCTCCTCGCGCTCCTCGCGCTCTTCACCCTCGCCGTCGGCCTCGATCCGCTCCGCCCCGAGCCCCGACCCGCCTCCGCTCCCTCGGCTCTCTTCTCCGCCGGGCGCGCCCTCGAGATCGTGGACGAGATCGCCCGGGTCCCGCATCCCACGGGGACGGTCGAGCACGACCGGGTGCGGGAGTGGCTCGCATCCCGTCTCCGGGAGCTGGGGCTCGAGGTCGAGATCCAGGAGCGGATCCTCGTGGGGGATGAGGGGCTCCCCGAGCAGCACCCGATCCCGCCGCCTCCGGGCTGGGTCGACGCGATCCGGATCCGTAACATCGTCGCCCGGCTCCCGGCCCCTCGGGGAGGAGGGGATCGGGAGGATCGGACCGCGCTGCTCCTCTCCGCCCACTACGACAGCCGCGACGCCTCGCCCGGGGCCTCCGACGATGGCTCGGGAGTGGCGATCATACTGGAGGTGGTCCGCATCCTCCGGGAGGAGCCGGATCGGGACCGGGAGCTCCTCGTTCTCCTCTCCGATGCCGAGGAGCTCGGACTGGAGGGGGCGCGGGCCTTCGCTCTGGAGCATCCGGCGGCGCAGGAGGCGGCGGTCACCATCAACCTCGAGGCGCGGGGGAGCCGCGGGGCCTCGCGCATGTTCGAGACGACGCGAGGGGACGCGGAGTGGATCGAGGCGTACGCCCGCTCCGGGGCCGGATCCCGGGCGGACAGCCTCTCCGCCTCGATCTATCGGCACATGGGGAGGGACTCCGACCTCACGGTGCTCCGCCAGGTCGGCATCGCGGGCTACAACTTCGCCTTCATCCGCGGCTATGAGCACTATCACACTCCCCTCGACTCGGTCGAGAACCTCGACCCGGGGACCCTGCAGGAGCAGGGGGAGTCGGTCCTCGCGCTCGCCCGCACCCTGATCCGGGGGGAGCTGCCCGCCGCGGGGGGGAAGGATGCGATCTACTTCCCCTTCGGAGGGCGGACCTGGGTCGGCTCCACCCGGCTCGGGCACCTCCTCTCCCTCCTCGCCCTGCTCCTCGCCATCGAGGCGCTTCGCCGCGATCTCCGCTCCCCGGCGGGCGCGGAGGGCTCCCTCTCCCGGGTTCTCCTCGGTTGGAGCGCCGGCGCGGTCCTCGTCGGGCTCTTCGTGCGCATGGGGACGCGGGCGGCGCTCGAGGTCGCCTCGGAGGGCTGGTCCCACCCGGCCCCCCTCGCCGCGGCCGGAGAGGTGACCCTCGCCCTCGTGGCGGTGGGGGCGGCCCTCCTCCTCGGGCTGTGGCGGGCGCTCCACGAGGACGGCTCCCTCCGCGGGGGGCAGGGGGCCCGGGCCGGAGTGATCTTCGGGATCGGGCTGACCGTGCTCCTCGAGCTCATCCTCCCCCGCGCGAGCTACCTCGGCTCGCTCCCGCTCCTCGGCGCGCTCCTCGTCCTTCGCTCCGAGCGGGCTTCGGGTGCCGGCGCCGCGCTCCTCTCTCTCGGGGCGCTCCCTGCGCTCGCCCTCTGGCCGACCGTCCTCGAGGGGGTCGCGATCGCCTTCGGGGTCGGTGCCGCGCCGCTGATCGCCCTCGTCGGCGCGGCGCAGGTGCCGCTCCTCGCTCCTCTTTTGGGGCGGATCACGGGGGGCGTGCCCGGTCGTCGCACGGTCGTGTCGCTGATCATCGCGACCCTCGTCCTCTCCACTGCCCTGACCATCGTCGTTCGCCTCGCCCCCGGCGTTCCCCACGCCGCGAGCGTCCATCATCTGCAGGACCTCGACGCGGGGAGCGCGGAGTGGGGGACCTTCGATGCGCGCCCCGGGACCTTCGTCGGTTCCCTGCTCGACGCAGGAGGAGTGGAGGAGCCGACGGCCGAGAGACGGGAGCTCTGGGAGGGGCTTCGGGACGGCATCGCCACGACGATGCGCCGCCTCCCCCCCGGGTCTCCGCGGCGCCCGTCTCCGCGCAGGCAGACCCGATCCGGATCCTCACCGCGCGGGAGGGCGGGGAGGTGCGCGTCACCGTCGAGGTCCCCGCCGGAGCGATGGAGCTCCAGCTCATCCCGGAGGAGGGGTGGAACGATGTGGAGCTCCTCGACGGAGAGACCTGGCGCCCCCTGCGGAGTCCCCTGACCCGCCTCCGCCTCATCGCCCCCCCCGCGACCGTGCGTCTGCGGCGCCCCGATCCCGCCACCCCGGGGACGCAGGCGACGGCGTTCCGATGGATCGTCACCCGCCCCGGACTCCCGACGGATCTCGAGGAAACGGGGCCGCGCCGCCCTCCGCGGGAGATGCCCTCGAGCGGGGATCGTCACTCCGTGATGGGTGGGGTCCGCCCCTAGCGGTGGGGGAGCCGGGTCCGGCGAGGGGGAGCGGGCGCCGGCGCTACCAGGCCGCGAGGGCCCGCGCGCCCTCCACGATCCCCTCGACCGAGGGGATGCGTCGCGCCTCGAGCCCCTTGTGGAAGGGCGGGGGCGAGTCCGGATAGCAGATCCGCCGGATGGGGGCGTCGAGGGAGTCCATCGCCTCTTCCGCGATCCGCGCCGCGAGCTCCGCCCCGAAGCCGGAGGTGATCGTCGCCTCGTGGACGACGATCGCCCGGGAGGTCCGACGCACGCTCTCGAGAATGCCGTCCATCCCGAGGGGGACCAGCACCGGCAGGTCGATCACCTCGGCGGAGATCCCCTCCTCGGCGAGGCGCTCCGCGGCCTCGAGCGCCCGGTGCGTCATCCAACCATAGGAGACGATGGTGACATCCTCTCCCTCGCGCAGCACCTGCGAGCCCCCCTCGATCCGGGTCGGGGTCGGCGCCCCTCGGTCGACGACCGCCTTCTCCCTGCGGTAGAGGAACTTGTGCTCGAAGTACATGACCGGGTTCGGGTCCGCGATGGCGGCGCGGAGGAGCCGATAGGCATCTCCCGCGAAGGCGGGCGCGACGACCTTGAGCCCGGGCACCTGGGTGAACCAGGACTCGTTGTTCTGGGAGTGGAAGGCGCCGGCGCCGACCCCGCCTCCGGCGGGGAAGCGGATGACGAGAGGGACCGGATGACCGGTGCGGAAGAACATCTTCGCCGCGACGTTCACCGTCTGGTTGAACCCGCAGGTGATGAAGTCGGCGAACTGCATCTCGATGACCGGTCGCAGCCCGAGGAGCGCCGCGCCGCTGGCGATCCCGATGGTGCCGCTCTCGGCGATGGGGGTGTTCCGCACCCGGGAGGCGCCGAACTCCTCGAGGTAGCCCCGGGTGATCTTGAACGCCCCACCGTGTCCGGCGATGTCCTGCCCCATGAGCATGACGCTCTCGTCCGCGCGCATCGCGTCGCCGAGGGCGTGGTGGATCGCATCGACGTAGGAGATCTCCTCCGCGGCGGGAGCGGTGTCAGTCGGCATGGATGGGGCGCTCCTCGGTCACATCGGGCTCGGCGGTCGCGGCCGCGCCATCGACGACGTCGATCCAGAGATCGTGGCAGGCCTTCCGCACCCGCTCGAAGTGCTCGGCGTCGCCGATGCCCTCCTCGGCGAGCGCCGACTCGTACAGGTCGAGGGGGTCGTGAGCGAGGTGCTCCTGCCGCTCCTCATCGCTGAGCTGCGCCATCGAGTCATCCCCCTCGGAGTGGCCGCGGTGACGCCCGAGCATCGCCTCGACGAGGGTCGGACCCTCGCCGGCGCGCGCCCGCTCCACCGCCGTGCGCATGACGGCGAGCACCGCCTCGGGGTCGTTGCCATCGACCTGCACGCCGGGGATGCCGTAGGCGGCGCCGCGCTCCGCGAGCGAGGCGCAGGCGTACTGCTGCGACGCCGGGGTCGAGAACGCCCATTGGTTGTTCTCGATCACGAGGATGAACGGGAGCCGCCACACCGCCGCGATGTTCAGTCCCTCGTGGAAGTCCCCGGTGCTCGTCGCCCCCTCGCCGATGAAGTTGATCGCCACCCGATCCCGCCCGGCGTGCTGGTGGGCGAGGGCGGCTCCGGCCGCCACCGGGATCATCGAGCCGAGGTGGCTGATCATGCCGATGTGCGTCAGGCCGACGCGCTCATCGAAGTGGTTGTAGTGGTAGGAGCGCTCGTAGCCGTTCGAGAAGCCCTCCCGGCGGCCGAGCATCTGACAGGCGAGCCGATGGAGGAGCAGTCGGGCATCCGTGTCGAGGGGGGGTCGACGGGGACCTTCGGGGAGGAGCCCCGGGAAGAGCTGCTCCGGGTCGACGTAGTGGCGGATGATCGCCCCGGCGTCGC